>JBEKVS010000132.1:0-15182 GCA_049513795.1 Occallatibacter sp. | reverse complement strand
CTAACCTGCAGCCGATCGAGAACGGGAAACAGCACCAGGGCCACGATCGAGTTGCCAACGGCCGTATAAAGCACCGTGTACCAGCGCCACTCTGTATAGAGTCCCAGCAGGTAACGGGAAACAAAAGCCACCAGCGCGCTCGAAAGCAGGGAAAGCAAAAAGTTGAGAACCAGCCGGATGGTATGGTTCTCAACGTCGATGCGCACGCCGACCGATGCGGCCAGAAAGCCGGCTACGCACTTGGCGATGCCGTTGACCCCGATGGCGTGATGCGTGAGCGCATCTTCAAAGAGCCCCATTCCCGCGCCCATCAGTGTTCCCAGAATGGGACTGCGCCGGCCCAGGGCAAAGTAGACAGTGACCACCAGCGGCAGGTCGAACCAGGCATAGTCGCCGAGCACGCGCGGCAGCCAAGCCTGGAGGACCAGCGCAACCAGCGGCACAAGCCCGTAAACCAGAATGGGATAGCGGCGAATTTCTAGGTCGCGGCGAAGCTCGGCGCCGAGCAGAGGCATGGCGATCAGTTTCTCCTCAGCTCGCTCTGGCGTGGCTTGTTTTGCGGGGGTGGGGTCTGCGCGGGTTCAGCCGGCTGGGTTTGATCAGGCCTGGGTTGGTCGGTCGGAGACTGATCTGGCTGAGGCTTTCCTGGTGCTGGTTGTTTTGGTTTCGCTTTTGATGCGGCCGTGGATGCTCCGTCAGCATTGGCGGAAGTCTTCTTTGGCTGGGATTGTGCCCCAGATCCAGATGCGGCTTTTTGATCTGTGCCCGTCTCTGTCTGGCTCGCAGTTCCCGCAAGAGCGGCCGCACCTGGCGTAAAACGGTCCGGGTGCAGGGCCATAGGCGGATGAGCCACCGGATTGGGGTTCGAACTGTCCAGCAAAGGCTGCTGATCCGGGGGAAGCTTGGGGTCGATCAGTCCCGGCAGCCGCTCGGCCATCACCGCAGAGGCCTTCTTCTGCTCCTCTTCCTGCTTGAGGATGGCCGCCTCATCGCCCTTGAGAGCCTGGCTGTCAGCCAGGTCCTTTTGCTGCTCGGGTGAGAAGCGCGGGTCGGTGGACGTGATGACCAGCACCTCGTCAAGCCGGTCAAGGTGAGCGGCCGGCGAAATGATGATGTTGATAAACCCATCCCGCTCAGGGTCGGTAACCACGTTCTCTACAACGCCGACGGGCAGGCCGCGGGGGAAGATCTCGTCGCCGCCGGCGGTGACCACATTCTCGCCCTTCTGGATCCGCTTGTCGGCCAGAATGTCCACAATTTGCGGCTGGCCCGCGGCATTGCCGCGCAGGATGCCGCGAATGCGTGTGGCTTCAAGAATTACGCCCGCGCCGCTCGACTGGTCATTGATGGCCAGCACCTGCGCCGTATGCGGAAACACGTCGCGCACCTTGCCGACGATGCCGTCCGCCGTAATCACGGCCATGTCGCGCGCTATACCGTCGGAGGAGCCTTTATCTATATAGAGCACGCGCGATTGATCGCTGCCGCTCGATCCAATGGCTTGCGCGGCTACTGTCTTGTAGATGTATCTCTCCTGAAACTTGAGCAGTGCCTGCAGCCGCTGGCCCTGGCGCGCGTCTTCGAGCAAGGCGGCCTGCTCCAGGCGCAGCCGGTCGATGGTCTTCTGCAGATCCTGGTTCCGCTCGCGCACATGGCGCAGATCCGCATAGTTGTTCCAAAGATAGTCGATCCCGAGCTTGGAGGAGTGGATGGCCCGCTCCGGGGGCGAAACCAGGGCATTCGCCCATAGCCGGATGAGGCGAACCCCAGGGCCGTCACCGGGGTCAAGCGTATTGCGTCCTTCCCGGGTGCGGCGCACCTGGGTGGCAAGGCCAATGATCTGCGCCAGCAGGACGACCAGCAGCACGGCTAGATTTCGATAGCGGGCGAAGAACGATTCCATGTAAAGAACTTGCGCTGCGGAGAAAACCAAAGTGCACACGCGAGTGACATCAGTATACTAACGATGGTCATTGGATTCTTAGTGGGTCTATCATTAGTATCCCCTTGGGTAATCCCTGACTTCGATAGAATATCGTCAATATAGTTCGGGTAATTAGAACTTCTCACATCAAGTATTGGATTCATCCCCGCAACCGCCGCAATCCAGCCCACGCATCAAATGGAGGTCCGTTCATGATTCATCTCTCGGCGCCACGAAAGGTGTCCATGTGTCTTCTTTCTTTTGCACTCGCTTCCGGTCTCGCGGCAGTGCAAGCGCAGGTCCCAGCGGGAAAGAACCGTCCGGCGACAGTGCCCGAGGGATACCTGATTACGCCAAATGGCTACTTCCATTCGAGTTGTGTCAAGCAATTGGCGGAAGGCGATGTTCTCAGGCCGGATGAGATGGCGATTCAGCACAAGGACGGCTCTTTCGACGCCATGACAGCTTGCGCGTACCCGCACTTCACGGCTCGGGGTGAAATGGTCGCAACGGAATCCTCGGCAGATGCCAAGGGCGGCGAGCCGCCGTATATCGGCCATAGCTGGATGGTAGCTGTGCAGGCAACAACGAGTTCATCCTACGGTGAAATCACGACAGAATTCAAAGTGCCGCCCGCGCCGACTTCCCACGATGGCCAGACCATCTATTTCTTCCCCGGCATGCAGGATTACAACGACAGCAACGGCACCATCATTCAGCCTGTGCTGGGATGGGACTCCGATTACAGCAACCAGTGGGGCATTGCTAGTTGGAATTGCTGCACCAAGGGCACTCAATATGAGAGCAAGCCCAAACCTACCGCCACCGGCCATGTGATCTACGGCGAGATGAAGGATACCTGCAGCGCAGGCACTTTGTCCTGTGGCTCGTGGAACATCATTACAAAGGATATGAACACCGGAGACACCGCGGAGCTGGCAAAAAGTGGGAGCCAGCATCAGACCTTCAATTGGGGGTTTGCCAACGTGCTCGAGGTCTATAGCGTTGCCAAGTGCAGCGACTTCCCCGTGGGTGGATCGCTCGAAGCCTACGATGTAACCGTTTATAACGACAAGTTCCAGAAGACTAGCCCGTCCTGGTCGCTGTTGAAGGCTTGGGAAGAAAACAACCCTCCCATCAAGTCGCCACTGTGCGGTTATGGCGGGAGTTTCACGTCAAGCGAGGCGACCCTCAAATACTGAGGCTGGCTAGCCCTTCAAACGACGGCGATACGATCCCATGCCGGCTCGCGCTTACGCGCATCAGACCTCCGATGGGACACTGGTTTCCGAGGGGCTAATCCTGAGTTGGGAAAAAGCAGCGAACCGCCTTATATCGGCCATAGCAGGGGCGAACGGAAGTGCGCACTTGAGTGCTTCAATATACGTACGTTTGGCATATGGCCCTTAACCGGTCTGCCAGTAACGTCCATTGACTTCAATAGAAAATGGTCCGTATAGTCTGAGAAAGCTCGGAGTTTCTAACTTCACATTTTCTAACTCCACATATTGGTATCAGTCCCACAGCCGCCACAATCCAGCCCGGAATCAAATGGAGGTCCGCCCATGTTTCATCTCCCGACGCCGCGAAAGGCGTCCGTGTGTCTCTTTTCCATTACGCTCTTATCTGGACTCATGGCAGTGCAAGCGCAGCTTCCCGCGGGAAAAAGCCGCCCGCTGACCGTTCCTGATGGATACTTGGCTACTCCGATGGGCTACTTCCATCCCAGCTGTGTCAAGCAAGTGGCCAACGGCGACATCCTTCATCCGGACGAACTGGCGATCGAGCATATAGACGGCTCTTTCGACGCCATGACAGCTTGCGCTTATCCGCATTTCTCGGCTCGTGGCGAGATGGCGCCTGCGGAATCTTCAGCAGATGCCGAAGGCGGTGAGCCACCGTATATCGGCCATAGCTGGATGGAAGCTGTGCAGATTGAAACGGGTTCTTCCTACGGTGAAATCACGTCGGAATTCAAGGTGCCGGACGCGCCGACTTCGCACGACGGCCAGACCATCTATTTCTTCCCGGGCATGCAGGACACGAACGACGTGGCGACCATCATTCAGCCCGTGCTGGGGTGGAACGCCTACTACACCAACGAGTGGGGAATCGCCAGCTGGAACTGCTGCGCCAAGGGTACGACCTATTACAGTACCCCCGAACCAACCGAACCCGGCCATGTCATCTATGGCGAGATGAAGAACACCTGCAGCGCCGGCACGCTCTCCTGCGGCAAGTGGGACATCACAACGAAGGACCTGACCAGCGGCGCTCACACCGAGCTAAAAAACAGCTCAAGCCAGCACCAGACCTTCAATTGGGGATTTGCCAACGTACTCGAGGTCTATAGCGTCTCCACGTGCAGCGATTACCCCGCGGGTGGCAAGCTCGAAGCCTACGATGTGACTGTTTATAACGACAAGTTCGAGAAGATTACTCCCTCCTGGTCATTGTGGCAGCTTTGGTCTGGCTTATCGCCGCAATGCGGCTACGGAGCGAGTTGGACGAAAAGCGAGGCAACCATCAAATATTGATGGCTGGCCAGCCCGCCGAGAAAACGATAGCCGGCAGTGCAGGATCCCGCGACCGGAATCCTGCACTGCCGGCTATCGCATTTAGTCGATCTTGATCTTGCGCAGCAGGCGGAAGTCGGAGAGCATCTTGCCGGTTCCGAGCACCACGGAAGCCAGCGGATCGTCGGCCACCGAGACCGGTAGCCCGGTTTCTTCTCGAATGCGCTTGTCGAGGTTCTTGATAAGCGCCCCGCCGCCGGTGAGCACGATGCCGCGGTCGGAGATATCCGCCGAAAGCTCCGGCGGGGTGCGTTCGAGCGCCACGCGTATCGCATTCACAATCACCGCGATGCACTCGCCCAGCGCCTCGCGAATCTCGCTGTCGTCGATGCTGATTGTCTTGGGCACGCCCTCAATCAGGTTGCGTCCCTTGATCTCCATGGTCAGAGGCTTGTCCAGCGGATAGGCCGAGCCGATCTCCATCTTGATGTGTTCCGCGGTGCGTTCGCCGATGAGCAGGTTGTACTTGCGCTTGAGGTAATTAGTGATTGCCTCGTCCATCTGATTACCCGCCATGCGCACGGAACGCGAGTAGACAATTCCTGACAGCGAAATGACGGCAATGTCGCTGGTGCCGCCGCCGATGTCGACGACCATATTGCCGGAGGGTTCGGTAATGGGCAGCCCGGCGCCGATGGCGGCCACCATGGCCTGCTCCACCAGGTAAACTTCGCTGGCCTTGGCGCGATAGGCCGAATCCTCAACTGCGCGCTTTTCCACCTGCGTAATCTCAGAGGGCACGCCGATCACGATCCGCGGGTGCACCAGCATCTTGCGGTTGTGCGCCTTCTGAATGAAGTAGTTGAGCATCTTCTCGGTGACTTTGAAGTCGGCGATCACGCCATCTTTCATGGGCTTGATGGCGACAATGTTGCCTGGAGTCCGGCCCAGCATCTCCTTGGCCTCTTTGCCGACCGCTTCCACCTCGCCGGTGTTTTTGTTGATGGCCACAATGGAGGGCTCGTTGACCACGATGCCCTTGCCCGCGGCGAAGACCAATGTGTTCGCGGTGCCAAGATCGATGGCCAGGTCGCTCGAGAACATGCTGAAGAGCGAGCGCAATCCGTGCGACCGAGAAGAGCGGGATGGGTATCCGTTCGATGACATCAGAAAATTAAATCTACCTCAAACTCATTGTACGGCCAATGGCTAAAGGGTGTGGTAGACCCATCCAACGTCGGTAACATCCTGATCCAATGCGGTAAACTCCACTTGGTTCCCGGATTGGAACATCCCTTCTTTTCCGCTCCGGCGCTTTTGATTTTTTTCGAGGAATGCCATGAATCATCCCGTGTATTGCAACCTGATTGGCGGCGAGTGGATCCCCGCTGCAAGCGGAAAAACCCTTCTGAATCTGAACCCGGCCGATCACACCGACGTTGTAGGCGCCTTTCCCGACAGCGGCGCCGAAGATGTTGAATTGGCCGTCGCCGCGGCCAAGAAAGCGTTCGCCGCCTGGCGCTTGGTTCCAGCACCCAAGCGCGCCGAGGTGTTGATGCGCGCGGGTCTCATTCTCAAGGAGCGCAAGGAGCAGTATGCCCGCGACATGACTCGCGAGATGGGCAAGGTGCTGGCCGAGACCCGCGGCGACGTGCAGGAAGCCATCGACGAAGCTTTCTACGTGGCCGGCGAAGGCCGCCGCCTCTTCGGCCAAACCACGCCCAGCGAACTCGAAAACAAGTTTGCCATGAGCGTGCGCATGCCGGTGGGCGTGGTGGGGTTGATAACGCCCTGGAATTTCCCCATGGCCATCCCCAGCTGGAAGCTTTTCCCGGCATTGGTTTCCGGCAACACGTGCGTCATCAAGCCTGCCGAAGACACTCCGTTGTCTACCTACAACCTGGTGCAGGCGCTTATTGACGCGGGTCTGCCGCCCGGAGTTGTGAACATAGTTTGCGGCTATGGACCGGAGGCCGGTGCGCCGCTCGTCGAACATCGCGATGTGCGCGCCATCAGCTTCACTGGATCGAGCGAAGTGGGTTCGCTTGTCGCCCAGCGGGCCGCGGCTACCTTCAAGCCGGTGTCGCTCGAGATGGGCGGCAAGAACGCGCAGATCGTGATGGAAGACGCCAACCTCGAACTGGCTCTTGAAGGCGCACTGTGGGGCGCATTCGGGACCACCGGACAGCGATGCACGGCCACCAGCCGCATTCTGCTGCAACATGGAATCGCTAAGAAATTTACAAAAGAATTCATCGCCCGCGCCAAGAAACTGAAAGTAGGCAACGGCCTCGATGAAACCGTCGAAGTAGGTCCGCAAGTCAACGAGAGCCAGATCGCCACATCGACCAAATACGTCTCGATAGCTCTCAATGAAGGCGCCAGGTTATTGACAGGGGGGCATGCTTTGACTCAGGGGAGTTATGCCAAGGGCACGTTTTTCGAGCCGACGGTGTTGGCCGGAGTTACTCCCGGCATGCGCATTGCGCGGGAAGAGGTATTTGGCCCGGTAGTAAGTCTGATGGAGTTTGCGACTTATGAAGAAGCTATCGAGATCGCTAACTCCGTCGACTACGGCTTATCGACGTCTCTCTACACCAAGGATGTAAACCGCGCCTACACCGCGATGCGCGATCTCGAAGCCGGCATCACCTACATCAACGCGCCCACCATCGGCGCGGAAGTCCACTTACCCTTCGGCGGGGTGAAGCAAACAGGCAATGGCCATCGCGAAGGTCTTGGTTCCATCGACTTCTACACTACATGGAAGGCCGTGTATGTCGATTACTCCGACAAGCTGCAGAGAGCGCAGATCGACAATGCGGAATAGTGGAGCGACATCCACTATACACTGGATGAATTGGCCGTCCTGCGCGAAGCGACTCACAGACCGCCAATATATTCATTAGCCGGGTTGTCCGGATATGTCGCCATTGAGACTGTGGTTTGGTTCCTATATCTGGTTTTGCGTTAGAATATCTACATGCCGCACACCTTTGAGGAAGTCCGACAAATTGCACAGGAGCTAACAAAGGAACAGCGCATCCTGCTGGCGAACTCACTTTGGGAGAGTGTAGACAGGGAGGAAAGCGGCGCATCGGAGGCCGAAGTAACGGCCGCCTGGGATGACGAAATTGCGCGCCGGGTTGAGGAGATCAAGGCCGGAACCGCAGTGACCTATTCATTGGATGAGGTCGCGGCAGAGTTGCGGTCCATACCGAACGCGTGAAGGCTCTTCGGGTTCACGAAAGCGCTCGCAGGGAAGCACACCATGCGACTGCGTGGTACGCAGAACGAAATCCTTCGTCGGCTCGAAAATCTCAAGAAGAGTTAATTGCCGCTTTTTCCAAAGCCGCAACTTATCCGCTTCGCTACGCTTCCTATTTGCATGGGACTCGCCGAGTCATGCTTGGAAGATTCCCATATTTCATCGTTTTCTTCGATTGGCAGGACACCGTCTTCATAGTCGCCGTGGCACATAACAAACGACGTCCCGGTTATTGGACGGGGCGACTATGATCCCAATCCGACAAATTTGAGTGGAATGATCCCGCGCCCTTCAGCGCAGGAGACTTACCGCGCCAGCTTGGCAATCGCCGATGCCCCGCCGTGGCTCAAGGTGCAGTTCCCCTCATTGTCGCAGCGATAATGGATGTTGAAAGGGTAGTTCTGCCATTGCACCCCGCTGCCTTCGCTGGCTGCCTGGGCCAACACATAAGTCTCCCCCTCGTAGGTCTGAATGGTTCCCGTAGCGGCATCGTAATAGGCAACGGTGTTGTCGCCCTGAATGCCGATAACGAATGGACCGCCCGTCGGTGCCCCGTCCGGCGGTTCCACAATGGTGGGTTCATTCGCAGCTGAAGGCTCGTTGGGAGACACGTAAGGCTGGCGTGCGGGCTTTTGCTCGGGCGGATTGGGATTCTTCTGGTCTTCCGGGCGAACAATCAAACCGTGCTTCTGTTGGAAGGCAACCCGCCGCATCACAGGGCGATCGCTGACGTCTTTGAATTGGCTCGGCCGCGAATGTATTCCGTCCCGACGCGGATGTGTTCCATCCGCATAGCGGACCTGCGCAGTTGGGCGCGCGGCCGTCGCAGCCGAACGCGGGACCGGCGCAGCCGAATGCGGGACCGGTGCAGCCGAATGCAGGACCTGCCCAGCCGAATGTGCGGGAGCCACAACCGGGCCAGTGGGCGCCGTCGTTGGCGATGTTGCAATCTGCGGTGCCGCAGCCACCCGCGCATGATCGGCAATTACCGCCAGAGCCAATCCGACGAACAATCCAAGCGCCACGGCGGTTGCGACATAGCTGAGTGTCGAACTCGCGAAGCCGCTCGTCAGTCCGGCGGGTAAAAGCGGACGGTATCCCGCGGAACTTCTCGGTTGTAGGTCTTGCCGGGCGTCATCCTGCATTTGGCCGTGCTCCTTTAGCGGGATTCCTTCTACATATTAGATGCCTTCGGGCCTTTCTTTCGTGTTATCGGCCATGCACAGAAAGCGTTAAAGCTGCGCGTTCGTAATGCAAAGTCAATCACTTTGGGTCTGTGGGCGCCGTGCACGGGTAACGTGAGGCCATAATTCACGGCTTTCCTGCTCGGGAGGCTCATGCCTTTAGACAGCACCGGGCTGCCGGGCATCGATCTCCGGCAGTATATATTCCGCAGGCCTGTGCAAAGCTGGCCACCCCAGTCTGCTTGTGCTTCGAGGCCGGCGACTCGGGCCGAGTATTCTGTTGAGACAGGAGACAGCGATGATCATCGGCGTTCCCAAAGAGGTCAAGGATAACGAGGCCCGGGTTGGGGTCACTCCCGCAGGCGTGAAGGCACTCACCGAGGCTGGGCACACCGTGCTGGTCGAGACCCTGGCCGGAACGCAGTCTGGGTTTGACGACGCCGAATACCAAAACGCCGGCGCCGAAATTGTGGGCGAAGCCGGCTATGCCTGGGGCAAGACCGACCTCGTGGTCAAGGTGAAGGAGCCCATCGAGAGCGAATATGCCTACTTCCGCGACGGCTTGGTCCTGTTCACCTATCTTCATCTCGCGCCATTGCCCGGGCTGACCGATGAATTGCTGAAGAAGAAAGTAATCGGGATTGCCTATGAAACCGTGCGCGACCGCCAGAACACCCTGCCGCTGCTGACCCCGATGAGCGAAGTGGCAGGGCGCATGAGCGTGCAAGTCGGTGCCACCTATCTCGAAAAGGAGCGCGGCGGCCGCGGCATTCTACTGGGGGGCGTGCCGGGTGTGGCGCCGGCCAATGTGACCATCATCGGCGGAGGCGTGGTGGGCACCAACGCGGCCAAAATCGCTCTCGGGTTTGGAGCCAAAGTCACGCTGGTTGACGTGAGCATGAACCGGCTCCGCGAGTTGGACGACATATTCGGTGGGCGCCTCTACACCCTGGCCTCAAATAGCTACAACGTCGCGCAATCTACCCGGGAAGCGGACCTGGTCATCGGCGGCGTGCTCATCCCCGGCGCAACCGCCCCCAAAATCGTGACCAAAGTCATGGTCTCGCAGATGAAAAAGGGCGCAGTGATTGTGGATGTGGCCATCGATCAGGGCGGCTGCGTGGAGACGGCGCGGCCCACCTCGCATTCCAACCCCAGCTACAAAGTGGATGGCGTGGTGCATTACTGCGTAACCAACATGCCTGGGGCCGTGCCGCACACCTCCACGCTGGCGCTGACCAACTCAACCTTCCCCTATCTGCTGCGCATCGCCAATCTCGGCGCGCACGAGGCGCTCAAACAGGATCCGGGGCTGGCAGAAGGGCTCAATACCTGGCTGGGAACATTGACGCATCGCGGCGTAGCCGAGAGCCAGCAGCGCGAGTGGACCGCGCCCGCCAGCGTGCTGGCCTGATTTCAGGGATTAGCGATCAGCGATCAGGGATCAGGGATTAGCGATCAGCGATCAGGGACCAGGGACCCGGAACTAACGCTGCAACCCCATGATTCTCTAATCCAGCCGACGGCTGCTGGGTGCCCCAGGTCTCGCGCTTGAGACCTGGGAAACCACTTATCTGCGTGGTCGTAGTATTCGGGACTAATTGCTCACGCGTGCTCGTACTCGTATTTGAATGCCTTAGAATTATTTTTCCGATTGGAGGCATCATGAAACGGCGTCAATTTCTAACCGCATCGGTTGCGGCTTCAGCATTGGCAGTTACGAAGAGTGCTTCAGCACAGGCGAGCACGGCGGCATCCGGCCACGAGTACTACCAGATTCGTCGCTACGGCCTGCAGCAGGGCCCGCAAGGCAAGCTCGCCGAAAGCTATTTCTCCGATGCGTTGATCCCTGCTCTCACGCGCATGGGCATGGGGCCGGTGGGCGCGTTCAGCCTGGACTTTGGGCCCGAGACGCCGGCCCTTTATCTGCTGATTCCCGGCTCGTCGGTGCAAACTCTCGCCGAGCTCGATCTTCATCTCGTCGAGGATGCTGCCTTCCTGAAAGCCGCTGATCCCTTCTGGAATGCAACCGCCGCCGCGCCGCCCTTCCTGCGTGTGGAGAGTTCACTGCTGTCGGCGTTCCCCGGCTGGCCGAAGTTAACCCCGCCTCCGTCCAGCGCGACAAAAGCCAAGCGCATGTTTCAACTGCGCACCTATGAGAGCCCCAGCTACGGCGACCATGTGCGCAAGGTGGAGATGTTCCACTCCGGCGAGTTCGAGATCTTTCTCCGCGCCGGCTTCCATCTAGTATTCTTCGGCGACACACTGATCGGCTCGCGCATGCCGAACTTGACCTACATGGTGAGCTTTGCCGACCAGGTTGAACTGGGCGCGAAGTGGGAGGCGTTCCGCAACGATCCGGAATGGAAGAAGCTCTCCAGCAGCCCACGCTACGCCTCCGATCAAATTGTTACCAACATCACCAACCTCACCTTGAACCCGTTGGGTTGTTCGCAGGTCTGAAAGCCAGCTTCTGCTTATTGGTTTCTCAGCTTCTCGGCTGAGCCCGCCCGCGCGGTTTGCTCGAATCGCTCTATAATCGGCCCATGCCATTGAGTGGCCCTCCACGGCGCCGGTCGATTGCTCTGCTTGCAGGCGGAGTCTTGTTGTTCTTCGTTCTGCTGGGTGCGCTGAATTGGTTCAACACCTCGAGCGTGCGCTTCCTGAATCCCGAAACCTCCGGCGAAACGCTGGCTTTAACCGGCCTCACGGTGCTGGTATTCCTGCTGCTGCTGGTACTGCTGATGCTGCTGCTCAGGAACATTCTCAAGCTCTATGTGGGCCAGAGCAGCAGCGAACTTGGCGCCCGGTTGCGGACCCGCATGGTGCTGGGTGCGGGGCTCATCGCCTTGACCCCGGCCGTATTCATGTTCCTGTTCAGCTTCAACCTCATGAACCGTTCCATCGACCGATGGTTTTCGCCCAGCACTTCGCAGCTTCGCGAAGACTCGACGCGGGTAGTGCTGCAACTGGCGCAATACGTCACCGACAATGCACGCGTGGAAGCCGAGTCGATCGCCGCGTCGGGGGCCCTGGACAAGGACGCCGCGGAGATGCAGGACGAGTTGATTTCGCGCCGCATCACCTTGAGCGACGGCTTTGCCGTGATCTATGCAAGAGATCAGCGCGCGATTGCCAGCTACCAGGCCCCGGCTGAGTCGACCCCTGCCAGCCTGCTTCCCTGGCTGCCGGAAAATAATGATGCCGGCAGTTTTGGAGCCGCGGTGCAGCTGCGCGGACCTCTTTCCGCCAATCTGCTTTCCGCTGCGCGGCGAGGCGATGAGGCGGTGTTCAAGGCCGGCGGGCAGGAGTATGCCCTGGGCCTATCAGCTACGGCTTCCGGCAGGATGGTGGTGGTGGCGTTGCCCATGCCCAAGGGCCTCAGCCAGACAGTGACGCGCATCCGTTCTGGCGCCGACGAATACTGGCAGCTCTTCCGCTCCCGTCGTCGTATTCGCGACACATTCTTCCTGCTTCTGCTGCTGATTACGGTCTTTGTCTTCTTTTCCAGCGTCTGGCTGGCCCTGTTTCTCTCCAAGCAAATCACCCGGCCAGTCGAGGCCTTGGCCGACGCCATGGATGAGATTGCCGACGGCAAATACGACCATCGCGTGGCCGCCATCGCCACCGGTGAAATGGGCGACCTGGTGCGCTCGTTCAACCACATGGCCGCCGACCTTGACGCCAGCCGGTCCCTGGCGGAGAGCTCTTCGGCGCAGTTAACGGCCGCGAACCAGGCCATCGAAGAGCGGCGCCGCGAACTGGAAACCATCGTCGAGACCATCCCCAGCGGCGTGGTCACATTGGACGGATCGGGTGCCGTCCTGCAGTCCAATCGCGCCTTTGCCGCGCTGATGGGCCGCCGTGAAGACCTGAGTCTTGCCGGGGAGCGCATTGAATCCCTGCTGCCCGCCGAGTGCTGGGAAGATCTGGCCGGCGTCATCCGCCGCGGACAAAGAATGGGCGCCGCGTCTACTGAGATTGAATTGCCGGCGCGCGGCCGCACTATCCACCTGGCGGTGACCAGCGCGCGCCTGGAACTGGCCCATGGGCAGACCGGCACTGTTCTGGTAGTGGAAGATATGACCGAGCTTCTCCGCGCGCAGCGGCAGCTGGCCTGGAAAGAAGTTGCGCAGAGAGTGGCGCACGAGATCAAGAACCCGCTCACGCCGATCGCTCTTTCCGCCGAGCGCATCGCCCGCCACGTGGAGCGCCGCCAGGCGGATTCGCTGCAAGTGATTCGCAAATGCAGCGAGGTGATTCTGGGCTGCGTGGGAACGCTGCGCACGCTGGTCGACCAGTTCTCCGCGCTGGCTCAGTTTCCCGCGCCCCAGCCGCGCGCATGCGATCTCAACCGGGTGGTCGAAGAAGCACTGGCCATGTTCGCCGGCCGGCTGCAAGGGGTTACTGTCGAGTGGAATCTGGAACCCGATCTGCCCACCGTTCTCGCTGACCCGGAGGCCATTCGCCGCGCCCTGGCCAACCTGATCGACAACGCCGCCGAGGCCATGCAAGGCAGCCTGCTGCGCGTGCTGGGTCTGCACAGCTCGCTCAGCGAAGATGGCGGCTCGGTCGAAATTGCCGTTTCCGACACTGGCCATGGGCTCACCGACGAAATTCGCGAGCGGCTCTTTCTGCCCTTTTATTCCACCAAGAGCCGCGGCACCGGCCTTGGTCTGTCGATTGCGGCCAAGATCGTTCAGGAGCACGGCGGCAGCCTGCGCGCCGAAGCCAACAGCCCCAAGGGCGCGCGCTTCCTGCTGCGGCTGCCGTTGATGGAGCCTGGTGCGCCGGCGCAACCGGTGCTCGTCCAAGCGACGCCGGCCCGTCCCGAGCTGGAGGATTCGTCGGCACCGACCTTCAAGGGATTGGCTTCATGAATCACATTCTTGTAGTCGATGACGAGGTGGAAATTCGCAACTCGCTTGAGGAGATTCTGCGCGAGGAGGGCTACTCGGTCGCCACCGCGGCCACCGGCACAGAAGCGCTGGAGCTTCTTCGCGATGCTCCTTACGAGGTGGTCCTGCTCGATATCTGGCTGCCCGATCGCGACGGACTTGACGTCCTCGCCGACATGCACCGCCTCGCCGTCGAGATGCGCCCTGAAGTGGTGATCATCAGCGGCCACGGAACCATTGAGACTGCCGTGAAGGCCACCAAGCTCGGCGCTTACGACTTTCTCGAGAAGCCCCTTTCGTTGGATCGCACCCTCATCGTGCTCAAGAATGCTGATGGCGCCCACCAACGGCCGCGTGCTCATCTACGGCGAGTCCGGCACCGGCAAGGAGCTGATCGCCCGCTCCATCCACGCCGAGAGCCTGCGCCGCGACAGTGTGTTTGTCGAGCTGAACTGCGCCGCCATCCCCGAAGCGCACATTGAGGCCGAGCTGTTCGGTTATCGCCACGGTGCGCAACCCGGCGGCCCGGTCGAGCAGCGCGGCACGCTGGAGCGCGCCGACGGCGGAACCCTTTTCCTGGACGAGGTCGGCGACATGAGCCTGAAGACCCAAGCCAAGGTTCTCAGCGCTCTTGACGACCAGCTCTTCACGCCCGTCGGCGGCACGCAGCCTCTGCGCGTCGATGTACGCCTCATCGCCTCCACCAACAAGGATCTCGAAGAGGAGATCGCCAAAGGGAATTTCCGCGAAGATCTTTTCTACCGGCTCAATGTGGTGCCGTTTTTTGTGCCGCCGCTGCGCGAGCGCAAGCAGGACATCCCGCTGCTGGCGCGCGAATTCCTGGCTGAATTCGGACGCGAATATGGCCGTCCACGCATGGAGATCAACGAAGAGGCATTGAGCACCCTCGCCGCCTACCACTGGCCAGGCAATGTGCGCGAACTCCGCAATGTGGTCGAGCGCGTGATGATCCTCAATCCGCGCACGCTGCGCATCGAGCGCAAGCATCTGCCGCCCTTGACGCATAAGGCCGGCACGCGCTCGACGGAAGAGTTCTCGTCGCTGCAGCAGGCGCGCGACGCCTATGAGCGCGAGTACATTCTGAAGAAGATAGAAGAAGCCCGCAACAACATTAGCCACGCCGCCGAGCTATTGGGCCTGGAGCGCAGTCACCTTTATCGCAAGATGAAGGCGCTGGCCATCAGCGTGCGCGAGTAACGGCGCAAGATCCCTCATCCAAGATTTTCCCGTGCTCGATCAGCCTCAGTAAGGCAGGTCATCGGGGTCGACGCCTATGTAATTCGGCGCCGGGTCGTGGGCGCATCCCACTTGAAGTATCCTCCCACTCATGTTAGTCTCCCTTTATGCCGACTTCCACACCAATCAGGAACT
>JBEKVS010000131.1:0-15603 GCA_049513795.1 Occallatibacter sp. | reverse complement strand
CGGATGATGGCAAGAAGGCCTGAGGCGATACACGAATCAGAATGCCGAGAGGTTGCCTGATGAAGCGATGCTAGCCAGCCTGGATCAATAGCTTTGAAGGGCGATTACAAGACAGGATTGTTGAAGTCGGCGATGAATTGAATGCCTGGGATATCAAGCCTGGCCAGTTGCTTGTCGCCGGTCAGGAACAGGTCGATTCCGGCTGAGGCCGCGCAGGCCAGATGAATCGAGTCCGCGATCTTGAGCTTTTCTTTTGTGCGAAGCAAAACAAAAGCCTCGACAGCCCCGGAACCGAATGGCAGGAAGGAAAATCCCATCTCTGTAATTGTGTTGCGCATCTCCTGTGCCTTCACGGAGTAGGGCGATTTCTCCGCTCCGGCCATCACCTCACCCAAGGCGAGGTAACTCGTGAAGAGCGTGTCTTCCCGATGATAGGAGCGATCAAGAAGCTGTTGGGCTCTCGCGGAGAATGTTGCGTGGCCCTCAAGGAGATAGATGAAGAGCATTGAGTCCCAGTAAATACGGCTCATGCGGCATCCTCGTCCTCCGAGCGAATCCAGCGCAGAAAGGCTTCGCCGCCTCCGTAGGCAGCCAACTCTTCCTTGAGCAGGCCGCGCAGCTTTTCAGTAAGCCGATATGCCCTGGCCGAGGGGTCTTCTTCGCCGGACTCACCTTGCTTTTTCTCGGCGGGTTTCTCTCTCGTCGCTCCGTTCCGATCGGGGTTGGCCACCCGATAGTGAAAAACAACAGTCGGACTCATCTTGGACGGCGGGCCTTCAATATGATCGATCTCAATTCCGTGCTGACGAAGGAACGCCTGCTTCTTCAGGGCGGTGCAGATCTGAGGAATATTGGCTGGGGGAAAGCCCCTGGTCACCAAGTCCTCCAACACATCTCGTACCGCGACCGAAACCTGCTTCCTCCCTGCGCGAAGCGCCGGCTCCAAATACTTTTCAAGCGCCACAGCTCTAACTTGATCGCTTGATCCGTGCAGCATTGTGATTCTCCTTTCAATCGGGCGCCCGAAAGAAATGCCTTCATGCGACTGGACAAGCATAGCGCAAAACAGCCAGAATATCAATCGATATGAAGACTATCGGACTGTCTATACAGTCTGAATATCTGTACCTGTCTATCCTGTAAGTGGGTGTGCGTGGCTCGCCATCGCCGCAGGCAGTGTATCCTCACCCTTGGCATGAAACGCATCCTGACAGCTCTGGTTCTGATCCCGCTCGTGCTGGTGATTGTGTTCATCGGGCAGCAGTGGCTGGTCACGCTGATGACGGCGGCTGTGGCAGCGCTGGCGGCGTGGGAGTACCTCGGCATGGCCCATCTGAGCGGCGCCAAACCGCCGCGCATTGTGGTCATCCTGGCCCTCGCAGCACTCTTCGCCGGCAACTTTTACTATCCCGATCTGACCTTATCGATCTTCGGCTTCGGCAGCCTGGCCTTGCTTGTTGTGTGTGTTTTCGCTTCTGAGATTGAGCTGGTCGTGGCCGATTCGGCGCTCTCGATCTTCTGCTTTTTCTATACTGGGTTGACCTTGCTCGCCTTGCCTGCTCTACGCGAGCAAGCCAATGGTCCTTCCCTGGTAACATTTTTGCTTTGTGTGGTTTGGGCCGGAGACATTGCGGCTCTGTATGTGGGCCGCAACCTTGGCCGGCACAAGCTGGCCCCGCGGCTGAGCCCCAATAAGACCTGGGAGGGCGCACTGGGTTCGGTGGCCGGCAGCCTGCTTGCGGCAGGAGGACTCCTGGCTCTGGAACACCTGCTAAAGGTCCGGTTCGACTCGGCCAAGCTTTCCTACCCGGAAGATACCTGGTACTGGCTGGTGCTGGCGGTGATCGTCAACCTCGCGGCGCAGGTGGGCGACCTGGCCGAGTCGGCGCTCAAACGTTCGGCGGGAGTGAAGGATTCCGGAACCCTGCTGCCTGGCCACGGCGGGGTGCTGGACCGCATCGACGCCCTGCTCTTGGCCGCCCCGGTGCTGTGGTACGCTCAGGTTATTCACCAGCGCTTCTGAGCAGATGGATTGCATCCCGCTCATGCGAAATACGGTGAATGCGGCAGCAGAACCATCTTTGAAGCTTTGAAACGACTCGCCATCCTCGGTTCCACCGGCTCCATCGGCCAAAGCACCCTCTCCATCGTCGAGCAGTTTCCCGATCGCTACTCAGTGGCGGCCCTGGCCGCAGGCAGCAATTTGGAGGCTGCGCTCGAGCAGACGATCCGCTGGCGGCCACGCATTGTCTCGCTGGCCAAAGAGGAACATGCAGGCCAACTGGCCATTCGCCTGAGACAAGCCGGTGTCACAGGCGTCGAGGTTGTCCACGGATCCGAGGGAACTGTAGCGTGTGCAACCCTCCCCGAAGCGGATTTTGTGGTCTCCGCCATTGTGGGCGTGGCCGGCCTTGAAGCGACACACGCCGCCATTCTGGCCGGCAAGCCCGTGGGCCTGGCTAACAAGGAATGCATGGTCGCGGCGGGCGAGATCCTTACTGCGGCCGCTCGACAGCGCAATGTGCTGATTCTCCCCATAGACAGCGAGCACAACGCCGTGCACCAGTGTCTGCGGGTCGGCTCTCATGGTGAAGTGAAGACCATCTGGCTTACCGCCTCAGGCGGCCCGTTCCGCCAACTCCCGCTCGACCAGTTCTCTTCCATAACCCCGGAGCAGGCCCTCAAGCATCCCACCTGGATCATGGGCCGGCGCATCACCATCGATTCGGCCACCATGCTCAACAAGGGCCTGGAGGTGATTGAGGCCTGCCGCCTGTTCGACGTTTCGCCCAGCCAGGTCAAGGTGACCATTCATCCGCAATCTACAGTTCACTCGCTTGTCGAGTTTGTGGACGGGTCGATTCTGGCGCAGATATCGGTCACCGACATGCGGCTTCCGATTCTCTATGCGCTGGCTTACCCGGAGCGACCTGTTTCGTCGCTGACTTTCGACCTGGCCGCGCTGCGCCATCTGGAGTTCGAGCCGCCGGATTTCGAGCGTTTCCCCTGCCTGCGCCTCGCTTTTGAAGCGGCGGAAAAAGGCGGAGCGCATTGCATCGCACTGAATGCCGCGGACGAAGTTGCTGTCGAGGCTTTTCTGGCAGGGCGCATCCCGTTTCTCGACATCCCGCGTACAATTGAGAGGGTGCTAGCCGCGACGGCGGAGGCGCATCCCACCACCATTGCGGAGGTGCTCGCCCGGGACCGGGAGGCGCGTCAAACGGCACATGCGCTCTTGAAGTAATGATGTTTTGAGCACATCGGTGACCTGGGCGCCAGGAAATGGCGCGTATTTTGAGCGCCGCAGATGCAACAATCGGGGAGACCTTAGCCGCGTTCTAGGGCATCCTAAACAGGATGGTCGTTTCAAGACTCCGCAAGGCCGTTGGCCGCTGGGAGCGATCGAAGGAAAAATTGCAAATCTATGCATGAGTTTCTAGTCTCTATCGTCGCGTTTGTCGTCCTTGTGGGGCTGATGGTGGTGGTGCATGAGTTTGGCCATTTTGCTGTCGCCAAGCTTTGCGGCGTCCGCGTCGAATCGTTTTCCGTGGGCTTCGGTCCACGGCTCGTCGGATTCAAGTACGGCGACACGGAGTACAAGATCTGTCTGCTCCCGCTGGGTGGCTACGTCAAAATGACGGGAGAAACGCCGGATGGAATCAGCGGCTCGACTCCCGGTACGCCCGTCGCGCAACAGTTGGCGGAGAAGATTCCCGGCTTGGCTGCCGATAGCGAACCCCAACTCACGAACGCCTACGCAGAATCGCTCGGTGACGATCCCGGCGCCTTCACTTCGCATCCGCGCTGGCAGAGGATGCTGATCGGCGTTGCCGGGCCGGCGGCGAACTTTGTGCTGGCCTTTGCAATGATGTTTTTCTACTACGGCTGGATCAATGAACTTCCGCGTCACGAGGTGAGCACCACAACCGTGGAATGGGTGGTTCCCGATTCGCCCGCGGCACAAGCGGGCCTTCAGGGCGGCGACATCATTACCCAATTCGATTCCGTCGAAAATCCTGACTGGGACCAGGTCAACCAGCGCGCCGCGTTGAATCAGAACCAGACTGTGGCTCTCGCCGTCAATCGAAACGGCCAGACTGTCCAGCTTTCGTTGCGCATACCCCCTCCGTCAAGGAGCCAGGATTTCGATGTGAGCGACCTGGGCGCGATCCCGGAGTTCGTGCGTGGCCCGATCGGCGTGCAGCAGGTGCAGCCGGGCTGGCCCGCGGCCCAGGCGGGCATTCGCGATGGCGACGCCATTGAATCTGTCGACGGTCATGCATTTCACACCGTGCAAACGCTGCTCGCTTACATGCAGGCGGGGCAGGGCAAGCCGGTTTCACTCATCGTTGAGCGCAACGGAACCGTTCTGCCGCCCATCGTGGCGCATCCGGCCAAGCTCGACTCGGCGGGCTGGAAGCTCGGTTTTGTGCCAGTGCCCATTCCGTTTGCCAATTCTCCATTGCCGCTGAAGTCTGCCGTATTCAAGTCCGGCCAGTTCTGCGTGCAGAATTCCTCGCTCATCGTCGAGGTGCTGGGGCGCATCTTCACGCGCAAGGTTTCGGTTTCGCAGATGTCGGGTCCGGTGGGCATCGCCCGCATGGCCGGCGACGCGGCGGAGATGAAGGGATGGCTGCCCAAGCTTGGCCTGGCCTCGGCCATCAGCCTGAACCTGGGCATCATCAACCTGCTGCCGTTTCCTATCCTCGACGGCGGCTTGATCTTGCTTCTGCTGATTGAGAGCGTTATTCGGCGCGACATCGAAGTCAACGTCAAGGAACGGATCTACCAGGCGGCGTTTGTGCTGATCATCGCGTTCTTTGCCTTCACCGTCTTCAACGATGTGAGCCGGCTGCCGCTGTTCACGCACCTCAAGCCGTAAAAAGCAGTGGTTAGTGGTTAGTGGTTAGTGGCCAGTGGTTGGCGACGGTTGGTGGTCCACATGGAAGTGGAAAGATGGTACAGTCCTTTCGCGAACTGCTTGTTTGGCAACGAGCAATGCAACTGACGCTTGCGATTTACAAGCTCACAAAGGGGTTTCCGAGGGAGGAAGCCTATGGGCTTTGTGGCCAGCTACGGCGGTCGGCTGTCTCCATTCCCAGCAATATCGCAGAAGGACAGGCAAGGCTGAGCACCGGGGAGTTCCGCCAATTCCTCGGAATCGCACGCGGTTCCAACGCCGAACTGCAAACGCAACTTGAAATTGCTCGCGATCTCGGTTACAGCGAAGGAGCGACAATTACGGAGGCTGTCGGGCTCTCCGTTGAAGTAGGCAAAATGATCAACGCTATTCTGCAGTCGCTGAATGCCCAACCGATGGCCCCTGATCATTAACCACAAATCACTAACCACTAATCACTAACCGCTAATCACTATGCCCGTAACCACTGAAGTACGCGTGCGCTATGCCGAGACCGACCAGATGGGCATTGTCTACTATGCCAATTACCTGGTCTGGTTTGAGATCGGACGCGTCGAATTGCTGCGTTCTCTCGGGCTCGCTTACAGCCAGTTGGAAAAGGATCACCAATGCATTCTGCCTGTGGTCGAGGCGACATGTCGCTATAAGTCGCCGGCACGCTATGACGACCGCATCGTGATCGAGACACGGCCTTCGCTGCTGCGCGGCTCGGTGATCAAGTTTGCCTACCGCATTCTGCGCGAGGCGTCCGGCGAAGAGAAGGATCGCAAGCTACTGGCCGAAGGCGAGACCGTTCACGTGGTCTGCGACGACCAACTGAACAAGAAACCGCTGCCGCCGGAACATGAAGCGGCATTGAGAGCCATGATGGCGCAGTAAGTCCGTGAGTTGGAGGTTGGCTTATCTCCGCGAATGGTTTGGCTGGATTCTTGACTATGGTCTTAAGAGACAACGACGGCAAGCGCAAAACCGTCATAGCCTTTCACGCCGACAGTCTGAAGCACGGCGGAGCTGAGGCGCGGCTCGCTGGCCAGCAATTCTGTGAATTCCCGAACCCCTTGTATGTCGGGGTCATCGGAGTCTCGGTCCACGACTTTACCATCGCGGACCACATTGTCAGTCACGATGACCGTTCCGGGACGTGAAAGCTTGAGCGCCCATTGCAGGTACTGCGGATTGCTCCGCTTGTCAGCGTCGATGAAGATCAGGTCGAACGGCGCGGATGCCTCCGCCAGCTTTGCCAGGCTTTCACTTGCCGGACCGACGATGAGATCGACCGAATCCGAGACGCCGGCGGTTTGCAGATTGGCGTGAGCAACCTCCGCGTGATGCGGGTCAAGTTCCAGGGTCACGATGCGTCCGCCCTCTGCAAGTCCGCGGGCGAGCCAAATGGTGCTATAGCCGCCCAGGGTGCCAATCTCAAGCACCCGCCGCGCGCCGGAGATGCGCACCAGGAAGTCAAGAAACTTTCCTTGAAGCGGAGAGACGTCGATGGCGGGCAGGCCAGCCTGTCTGTTGGCCTTGAGAACGGCCTCTAGCGCTTCGTCGCCCGGGACGAGCAGGTCGCTGAAATAGCGGTCGACGTGAGTCCACACATCTGGGTCTCTCGATTCCATGCCTCGTGCCTACTTGTCCCGTGCCACCACGAAGTCCGGCACCCAGAGCAGGGCGCGCTTGAAATCGGAATCGAGGAGCGGAGCCAACGCGCGGCGGCTTTGTTCGGCGTAGCGGTCGGCTACCGACATGGCATACTCCACCGACCCGTTGCGGATGAGGATCTCCTGAATCTGCTGGCGGGCGACATTTTCGAAGCTGCGGTCATCGAGAACGCGCTGGATGGTCTGGCGATCGGAGGCCGTCCCGTGGTCGAAGGAGTGAATCACAGACAGCGTAGCCTTGCCTTCGCGGAGGTCGCTGGCAACGGGCTTTCCCAGCACTTCCTCCGTGGCAGTAAGGTCGAGCACGTCGTCGACGATCTGGAACGCCAGGCCAACGGCGCGGCCATAGGCAGCCAGGCTCGTTTCCTGAGCCTCGGTGGCTCCGGCCAGCACCGCTCCCAGGCGCATGGAGACGGCAAACAGGCAGGCCGTTTTACGGAAGATAAGGTCGTAGTATTCGGCTTCGGAGACGGCCTTGCCCAGCTTCTGAATCTGCAGGAGTTCGCCTTCGACCATCTGCTGGGTGAGGCCGATGAGCAGATCGAGGACGCGCAAATTCTTCTCTTCCAGCGCAACTTTGAAGGCCTGCATGTAGAGCCAGTCGCCGGCCAGCACGCATTTTTCGTTGCCCCATGTGGTGTTGGCGGAGGGGCGGCCGCGGCGCGTGTCGGCGCCGTCGATGATGTCGTCATGCACCAGGGTTGCGGTGTGCACCATCTCGACCACCGCACCCAGGCGGATAGCGCCGTGACCGGAGTAGCCGAGCATATGGGCCGAAAGCAGCAGCAGCGACGGGCGAATGCGCTTGCCGCCGCCTTCGCGCAGGTATTCGGCAATTTCGGTGATGGTGCTGACGCTGGAGGCGGCGTCGCGGCCCAACTCCTGCTCGATGGCTACGAGATCGTCCCGCAGCAGATCGAACACCTCCCTCGCCGTCGCTATCGCCAGTGTGCTCAATGTTCTCCGGTTCTCGTGCTTTATCCTACAATGCGGCCGCTGCGAATGGTTGGTTGAGCCAGGGAGGGCTGCCCCACCGCAGGTGGTTAATTGGTGCGGTAGTTGGTGAACTGCAAATCCACGCCTAAATCTTTTCCCCGCAATAAAGCGATAATAGCCTGCAACTCGTCGCGGTCTTTACTGGATACTCTGACTGTATCGCCTTGGATGCTGGCTTGTGCTTTCTTTTTTGAGTCCTTGACCAGGCGCACGATCTCCTTGGCCTTTTCAGTCGGTATGCCCTGCTGCAGCTTGATCTTCTGCCGCACGCTTTGTCCGGCTGCCTGCTCGATTTTTTCGTAGGTCAGGTTCTTGAGAGAAACGCCGCGCTTGACCAGCTTCTGGCCGAGAATCTCCTTGACCGCTTCGAGCTTGTACTCGCCAGCCGACGCCAGTTGGATCTCTTTGTCCGCCTCCTGCAGCGTGATCTCGGAATGGGAGTCCTTCAAGTCGAAGCGCTGGCGTATCTCCTTGAGCGCCTGGTCAATGGCGTTGCGGACTTCCTGAATGTCCACCTTGCTGACGATGTCGAACGAATTCTCCTGGGCCATCTTCGCTTCCTCAAACACCTAAAGGCTGATGCATGCAATGCCTGCCGCACGCGGTCTCTGCGTGCTGTACCTGGATCGAATGCCTCTATCAGTTTCCCACGTCTGCCCCAAGGCGAAACAGCCGGGCAAAGTTTTTCGTGGTCGCAGAAGCTAATTCCACATCGGAGACACCCAGCAGGCCGGCCAGGACCCGGCCTGTGCGCGTGACCCATGCCGGCTCATTGCGTTTTCCCCGATCGGGTGCAGGGGCAAGCCAGGGCGCATCGGTCTCCACCAGCATCCCATCCAGCGGTATGCGCGCGGCCACGTCGCGCAGCGGCTGGGCCTTGGGATAGGTGAGGTTCCCGGCAAAGGAGACCAGAAAGCCCAAGTCGAGCGATCGCCGGGCCTGCTCCCAGCCGCCGCCGAAACAGTGCATCACGCCGCCTAGACCGGTAGACCGCCAATGGGACTCAAGAACGTCGAAGAGATCGTCCCAGGCATCGAATGATCCGTTCGCGCCATCCCCGGTCGACCGGCAATGGATGAGGATGGGCCGCTTGCGAACCGCGGCGATTTCAAGCTGCTTGATGAGGACATCCCGCTGCACGGAATGCGGCGCCCCGTCGTGGTAGTAGTCCAGGCCAATCTCGCCGCAGGCGATGACTTCGGGCTCGGTCAGCAGGGCGTCCAGCTTGGCGAGCACGACCTCATCCGCCTCTGGCGTGTTGTGCGGGTACACGCCGGCGCTCGCGTAGAGGCGGGGGAAATGGGCGCCTTGAGCAGTTTGCGGGTTGAACTCGCGGCACAGGTTGAAGGCGCCATCCATGCCGGAGGCGTGCTCACCGATGCCGATGGCGAGGATTGCTCCGATGCCGGTCTCGTAGGCACGTGCAAGCATGGCGGCGCGGTCATCGGCGTAGCGCTCGCTATCCAGGTGGGCATGGGAATCAATCAGCAATGCGGACCTCGGTAGCGCTGGACAACTTTCTGCTGAGCGATGGAGCGTCAGGCAAGAGGAATTGCCGGCGGGTGCACAACTCTCAGCCCCAGGTGAGTTTCAAACGCATCGAAATCGCGGTCGCGGTGCAACAACTCGTGGTCTTCCGCGATGCAGAAGGTCGCGATGAGGCAGTCGATCGTATTTCGAATCGTTACACCGAGGCCTCGTAGCGCTCGGTAGTTGCGCGCGGATGCAAGCGCCAAGGGCTCGCTTCCGGTCTCAAAGATGGCGAATTGGCGTAGGGCGGTCAAAGTCTCGGTAAACAGGCCTTCGTGGCGGATTCCTTGCAAAATCTCGCACTGAATCAAAGTTGTGATCCCCAGGCGCTGCAAATCGCTTTGCCGATCCAACCACTCCGTCTGAGCATTCACGCGGTCGGCCAGGTAATCGAGCATCACAGATGTGTCGACTATAACCATCTCTCAGCGATGACCTTGATCGGCTGCCAATTCACTTTGGTCAATTGGTGCGTCCGCGCTTGGAAAATCGGGCTCAATCGTCGAGCTTGCTTCCCGATACTTCTTCCGAGCCTCCTCATCGGAGGCAAACCAATTTTCATCGTGACCCCGCCACACAACTTTGCCGCGAAGCTTGCGAATGGCTCCCTGCGCCTTGATCTGGACCATTTGACGGAGAGCTGCTTCCACGGCCGCTTTCTTGGTGGTCGCGCCCGCCGCCTCCATTGCCTGCTTCATCAGCTCATCGTCGATGTCGATGTTGGTCCGCATTCGTCCTCTCGATGTGTAAGTATGGCACGATTTATGTGTATGGGCAATACGGAGCGCCATCACATCTCTCGAGAAAGAGGCTATTTGAGCCGCGCCCCGAGCGGGACTTCCTCGAGGAATCCGGCCAGGACAGGCGCACCGTCGGGGAGCGAAGCGGCCAGCAACATGCCGTTCGACTCCAGTCCACGCATCTTGCGTGGGGCCAGGTTGGCGACAATGACGATTTTGCGGCCGATAAGCTTTTCCGGCTCATAGTATTGGGCGATGCCGGCGAGGATTTGCCGCTTCTCGTAACCCAGGTCGACTTCGAGACGCAGCAGCTTGTCGGCTCTGGGAACGCGCTCAGCTACCAGGATCTGCGCGACTCTCAGGTCGATCTTGATGAAATCGTCGATGCCGATCTGATCGGTTTGTCCGGCCGGAGGGCTGTGGTCTTTGGCATCGGGAGCGGCTCCTGCGTCGCCCGCTTGCCCCGGCGAAGCCAGCGGACCCCCTGTTGGTGCCATTGCCGGCGAAGCGCTCAATCGTGCGCTCAGGTGTTCCGCGGCCACTGGATGCACATGAACTGTCTCCACTTGCTTTTCGGGGTCGACCGGCGCATGCGTGGGCGGCGTCAAGTTGTGTTCGCCCGGCTCGGAGGGCTTTTTATCGGCTGTGCCACCCGCCGAGGGCTGCACCGACACGACGGAGGGCGAAGCCGCAGCGGGCGAAGGTTCAATGGAAAGCGCGGACGCAGGCGCTTGCGGAGCGGAGTTAGCCGCGCTTGCCTTGTCGGCAGCGGCCTCAATCACGGTGCGGTTGTTCTCCTCTTCCAGGTTTTGCATAAGGGTGGTCGCATCCTTTTCTGCGCGGGGAAAAAGCGGCGCGGGCTCGCCGAAGTGGGTTCCGGCCTTCAGTCCACCCCAGGTCAAATGCGCCAGGAACGAACTCTTTGCCGCATCGGCAATCTCGCCCTGACCAAGCTGCAGCCATACTTTAGCCGCAGCGTCGGGAAGAATGGGGTAAACCAGTGCCGTTATGATGCGGATGGCCTCGGCAGCCGTTGCCAGGACCCGAGCCTGCAGGGCGGCGTGGTCGGCTTCCGAGCGCTCTGGAGGCTTCTTCCAGGGTGCATTGGTGGTCAGGTAGCCGTCTGTTTCCGCAACCAGCGCCCACAAGCCTTTCAGGGCCTCGGAGAAGTTCAGCTCGTCGAAGGCAATGGAAAATGCTGGGACCGTAAGTCCTGCGCGGACCTGAATGCCAAATTGATCCGGGAACTCAGCCCCAGTTTCCTGCACTTCCGGCACCACGCCGCCGAAGTACTTGTGCACCATGTTGACCACGCGGCTCACCAGGTTGCCGTAGCCGTTGGCCAGGTCGCCGTTGTAGCGCTGAACCAATGCATCGAAGGAAAAGCTGCCATCCTGTCCGAAGGGGATCTCGCGCAGCAGGAAGTAGCGCAGGGCATCTGCGCCGAGAACCGCTTGCACCGTTTCCGCGCGCACGATGTTGCCGCGGGATTTGGACATCTTGCCCTGATCGAAGAGCAGCCAGCCGTTGGCCTTCACGGACTTGGGAGGCGCGATACCCGCGGCCATCAGAAAGGCCGGCCAGTAGACGCAATGGAAGCGGCTGATCTCTTTGCCGATCAGGTGCAGGTCGGCGGGCCAGAATCTCTTGAAGCGGGCTTGATCTTCGGGCGCGTCCGACCCGTAGCCGAGCGCCGTAATGTAGTTGGCCAGCGCGTCGAGCCAGACATAGATCACGTGCTTCTCGTCGCCAGGAACGGGAATGCCCCAGGAGAACGTTGTCCTGCTCACCGACAAGTCCTTCAGCCCCGAGCGTACAAACGAAATGACTTCGCGCCGCGTCGATTCCGGGCCCATGAACTCCGGATTGGCGTCGTAAAACTCCAGCAGCTTGCGCTCGAAAGCGGAAAGTTTGAAGAAGTAATTTTCTTCGCTGACCGTTTCCGTGATGCGGCCGCAATCGGGGCAGGGCGTACCGGCAGGGCCATCGACATAGGCCTCATCGGAGACACAATACTGGCCTGTGTAGTAGCCCTTGTAAATGAAGCCGCGATCGCGCAGGGTGGCAAACAAATGCTGAACGCCGCGCTTGTGGCGATCTTCGGTGGTGCGAATATAGTCGTCGTAGGTAAGGCCGAGCTGGTCCCAGAGGCCACGGAACTCGGCCGAGATGGCGGTGGCGAATTCAGCTGGCGTGCGGCCGGCCAGGGCTGCGGACCGCTCGACTTTTTGCCCATGCTCGTCGGTCCCGGTAAGAAACCAGGTGTCGATGCCCAGGGCCCGTTTGCGGCGCGCAATGGCGTCGCAAACGATGGTGGAATAGGCATGCCCCAGGTGCGGCCGCGCATTCACGTAGTAGATCGGCGTGGTGAGGTAATAGCGGGCTGGGCTGGAGTCGTTCATTGGCGAGGTTGTCGGCAAAGTTGTCGTCTTCGATCGTTGCCCCGGTTGCAGGCTAAGGGCAAGAAGACAATCTACTTGTCATCTTACGGCATGGCGGCAAAGGCGGCGCGGCAAGGCGTGCGGAACGGCCAGCGATGGATGCGACTGCTGATGGTAGAATCGGCCTTGAAAATCAAGGATTTCTGAGGCATATCGACTTGTATCTGGAAATGCAAAAGCGGCTCGGCGGGCATATTCGCACGGTATTGAAAGAGAAGTACGGCTTGGAATTGGAGACGATTCCACTGGAGATTCCGCCGGAGTTGAAGTTTGGGGAACTGTCGACGCCGGTCGCCTTCGAGTTGGCTCGCAAGCTGCGCAAGGCGCCGAAGATCATTGCGCAGGAGGTTGTGTCTGCGCTGGGCGATTTGGAAGGATTTGCCTCTTTCGAGCTCGCGGGCGCGGGGTACATCAATGCGCGGCTGGATCGAAGTTCTTTTGTGCACACAGTGGCGGGCGTGCTTTCCCACCCTGGCCGCAAAGACAAAGACGCGGCGAGGGTGGGGCACCCGGCCGGTGACGCAGGCGTCTGCCCCACCGCAGGTGGCCACTCGCTGGTGGAACACACCAGCATCAATCCCAACAAGGCTGCGCACGTTGGGCACTTGCGCAACGCCATTCTGGGCGACACATTTGTGCGCCTGTTGCGCGCCGCGGGGCAGAAAGTCGATGTGCAGAACTACATCGATAACACCGGAGTGCAGGTGGCCGACATCGTTGTCGCACTCAGGAACCTCCAATTGGATACGATCCCCGACCTTCCGATCGCCGAACAGCACACGCTTGCGGGGATAAGGAGGCGGATCGACTACCTTGCCGAAAGAGTGCGGAAGAATCCAAGTGACAAGGACGCGTGGATCGACTACTACTGCTGGGATTTGTACGCGCGGGTAAACGTCTGGTACATGGCCCTGGACGTCATCGACCAGAATACCGTTTTGGTTGCGAAGCGCAAACAAATCCGCCTTGATGTGTTGCACGAGATCGAGAAGGGCGGGAATGAGACGGCTGAGATCGCGGAGCTGATTTCTACGGCTGTGCTCACGAGACATCTTGAAACAATGTTGCGCTTGGACATCGAGTATGATTTTCTTCCTCGCGAGAGCGAGATTCTGCACTTGAAGTTCTGGGATGCGGCTTTCGAGCAGCTTAAACAAACTGGAGTTCTGCGCTTCGAGAAGGAGGGGAAGAACGCGGGCTGTTGGGTAATGACTCGCCCCGGATCAAAGATTGCCGAGGGTGAGGTCGACGAGGATGCGAAGGTGATCGTTCGCTCGAAGCGGATTGTGGTCGGCGATAAGATAACCTACGATCCGGACGCACAAGGCACCGTGACGTACGTGGGCAAGGACATCGCTTATCACCTATGGAAGTTTGGCTTGCTGGGCAAGGACTTTGGGTACAAGCCGTTCTTTGCCTATCCCGACCACGAGTGCTGGATCTCGGCCGAACACGGCGAAGCGACGCATCCGCACTTTGGCAACGCGCAGGCCATCTATAACGTGATCGACGCGCGGCAATCTGATCCGCAGGCCAATGTCATTCAGGCATTGCGTGGCATGGGCTACACCGAGCAGGCTGATCGCTACACGCACTTCAGCTATGAGATGGTCGCTCTCACGCCGCGCTGCGCGGTTGAGCTTGGCTACAATGTGTCCGAAGAAGATCTCAGCCGCCCATATATTGAGGTGAGCGGGCGCAAGGGCTTCGGCGTCAAAGCCGACGACCTGATCGACAAGCTGATTGCCGCCACCCGCGCCGAGGTGAACGCACGCCAGACTGGCCGCGATGAAGCGGAGCGGCAACACATTGCCAGGCAGATTGCCATTGGCGCGCTGCGTTACTTCATGCTCAAATTCACGCGCAATTCGGTCATCGCCTTCGACTTCAAAGACGCGTTGAGCTTCGAGGGGGAAACTGGACCCTACATTCAATACGCCGTAGTGCGCGCGCGCAACATCTTTCGCAAGGCGGGGCTACCTGGCCAAGCATGCCTTCCAGCTGGCCCAGGAGTTCAACAACTTCTACCACAAGCACCACATCCTCACCGAGGAAGACCCGGCTCGGAAGGCATTTCTGCTGGCTACGGCGGCTGTTGCGCTGCGCGAGTTGATGGTGGTGCTCAGTTGGCTTGGAATCGAGAGCCCTGAGGCCATGTGAGGGATGTATAACCTGCAGCCTGTGCAAATCACGGGCAGCCTACTCAGCCGATGCAACGCTCTTCCTGAAATGGAAAGGGTTGCCTGCGGGTGGGTCAGTTTTCAAGGCACGGTAAGCTTCCCGAGTGGTGACCAACGGGTGATATACAATTCCCTTCATACGATGCGCGATTGACGTGAAAACAATTGCCTCATTTCTGCATCTAAGCTTCCAGGGGGAACTATGACCGTATCCCGAGAAAAGAACGAGCCGCGCAAGCTGCCCATGATGCCAATTCGGGACATGGTGATTTTTCCTTACATGATGACGCCGTTTGTGGTGGGCCGCGAGTCGAGCGTGCGCGCTCTTGAAGAGGCGCTCACCGGCGACCGCAAAATATTTCTTGCCACGCAACACGATGCCTCGATCGACGAACCAAAAGCCAAAGACATCTACCAGGTCGGCTCCATCTGCAACATCGTGCAGAGCGTGAAGATGCCTGACGGCAACATCAAGGTGCTGGTCGAAGGCGTGGAACGCGCCAAGTCGATGGAAGTGAATGACCGCGACGGCTTCTTTGTGGCCACGGTGCGCGTGGGCAAATCGCAATTTGAAATGACTCCGGCCGTCGAGCAGTTGATGACCCGCGTGACGGGCCTCTTTGAGCAATACGTCAAGCTGCAACAGTCTCTGAATTACGAGACCATCATCGCCACGGTGCGCATGGATGAAGCAGCCAAGCTGAGCGACACCATCGCCGCGAACCTGCAACTCGGCATTGAAGAGAAGCAGGAACTGCTGGCGATTTTCGACCCGGCGGCGCGCCTGGCGCGGATTGCCGATGTGCTCGATATTGAAATTGAGAAGCTGGACCTCGACCGCAACATTCAGTCGCGCGTGAAGCGGCAGATGGAGCGGGCGCAGAAAGAGTATTACCTCAACGAGAAGATCAAGGCCATCCAAAAAGAATTGGGCCGCGGCGAGAAGAGCGAGTTCGACGAGCTGCGCAAAAAGATTGAAGCGGCCGGCATGCCCAAGGATGTGCTGGACAAGGCGATTCAGGAACTGAAAAAGCTTGAAGCCATGCCGCCCATGTCGGCCGAGTCTACGGTGAGCCGCAACTATATCGACTGGCTGCTGGCCGTGCCGTGGAAGAAGCGCTCCAAGGAAACGCGGTC
>JBEKVS010000130.1:0-14547 GCA_049513795.1 Occallatibacter sp. | reverse complement strand
AGATTTTGGGAATAAGGCACTCGCCCGACACAGCCGGTCAAGCGAGTGTAGAGCAGTCCAGCGCGTGTCCGAGGCCGAGGAGCGGTGGCCATTGGAATCTAAAGGGACACGTTGCTCGAAACCGCACCGCAGTTCGCTATCTTGAATTCGACGGTTGCGGCGTCCGTTGGGGGTGGTCTGGTTTGCAAGCAGACCTGGGGACAACTTCAAAGGTAGCCAACTCAACACCCTCCTGTTGTCATGCGCTTGTAAGCCAAATGTAAAAGCATTGTCCGCCGCTTCGTGGAAGGCTCGCTTGGTCTGGCTCGCTGCTTCCTGGCTCGTTTGTTCCTGGCTCGTTTGTTCCTGGAAGACCCGCCAGCTGGTGGAAGGTCCGCCGCTTCCTGCAGCTTGAAATTCCGATCTTGCTCTGCTGACCCTCCACTGGCGCAGCCCCTGCAACGTGTGATTGAATCGAAATGTGAAGGTCGTGCGGGTTGTTGTCCGCTGGTTGACAATACCGGCTGACAACAAAACTTTGGCGCGACCCGCCCACTACTGGAGAGACTCGATGGCCAATTCCCTGCTTCCCCCCGAAGAGCGCAACCTGACCCCCGACCAGGTGGAGGCGCTGGACAAACGGCGCGACCTTGGCCACACGTTCCTGGTCATCGCCGGCCAGTTCGCGGTCATTGCAACCGTTCTCTTGTTGTGGATCGGCCAGGACCTGAGCTATTCGCCGGGGTGGGCGCATCCCATGGCCTACTACTTCGCCATCGCCGTGGCCATTATCGTGGTCTTCGGCATCACCGGCATGGTTCTGCGCAAGGGCACACCGCGCATCGACTGAGTCGGCTCTGCTGCAGGTCTGAACTTCCTTTTTTTGGAGCTGACTGTCATCCGGAGCGGAGTTTGGCTCGCTTTTCTGAGCCAAACGGAGTCGAAGGACCTGTGGCTTCGCTTCGGAATTTCCTGTGGCTGCGCTTCAGAATTCATAGAAGGGACATTCAACTCAGCAACAATGGGCCCGGATTCCCGATGCGGATGAGCCGTCCCCTGGCACAACCATGCGCGTCGGTATACCCTCAAAATTGTCTATGGCCGCCGTTTCCCCAACCGTATCGTCAGCGTCAGCCGCCCAAGAGCGGCTCACAGACAGCCACGGCCGCGTCATACACGACCTGCGCGTTTCCATTACCGACAGCTGCAACTACAAATGCGTCTATTGCCGAACTGGCGAAGTCGGCGCGCAATATGCGGAACTCGAAATCGAGGAGTATCTGCGCCTCATTCGCCTCTTTGTCGACCTCGGCATAACCAAGGTCCGGCTCACCGGCGGCGAGCCGCTTCTGCGCCGCGGGTTGGTGGAGATGGTCGAAGAGCTGGCAAGCTGGCGTACCCTCTTCGGCGATCCACTCGACCTGGCCCTCACCACCAACGGGCACCTGCTCGGCGGCCTGGCCGCACCGCTCAAGGCTGCCGGCCTCGACCGCGTAACGGTCAGCATGGACGCCGTCGACGCGCCCACCTTCGAGCGCATTACGCGCGTCCCGGGCAGCTTTGAGAAAGTGCTGGCCGGCATTCGCGCCGCCCGCGCCGCCGGGCTCACGCCGCTCAAAATCAACTGCGTTTTACTGCGCGGCTTCAACGACGATCAGGTGGAAGCATTCGCCCATTTCGCGCGCCAGGAAGACGTGGTCGTCCGCTTCATAGAATTCATGCCCCTCGAAGAAGGCCGCCTGTGGACTCCGGAGATCGTCGTTCCGCTGGCTGAAATTGTCGCCCGCATCGGCCGTGTTCTGCCGCTGGTCGAGTTGCCGCCGCGCGAGGCCAGCGAGACAGCCCGCCGTTACACCTTTGCCGACGGCAAGGGCGAAATCGGCATTATCGCGCCTGTCACACAGGCTTTTTGCGGCGCCTGCAGCCGCGTCCGCCTCACGTCCGACGGCAAAATTCGCACCTGCCTCTTCTCGCAGACGGAGCACGACCTCTACGGCCGTTTGCGTTCCGGCGCGGACGACGCGGAACTTCGCGCTTACATCCACCGTACTGTTCAGGGGAAGGAAGCGCGTCATCACATCGGGGAGCCTGGATTCCTGAAGCCCTCGCGGTCCATGGTGCATATCGGCGGCTGAGCCGGCCGCGCCATTGTCAGACTTATTGCCTTCCTATACGATTCCTCGCTTCACAAGCAAATCGTGCATGCGATTTTCATCGCGCCGTACGCCGGATGTGACAGAATGCACACTACAGCGGTTCTCCAATTGCTGCAAGCCGAAAGCACAAGCCTAAAGTGGCTTTTTTATCAAGAAAAAGCCACCCTCCACGCCGCTGAGCAGCGCACGCGTATTGGAGAGCCGCTCAAGACTCCCCCAGGGGTCGATGCATGACAATCGAGACGGAAAACCGCATCCCGCTCTCCGATTTGCTTTTTTTCCACCAGTTGACGCGCTCGCTCACCTCGAGCTTCGACCTGGCTACCATTCTGCGCACCATCCTCGAACACATGGAGAAGACCATCGAAGCGGAGCTGTGGACGCTGCTGATGCTCGATGAGACTACCCAGGAGCTCACCTACGCACTGGCCACGGGCGGTGAGCAGGAGGCGCTGCGTGGCCTGCGCGTCAAGGTCGGCGAAGGCGTGGCAGGATGGGTGGCCCAGCACGGGGAAACCCTGATCGTTCCCGAACGGCTGGAAACCGAGCAAGATCCACGCCTCAGCAGCGAGCAGAATGGAAGTCTCAAGCGCCTGCGCTCCGTCATCGCGCTGCCTGTCCGCGGCCGCAAGGGCACCCACGGGGTGATCGAGATCTTCAACCCACGCGCCGACCGCACCAGCAACTCGACCATCGCCTTTCTGCACATCCTGGCCGACCATGCGGCCATCGCCATTGAGAACGCGCGCGATGTGGCCCACATCCAGCAACTGAGCATCACCGACGATTGCACCGGACTCTACAACGCGCGCCATCTCTACGATGTGCTGGAACGCGAACTCGAGCGATGCACCCTGCTGGGCCTTCCCGTGAGCCTGGCCTTTCTTGACCTCGACCGCTTCAAACTGGTCAACGACGCCCACGGACACCTGGTGGGCAGCGATCTGCTCGCCAGCACGGGGAGACGCCTGCAGGAGCTGAGCGGGCCGGGCAATCTCTGCTTCCGCTACGGCGGCGATGAGTTTGTTATCCTCATGCCGGAGCTGGGCGCAATCGCCGCCAAGGCGCTCTGCTCAAACGTGCTGCACACTCTCATGACCACGCATTTCGCCACGCGCGGCGGCCTTGAGCTTACAGTCAGCGCGAGCGTTGGTCTGGCCACCTCTCCAGCAGATGGCGTGACCGTGCATGCAATCATCGGCGCGGCGGATAGCCGCATGTACACCGTGAAGGCCAATGGCCGCGGCCAGATTCGCGGCGCATAAAGCACGATGGGCGCCTTTTTGTTCCATGTGAAGAAGATCAATGCCGGGTGCCCCATCCTTGCGATGTTCTTGTCTTTGTCGCAAGGGTGGGAAAGCACAAACCTCAAACCGTCTCTATTCCGCAGGCCCTTCAAACTTCCTGCGGCACGCGCTTCCCGGCACGCTGCGCGGTGCGCGCCGCAAAATAAAGCGAGACCACGGTAATGTCGTCGTTCTGGCCGAACCGCTTCGCCGTCTGCGCAATGTAGCGCGCCGATTCGTTGCTCACCTGCTGGGTTCGCTCGAAGCCGAATAGCTCTCCATGGGCATTGGTGGCCTCAACCACCCCATCGGAGAGAAAGATCAGCCGGTCGCCCACGTTCAGTTCAAAGGAAGCCTGCTCGTACTGCACATCGGGAACCACGCCCAGCGGCAAGTCGGCCACCAGGTCGATCTCCCGCCCATCGCGGTAGGGATGCAAATGTCCGGCGTTGGCGATGGTCATCGTTCCATCCGGATAAACGCGCGCGCAGACGCATGTGGCAAAGCTGATGGTTGCCTTCTTGCTCAGATCCGCTCCCGGCCGCGCGGCCGCGCCCAGCAGCACGTTGTTGAGCCGGTTGAGTACCGTGGCCGGATCGCTCGAAAGCTCGTTGCGCAGCGCCCCCACCAGCGTGCTGGCGCTCATGGCCGCCTGCAATCCCTTGCCGCTTACATCGCCCACCACCACCAGGATCGAATCGTCCTTCAGCGGCAACACCTGAAAGAAATCGCCGCCCACCCCCTTGGCCGGCAGGTAGGCGCTCTCAAGCATGAAGTTGTGGTTCGAAGGCAGCTCGGTGGGAATGAGCATGGCCTGCACGCTGCGCGCGGCTTCAATCTCCGCCATCGAGCGCTGCTCCTCCTGGCTGACGTTGATGAAGCGGTAAAGAATCACCGCCAGCAGGCTGCCCAGAAAGATCGAATACGTCACGATGCTGAGCGGAAACTCGACCGGACCAAGATGGAATTGATGGTAAGCAAACCGCTGCGAGATCCAATGATTGCTGGCCAGGTAGCCAAGAACTGTATCCAGAGAATCGGCCGTAGCCGCGAGGATGAAAGGCACCAGCATCACGCCGGCTTCATGCAATCCGCGACGCCAGGCGCGAAACAGCAGCACGGATACCAGCGCCGTAAATACCACCTCCGCCGAGACCGACAAGTACCCGTAAACATGCTCGATGCCCAGAAATGAAAGAAACGGCAACAGCAGCACCGATACCTGGACAACGCGGACTGCTCTGCGCAGGCTTCCGCCGGTGAAGCGCAACACAAACTCGAGCGTGACGGCCATGAAGATACGGCCCATCCACAGGTTGAGCACATTGAAAACGGAGTTAGGCAGCAGCGCCTGGCGAAAAGCAAACTCTTCGGCGCCGGTGAATGCAACCGTGAGGCACATCAGCGTGAGCCACAGGTATTCAGAATGATTGCGCTGCGCCATGAAGAGCGTTGCGCCCAGCATGGCTACGCAAAAAAATAAAAAGCTTACCACTACGCCAGCAATTTCGTGCTGCACCCACTGCTGGTTGGTAGCGGCAACAAGCCGGTCGGCAATATCGGCCTGCGCGCCAAGTTCCACTTTAGCCAACAGGCCGCGGTGGATGGGAAGACTCGGGCCGGCCCAGCTCCGAATGGCAATTTCAAATGTGCCATCCCCTGCCGGTCGCCCCAGATGCACCACCAGCGGCGGCGATGCGTACATTCGCGGCTGGTCGGAGACGACCGTCGATCGCATTCCATTGGTCTCGCCGACCAGCATTCCATTGACGAATACCGCGAGCTGCCCCACTGAATCTCCAGTTACAAGAAGATCCATTTGCGTGTTATCAGCCGCCTGCGCGTTACCGGGCGAGTTAGCTGAAAGCCCGCCCCATTGCGCAAGCTGTTCCGGCCGCAGGCGCAGTCGATACCACCCATAGCCCGTATAAGGGTCGAAACCCTGCTCGGTCAGCGACTGACTCAGCGTTGCCTGGGACCAATGAGAATCATCGAAGGCGGAGGACGACCAGCCAAGCCTGCCGTCGGCGTCGTCGCCCACGTTAAAGCGCCACGGGCCCTCCAGTTCGACGACCTCGTGCGGCTTGCCCGGGCTGGCAATATTCGTGGAGTTAGCGGCCGGCGCACCGCCATTGGAAGGCGAATTCTGCGCATCCAGCCCGGCGCAAAAAAGAAAAACGCAAGCGCAAGCCATCGCTCCCAGCAGGGTCTTCCATCGCGAGTGAAGCGTTGCGGCTCTTCGAACGATGTTCATGCGCCTTACGACATTAGACCAGAACCGGCAGAAATGGGCGCCGTGCAACCGTTTGAATTGAGGTTCCCGGCCTGAGTTTCCGGCTTTGGAAACAAATCCTCGCGGTCAACCTGCCAACCTGCTCTTCTTCGCCCGCTATTCCTCGCCGGGTTCCGTCTCTCCACTTTGATCTACGCCCAACCGCTCCAGTTGGTTCCGCCAGTCGAGCGACTCAACAAAGCTCTTCGACTCGCGCCAGTTGGGCTCGACGATCACATGCAGCTCCAGATAGACCCGCGTTCCCAGCAGCGATTCGATCTTTCGCCGCGCCCCGGTTCCGATCTCCTTCAACTTCGCGCCGCCCTTGCCGATCAAGATCGCCTTTTGCCCATCGCGTTCGCAGTAGATGGCGGCGGCAATGCGCGTCAGCCGGGCCCGCGCAGGCACTGCCCCTTTTTTCCTCGGAACGAACGGCTTCGGCTCTTCGAAGCGCTCAATCACCACCGCCGCGGCGTAGGGAACCTCTTCGCCGGTCTCCACCAGGATGCTCTCGCGTATCAACTCGGCCACCATGAAGCGCTGCGGCTGATCGGTATATTGGTCCTTCGGATAGTAGCGTTCGCCCTTGGGCAGCGCTGCGACGATCTTCTCGACCAGCAGATCGAGCCCGTCCCGCTTGCGTGCGCTGACGGGAATGATTTCGGCAAAATTGAAGTGCTTCGTCAGCGTGTCGATCAGCGGCAATAGATGATCTTTCGGCACCAGGTCAATCTTCGTCAGCACCAAGAAGACCGGGCAATCGACCTTGCGAATCAGCCCAAAGAGAAACTCGTCTTCGCTGGCCCAGTTCGTCCGCTCCTGTTTTTTCGCTGAGGCAGGCGTCGGTGAAATCCCAGGTCTCAAAGGCGAGACCTGGGGCACCCGGCTCTCGGAAAGGTAGGTCGGGGTTTTAACCGCGACATTGAGATCCGCTGAAGGAGCCGGGGCTTCAGCCCCTGAGGTTGTGTCCTGTGCATCTCCGCTTGAACTCACATTCACGGACTCCGCAGCCGCCTCCAACTGCACCTTCCGCGTAGCATCCATCAACACCAGCACCACGTCACGCGTCTCCAGGGCCTCGTAAACCTCCTGCAACATGCGCCGGTCCAGATGCGACCCCGGCTTGTGCACCCCGGGGGTATCCACAAACACAATCTGCGCGGCCGGATGAACGCCCTTCTGCGCTTCCACTTCAACCACCCCGGCAATGCGATTGCGCGTGGTCTGCGGCTTGGCCGAGACAATGGCCACTTTCTCGCCCGTAAGAGCGTTCAGCAGCGTGCTCTTGCCGGCGTTCGGCCGGCCTAAAATGGCAACAAATCCAGATTTCAAAAGGTTTCTTTGCTCCTGACTTTCTATTATCGCGGATCGGCGTGTGGTGCTTGTTACGATCTTTGCTGTGATCAAGGCAAAACAGGAGAAGGAAAAACCAGGCGCCTGCTGCTGCGACCGCTCGAAGTGGCCGACGCCGGTCAGATTCAGCTGCTCTTTCCACACTGGGAGATCGTGCGCTACCTGGCCAGGGAAGCCGTGCCCTGGCCATACCCCGACGACGGCGCCCTGCAATACTGCCGCGACATCGTCCTGCCGGCCATGGAGCAGGAAACAGGCTGGCACTGGACCATCCGCATGGCCACCGACCCATCGCAGTCATCGGCGTCATCGCCCTCGAGCAAGGCGAAGAGTACAACCGCGGCTTCTGGCTCGGCCTTCCCTGGCACGGTCGAGGCCTGATGAGCGAAGCCTGCGCATGGGCCAATGACTACTGGTTCGAGACCCTCGGGTTCCCTGTTCTCCGAACTTCCAAGGCCATTGCCAATGCGCCTTCGCGCCGCATCTCCCAGAAGCAGGGCATGCGCGTCGTTGCGCAAATTGAAAAAGATTACGTCTGCGGCCGCCTGCCGTCGGAGAAATGGGAGATAAGTGCCGATGAATGGCGCGCCTGGAAGGCAGACAACCATGGACTCGATCTGACAAGCTAATATCCAGACAGTGGTAGGAAGATTCCCCGTGCGCGAAGGATAAAGAGCCGATTGACCCTCTGGTCCGAATTCGTCAACAACAAGCAGCGCACCATTCATAAGTGGAAGCATTACTTTCCCGTGTACGAAGCGCACTTCAGCCGCTTTGTGAATCGTCCGCTTGTGTTTCTCGAAATCGGATGCGGCCGCGGCGGCTCGGCGCAGATGTGGAAGCGCTACCTCGGCCCGCACGCACAGATCGTCGGCCTGGACGTCAACGCGGAGTGCAAGCAATTCGAAGAAGATCAAATCCAAATTAGAATCGGCAGCCAGGCCGACACAGCCTTTCTGCAATCGGTTCTCGACGAGTTCGGAACACCGGACATCGTGCTCGATGACGGCAGCCATCAGATGGCTCACGTGGTCGAGACGTTCCGTTTCCTTTATCCGCGCACCTCGCCCAGCGGCGTCTATCTCGTCGAAGACCTGCACACCGCTTACTGGGAAGAGTTCGGCGGCGGCCTCAAGCGCGAAGGCACATTCATTGAGTTATGCAAGAACCTGATCGACGAACTCAACGCCGACTGGACCCGCGACGCGCTGCCGCCCACCGCGTTCACGCATTCAACTCTGTCCATGCATTTTTACGACAGCATGGCGGTCTTCGAGCGTGGCCGCCGCCTGCCTCACACCGACCTGCGCATCAGCGGCCGGGCGGCCCTCATGAAAGGCTTGCTGCGGAAGTCGTAAGCGAAGAAGCGGCGGGCGGAAACACGCGCAGGCGCTCCACACGCCGATCGGTGGAAGCAACAATCTCCATGCGCAGACCGGCGGACTCAAGCAGGACCACTTCGCCGGCCAGCGGAATGCGCCCTTCAATCTCGCTCACCAGGCCGCCGAGAGTTGTGGCTTCGTAGTCTTCGCCCAGTTCCACCGGCTCGCCGAAAAGATCGGCCAGCTGGCCGGCGGGAAAGCTGCCTGGCACCAGCCACACGCCGTTCGCCTCGCGCTGCGGCTCCTCAATCGAAACCTCAACCTCGTGCTCATCGCGGATGTTGCCCACAATCTCTTCCAGCAGATCCTCGATCGTCACCAGGCCAGCCACGCCGCCATACTCGTCGATCACGATGCGCATGTGCTGCTTCTCGCTCTGCATCTCGCGCAGCAGCTCGTACCCGCGCTTGGTCTCGGGCACAAAAACCGCCTCCCGCTCCATGCTGGCCACGGTGCGGGTCCGCGCTTCCTCGTCGGTAATTTGCAAGAGATCGTGCGCAAACGCGATGCCGGTTACATTATCGAGCGAACCGGAATATACCGGGACGCGCGAGAAGTTGTGCTCGCGCAACTGCTCCAGAAATTGTTCGAGCGTGATGGATTCGGGCACGGCAAATACCCTGGGCCGCGGCGTCATCACTTCCCGCACCAGCTTGTCGCCAAACTCGACGGCCGAGCGCACCAGGTCGCGGTCGCTCTCCTCGAGAATGCCCTCTTCCTCACCGGCTTCGAGCAGCGCCTCCACATCGACGGCCGTTTCCTCTTCCTCGCTGACCGGCTCTTCTGCCAAAGAAGCGATGGAAAGAAAGAAGCGCACAAAGACGGTGATCGGCGACATGAGCCAGAGCAGCAGCCGTATGGGCCAAACCATCCTCCGCACCCAGCGCCCGCGCGTGCGATTGAACAGCAGCGAAGGCAAAAACTGGTTGCAGAACACCACCACCAGCACCACGCCGAGCACCGCCTGGGCTATTTCGGGATACGTTGGCCGGGCCAGGTGCGGTGCGCGATCGAACAGCACCGCGCCGAATTCCAGAGCAATAATGCCCAGCGCCAGTTGTTGCAGAATCGCTGCGCCAATGGCCGCATGTTCGCGCGTCAGTCCGAGCTGCGGTTCGATCAGCTCTTCCCACGCATCCAGATTCTCTTCGATTTCCCGCGCTAGAATCTTGCCGAACTCCGCGTAGACGCGCGTCATGTAGCTGGCCAGCGTCTCAATCGCGGCCAGCAACAGCACCATCGAAATGGCGAGCCCGCTCATAGCTGCTTCGCCTTCATCGCGCGAAGGGTGCGGGCTTTTGGGTTAAGGGAAAGGGCTTCAGCGTGAAGGGTACGGGCTTTAGCCCGTACATTCACTCCGGCAGAAGAAGAAGACGCTTTAGCCCCCGAGGCATGCTTCCGGGACTTTCCAGCCCGCTCAATCAACCCTTGCGGAAGTCCCAGCTTGGCCCGCACCAACCGCTCGCGCCGCGCCATCTTCCCCGCATCGGCCTCATGGTCGTATCCGGCCAGGTGCAACAATCCATGCAAGATCAGCACCTTGATCTCCGTCAAGAGCGAATGCCCATGCTCGGCCGCCTGCCGCAAAGCCGTCGTCACGCTGATGGCCAGATCGCCGGCGATCTCCTCCGCACCCACTCCCGAAGCCGGAAACGACAGCACATCAGTAGCCTTGTTCTTGCCCCGGAAATGCCGGTTGAGCTTCTGGATCGCCGCATCGGTCGTCAGCAGCACCGTCACTTGACCCTTCAGCCGCACCGCCTTCTGGGCAACCGAAAGAAACCACCCAACCGTCCGCGCGGACGGCATGCGGAAATGGGGTGAAGTTGCCTTGGGGGATCGAGCTCGGCCGGACACGCCAGCCTGCGTCGCCGACGAATTCGTCGGCGCGTCCGCCGCGGCGGGAGGCTCCAGATCTGGATCAAGCAGGATCATCGTGCTCGGGGTCGAGCTTGGAGCCCGCCCCCGATTCATCTGCAATTCTACGCGAAGTCGTTTCTACTGCGGTTTCGTCGCGTGCTGCGCCGGAATCGGAGTCCGTCCCGCCTGCGTTCGGCCATCAGACGCCTGCCCCGCTCCGTCCATCGATTCTCCAAGTCCCAGCGGCAATTCCTGCTGCTGCGGCCGCGCCGACTCGTACGCCCGCACAATCCGCTGCACCAGGGCATGACGCACCACGTCGGAATCCTCGAAATGGCAGAACTGAATGCCCTCTACGCCATCGAGCACATTGATCGCATCCAGGAGGCCCGACTTGCGCGGATTGGGCAGGTCAATCTGCGTGATATCCCCTGTAATCACGGCCTTGGAGTTGGCCCCCATGCGCGTGAGGAACATCTTCATTTGCTCGACCGTGGTGTTCTGCGCTTCATCCATGATGATGAACGCGTCGTTCAGCGTCCGGCCACGCATGAAGGCCAGCGGCGCAACCTCGATCACGTTCTTCTCCAGCATCTTGTCCACTTTGTCGGCGTCCAGCAAATCGTAGAGCGCGTCGTAGAGCGGCCGTAGATAAGGGTCGACCTTCTCCTGCAGGCTGCCGGGCAGAAAGCCAAGCTTCTCGCCCGCCTCGACCGCCGGCCGGACGAGCACAATTCTGCTTACTTTTTTGGCATTGATGGCCGCAACCGCCATGGCTACTGCAAGATACGTCTTGCCGGTACCAGCCGGTCCGACGCCGAACGTCATATCGTTCTGCTCAATGGCCTCAACATATTTGCGCTGGTTAATCGAGCGTGGCTGCACCGTCCGCTTCACGCCCGCCGAGCGCTGCTTGTTGCTGTCCGCCAACCCGCGCAGCGTAGTCGCCGCATCCGCTACCACCAGGCGCAGCATCCCGTTCAGTTCCCCGTTGTGCGGATTGATACCCTGTTTTCGCAACGCCTCAAAATCCTGGAAGATGCGCTGTACGCGCGCCACGCCCTCTTCCGGCCCTTCTACATGAACCGCATCGGAGCGCAAATCGATCCGCACGCCGAGCCGGTCTTCCATCAGCCTTAGGTTTTCATCGCGAGTCCCGAACAAGGGCTCAAGGTTGGGCGTGATCTCCAGGGCGATCTTCAAAGGATTCAGCAGCCTCCAGTGCCGTGCGGTTGAGTTGAAGGAATCCGGGTGCGGCTCAATGGAGCAGCATCCGGGGCGGTTTTGTAGGGTCTATCGGCAAACCGTGTCGGGAAATCAGGCAGCTCCGAACCAACCGGCGCCCGATCGTCGGGGAAACACAGCGGCGTATCGGGTTTCGATAAGCAAAATTGAAATCGGGAACTAAGCGGGAGCCTGTGGACGATCTCCAAGGCCGAGCCGGGGCTCTGCGCTCGATGGCGAAACCGCGGGATGGCGTGGGCGACCAAATCGGGTATCTGCGCTTGAGACTAGCGCCAACATCGCACGGCGTCAATCCTTCGCTTGATTAATTTAGATGACCGTCGTGCCACGGCGGTTACCTGACGGTCGCACGCCCTCCCGGTTATTCCCGGGGCCTGTTCCGGTCTCAGCGCCATCGCGGCACGTGCCGCGGCGTTCGAGAGCCAATTCCCCACACGGCCCTAGATCGCCGCCGACGCCACGCGATCGATCGCCTCGCCCTTCTTCCTCCACCCATCGCCCATCATCTTGTAAGCAAAATCCTCGGGGTGGAATCCATAATGAACCAGCTTCAGCAAGGTCCCGCCATCTGCCGCCGGCTCCAGCGTCCACGTCACGGTCGTTTCGATCTTGTGGCCGTAGCCGTCATTCTTTGCCGATCCCCCACCCCATGCATAAACCAGCTTTTTCTCCGGCACAACTTCCAGCACTTCACAATCCACCGTGCCGTTCCAGTCTCCGCGCGGCGCCGAGTGAAACGCGAACTTGTGCCCTTCCACCGGCGCAATGTCGTTCGGCATCAGCCACTCGCCCAGCAATGCCGGATCGGTCAGCGCGCGCCACACCTTTGCCGGCGGCGCGGCCAGCACATAATCCACCACAATCGATTCATCGCCCCGCATCATCATCCGGCATCTCCTTCAACATCGCGCTCAACGCCTCCAGCCTCTCCGGCCAGAATCGCTTGTAATGGCTTAACCACGTCACCATCGGCTGCAACCCTTCCGGCCGTCCCCGGTAGTGGGCAAACCGCCCCACGCGCCTCTCATTCACCAGCCCGCACCGTTTCAGAACCCCCAGGTGCTGCGAAACGGCCGGCTGCGAAACATCGAAGCACGCCTTCAATTCTCCGACCGTGTACTCCCGCGCGCAGAGCCGCTCGAAGATCTCGAGCCGCGTCCCATCTCCCAGCGCCTTCATCAGATCAACTTGCATGAACAATCATATAAGCATCTACTTATATGTTGTCAACCACAATAGAGCCCATCAATTCGGATTTCTTGCCGCCGTCCTTGCATAAAATTCTCCGCCCCAGGCGCACAATCGATCCTTGAGAGCTTTCGGAGCGGGACGGCGAAAGTTTTAGGAAGGTCCGTACCCCACCCCCTCCCCCTGAAATCGCCTAGCACTTTCAAAACAAGCATGTTAGGCCCAAAAAACTCACTTCACCATGCAAAAACAAACGACTTACGCGATCAACCACGTCCAATTCGCCCTGTTCTGCTCCAAAAAAGGAGGCAAATTTGCCACTCGGAGAAGTGAAGTCGCCAACCCCGAAGCGGATTGACCCCCGATCCAATTTCCCGTAGACTAAGAAATTGCGAGGGATGCGGATCGACCTGCCTTCTGACCCCGCATCATCTCCCCCTGCCGCGGCTAGCATGCCTTGGAAAATAGGGGTCAAAGACTAAGGAAAAACAATGGCAAATCACGTATCGTCGCTCAAGCGCGCCCGCCAGACCGTAACCCGCACCGAAGTCAACCGCGCCAACCGCAGCCGCGTGCGCACCAGCCTGCGGACCCTGCGCGAGGCTCTCGCCAAGGGCGACGTCAAGGCTGCCCAGGAGCAGTACCGCGCCACCGTCTCCGTGCTCGACAAGAGCGTGCAGAAGGGCGTGCTGCACTCGAACACCGTTTCGCGCTACAAGAGCCGCCTGAACGCCCGCCTCAAGACCTTGGCCACCGCCAAGGCATAGCTTTCAAAATCGCAGTCAGTTCTTTTTCGCTCATGCGCACCGAAACCGGGATTTCGATTCCGGTTTTCGTGTATTTGCACGTGCTGAATTTGTGTATCGATCAAAGGGTACGGGCTTCAGCCCGTACAGCAAGCATGAGTTTTGGGGTTCGGCTTTAGCCGCCGAGGGAATGCAACCCGAGAAAGACGCTTCCTCCAACGGCAAATCCCCTTTTCGTTTCAGGGCAACTTCACACGGGATGAACACCCTGCCGTTCAAATTTTCGGAAAGGCCCTAGAACTCGTACCGCAGACTGACATCCGGGTAGCGCCCAATCTGGTCGACTTTTTCGAAGGGCTCTCCGCCACTGACGGCGCAACTCTCTCCAAGCTTGCAGTTATCGAGCCACAGATAGCCCAGCAGGTTGCCCCGATTCAAGATGTTCTCCGCGCCAGCATGGATGTTTAACGTACCTTTCTCGAAGTGAAAGTCACGCTCCAGTTCCGCGTCGAGGCGGCTATACACTCGCCCGCGGAGAGCATTGATGCGGCTCAGATCATAGATGCCCCTGCCCTGCGCATTTGAATCCACAAGATCAAACGGGGTATAGAGCCGCCCGCTGGCCACCGTCTCGCGCAGATCGAGTTGCATGGCGAACGGCAAACGAATGTTGCCCGCAGCGTTTCCCATCATGGGAGTGTCAAAATTGGAGGAGCGACGGATTCCATCCAGGGCCCGGTACGTGCTCTGCGAGCGGGCAAATGAAAGCATACCCTTCATGCGGTTCTGCCAGTGGGCGCGCAATGACAGTTCCAGTCCGCGTGCTTGAGCAGTACCCGCACTGGCAAGTGGCAGCCATACAAAACCCTGCCCCAGCGTATCAACGAGATTGGATAACATCAGCGCCGGATATTCGGTGGAAACAGCTTCATGGCGATAACTCTTCCAGTAACTGTCGGCGTCCAGTGTGCCCCAGTTAGCCTGCCATAGCCGGACGCCCAAAGTCTCCTGCCTTACCTGGGTGGGCTGCAGATTCTTGTTACTCGCATAACTGATCATGTCGATAAACGGGGGCAATTG
>JBEKVS010000129.1:0-14563 GCA_049513795.1 Occallatibacter sp. | reverse complement strand
AAGTTCACGCCTTCGGCCGGGCAGATCACGGCCTTCAATGTCCCCGGCGGCAACGGCGTGCGCGTGGATACGGCGCAGTATGCGGAAGGCGTTGTGCCACCGTATTACGATTCGCTGATCGCCAAGCTGATTGTGCACGGCGTCGACCGGGCAGAAGCGATTGCCAAGATGGAGCGCGCGCTGAGCCAGTTTGTGGTGCAGGGAATCGAGACCTCCGTTTCGATGCACCGGGAGATCTTCGGCGACCCCGACTTCCGCGCTGGCGATTTCGATACCAAGTTCATGGAGCGGTTTTTGAGCAGACGAGCGGGATCGCAGAAATCCAATAAAGTGCAACAACCCAGGCTGAAATCCTTGCAAGGGCCTCAGCCTTTTTCTTTTCCAGAAAAAATGTCCCCCCCCAACGCGCGTTTTCGCTTATATTGTTGTGCAACCAAATCAGGCGACAAATCCAGGGGGATAAGAAATGCTCATCCTACAGTCAGCTCCTCCAGCATTTGCGAGTGTTCTAAACGATCTTCCGCGCGTGATCACGGCGATCGGCGGTCTGGGGACCGCGGCCTTTGGGCTGGTGGATTCCACCAAGCCGTTCTGGGGCGGAGTGAATCGGATCGGATTTAAGCAGATTGCAACCGCCGTGAAATCGCTGACTCCCGGCACACCCGCGGCCGGGCTGAGCCAGGCCAAGATCGTTGCTACGCTGAAGGCCAATTGGTATAACGGGAAGGATCTCTCCAGCCAGAAGGCGATCGCGAAGTCACTGATCAAGCAGGGGCTGACAGCCGCCAATGCTCCGACGCTTGCGGCGCTGACGGGGGTGGACGCGACGGTACTGACGAACGTTGCCACGAAGATTGCGGCCGGCACGCCGCTGGCGCCAGGCGAGAGCGACGTGTACGGCCGTCTGGATTTTGTTCTGACCGCCCTGCTAGACGAGGTTTACCAGAACTCTGACCAGAAGTACACCAACTGGACCCGCATCTGGGCATCCTTGTTCGCGGTTGTGCTGGCGTTTTTCGCGGGATGGCAATTGAGCGGGCAAGGATTCGGCGACTTTTGGTGGACCCGCGCGATGGCCGAAGCAGTGCTGGTGGGAGTGTTGGCCACGCCACTGGCTCCCATCGCAAAAGACCTTTCAAGTGCGCTCGCTACGGCTGTGAACACCATGCAAGCGATTAAGAAATAGGCTGCCATGACCCAATTCCTCGATCTTCGCTTGTGGCCCGTCGGTGGGGAACTGGCTACGTCGGTTGCAGTCTACCAGGCTCCGCCGCCGGCTCCTCCACTTGCCGCGAATCCGGTCGACCCGCTCACCGTGCTGAAGAACTACATTCAAGGCCAGCACGTGCTGATCGGCACACATGGCTTCAATGTCAATCGCGCCGACGGAATCAACTGCCTGTCGAACTGGGGCCAGATGCTAAGGCTGCCCCCGTCGAGCGTCTTCATAGGCCTGCTTTGGCCCGGCGATTCGATTTGGCTGCACGGGGCGGATTATCCGGAAGAATTGAGCGTCGCAGACAATGCGGGCATCCTTCTTGGGCCCTTCCTCGACACTAACTTCGCCTCCGCCGCGAGCATCAGCTTCGCCTCGCACAGTCTCGGCGTGCGAGTGATCCTGTCAGCCGTCGCGCATATGCAGCGGAAGGTGAGCCAGTTGATTATCATGGCCGGGGCCATTGATGACTCATGTTTGACGGGAGAGTTTAAGAGCGCCGCGAACTCGGTGGACAAGATTTCGGTGCTCGCATCGCGAGAAGACAAGGTTCTTAAAGATCTGTTTCCCATAGGCAACGTCTTTGGTGAACTGCTTGGCCCACACCATCCATGGTTTCGTTCGGCGCTGGGACGGTCGGGACCAAGCGATCCAACAGCAACGGCTCAATTTGTGGCGCCGTACCAAATTCCCGATGGCTGGGCATTCGATCATGGGGATTACATTGGTGTCGCTCCAACGCCCAACCCGCGACTGGCGCTATCGGTCAATGTGCCGGGGAACGGATCACCTGTTCCCGATCCAGACCGCAACCCGGACGGCAAACCTGTTGCCGGCTTCAAGGAGGATTTTTCCTCGTCCTTCACATCGTCGCGGCTCATCTAGTCTCGTTCTCGTGGTGGCCGCATGAGCACCCAACTGCAGCGGCTGTTCTGCTTTGCCGCGCATCCATCCGGCATGTAACAATCGCTTCGTTGCGAGTGCGGAGGGAGTGGCGAATGGGAGCGGGCGCACCTAGAGGTCGTAGAGAGTTTCTAAGGGCAGGGGGCTTGGCCGCTAGTGGCGGGTTGGTGGTGGCTTCTCTGGCTCCGAAGTTTCTGCGCGCAGCGTCGTTCGCGGTACCGCAATCCAAGGCGGACTATTCAATCAAGATAGAACCTTGCAGTTTGGAGATTGCACCCGGCGTTGTGGTCAAGACCACGGCCTACAACGGACAGGTCCCGGGTCCGGTGTTGCGGGTGCGTGAGGGCGTCCCGGTCAACATCGACGTCACCAATGCGAGTGCGAACCCCGACATTGTGCACTGGCATGGGCTGGCTATTGATTCGCTGAACGACGGCGCCATGGAAGAGGGCTCGCCGATGATTGCGCCGGGCAGTCAACTGCGCTACACGTATACGCCGAAGCCTGCCGGTACGCGCTGGTACCACACCCATGCCGGCGCAGGCGGCGATCTCTCGCTCGGCACCTATAGCGGACAATTTGGCTTTCTGCTCGTCGATGGCAAGGACGATCCCGGCCACTACGACCAGGAGATCTTTCTCGCCATCCATCACTGGGAAGGCTCGTTCGTTCCCATGGTGCAGACGATGCGCGATGAGTCTTCGAATTTGCCGCTTACGACGGGCTCCGACGTGGGCTACAAGTATGCCACCGTCAATCAGCACATGCTGGGTGCGGGCGAACCGATTCGCGTGAAACAGGGCCAGCGCATCTTCATGCGTCTGCTCAACGCGAGCGCGACGGAGAATGTTGTCCTCGCGCTCCCCGGCCATACCTTCAAGGTGATCGCCACGGATGGCAACCCGGTGCCCAATCCGACCTCGGTCGAGGTACTTTCGCTAGCCGTTGCCGAGCGTGTAGATGCAGTTGTCGAGATGAATGCGCCCGGTGTTTGGGTATTGGGATCGATTCTGCCCGAGGCGCGGAAGATGGGGCTCGGCATTGTGGTCGAGTACGCCGGCAAAACGGGTGCGCCGGTTTGGAACGATCCGGTGCCGGCCAAATGGGATTACACCCAATTCGCGTTGGCAAGCGCCGCACCCGCTCCAGCGCCCGATGAGACGTTGACCCTCACCTTCCACGACATCGGCGCGCAGAAGGGATCCAAGTTCGACACGTGGACGATCAATAATCAATCCTGGCCTAATGTCGATCCAATCAAGGTCAAGCAAGGCAAGCGGTATCGGCTGCTGCTGCGCAACGGCAGTGGCGATCAGCATCCCATCCATTTGCATCGGCACACGTTTGAAGTGACGAAGATCGGCTCGAAAGACCTCAGCGGCTTGCGCAAGGACGTGATCAACGTGATGCCCCTGCAGACCGTGGCCGTCGACTTCACAGCCGACAATCCTGGCAACACGCTGCTGCATTGCCACCAGCAACTGCACATGGACTACGGCTTCATGACCATCATCAAGTACACCGCGTAGCGAACCGGGAGCAGCATGGTGCAAGCGAAACGTGTTCTCGCCGCGGCAGCCTTTACGGCCGCGCTGTGCGGGTCTTCTGCCGCGCAGAATTCGACAACCGGCTGGACGGTTTACAACGGAGGCCGCGACGGCGGCCACTACTCCAAGCTGGCGCAGATCAATCGCGCCAACGTGCACAGCCTGAAGCAGGCATGGACCTTTGACACCGGCGAAAAGGGCGGCATCCAGGATAACCCACTGGTCATCGGAAGATCGCTCTACGCGTACACGCCGACGCTGAAGATTGTCGCGCTCGACGCAGCCACCGGCAAGCTCAAGTGGAAGTTCGACTCCGGCGTGGAGAGCAATCAGCCGGGCCGGGGAATGACCTGGTGGACGGATGGCAAGGAGAATCGGCTCTTCGCGGGTGTGATGAATTTCCTCTATTGCCTCGATCCGGAGACCGGGAAGCCGATTGCCAGCTTCGGCGAGGGTGGGCGCGTCGATCTGCGCAAGGAACTGCGCGGGGATTTCGAGCAGCAGTCGATTGTGCTCACCACGCCGGGCGTCATTTACAAGGACATGATTATCGTCGGAGGCCGCAACCCGGAAACCCATCCAGCACCGCCGGGTGATATTCGCGCCTTCGATGTACACACTGGTAAGCTGCGATGGAGCTTCCATACCATCCCGCACCCCGGCGAACCCGGCTACGAGACTTGGCCGGCCGACGCGTGGAAAACCGCCGGCGCTGCCAACAACTGGGCCGGTATGGCGCTCGACGCGGAGCGCGGCATTGTCTACGCGCCCACCGGCTCAGCGGTGTTCGATTTCTACGGCGGCGACCGTCTCGGGAACGATCTCTACGCGAACACGATTCTGGCTCTCGATGCCAACACCGGCAAGCGGCTGTGGCATTTTCAGGGCGTGCATCACGACATCTGGGATCGCGATTTTCCATCCGAGCCGGCTCTGTTCACCCTCAAGCGTGGCGGCCAGACGATCGAGGCGCTGGCGCAAACCACCAAGCAAGGCTATCTCTACCTGTTCAATCGCCTCAACGGCCAGCCGCTCTTTCCGATTCATGAGTTACCCTACCCAACGAGCACCGTCTCCGGCGAGGCTACATCGCCGACGCAGCCGAAGCCCGACCTACCCGAACCCTTCGCGCGCCAGCGCCTGACAGAAGACATGCTCACCTCGCGCACCCCGGATGCGCACGCATGGGCGGTGAAGGAGTTTCAAACTTTCAGGAGCAATGGACAGTTCTTTCCCTTCGCGGTGGACAGGCAGACGGTTGTGTTTCCTGGCTACGATGGCGGAGCGGAGTGGGGCGGACCTGCGATTGATCCGACGACCGACGTTCTCTACGTGAACGCAACCGAGATGGCTTGGACCGGCGGCCTGGTCGCCGCAATCCGCGGCGGGAGCCTCGGCGCGCAGATCTACCAGAACCAATGCGCCATGTGCCATGGCACCGATCGCACGGGAGCGCCGCCTGCGTTTCCGTCCCTAGTTGGCGTGCTCAGCCGCTTGACCGCACACCAGGTTACGGACAATGTGAAAAAGGGCAACGGCCGCATGCCGTCCTTCCCCAACATCGACGATGCGGGAATCTCAGCGCTCATTGAATTCCTTCGCGGCGGAGATTCATCAGCGCCAACAGCGGCCACAGGCAAAGAACTCAAGTCGGTTCCGGCGATGACTGCGCAAGTGCCCACCGATAAAGCCGGCTCGGCCGTCTACCAGGATCGCTGCGCCATATGCCACGGAGACCACATGGAAGGGAATGCCCCGTCAATCCCCATGCTGGTCGGAGTCGGCAGCCGGTTGAGCAAGCCCCAGATTGTCAACATGGTGCAGAATGGCAAGGGAACCATGCCCGCCATGCCCGATGTGCAAGGTCCGGACCTGGATGCTCTGCTGCGCTTTCTCGGAGCGGCGAGTGAACCCAGGCCACAGCCGCAAGCGGGTGAATACGACCAGGAGAAATACATCTTTACCGGGTACCGCAAGTTTCTCGACCCCGACGGTTTTCCGGCGATCGCGCCGCCCTGGGGCACACTGAACGCCATCGACCTGAAGAGCGGCAGGTATCTTTGGAAGATTCCCCTCGGTTACTATCCAGCGCTTGCAGGGCAAGGAATGGGAGACACCGGCACCGAGAACTATGGCGGTCCAATCGTAACGGCCGGCGGCGTGCTTTTCATTGGGGCGACCATCTACGACCGCAAGCTTCGCGCCTTCGATACCCGCAACGGGCGGTTGTTGTGGGAAGCTGACCTGCCCTTCTCGGGCGTTGCTACGCCCGCCACCTACTCGATTGACGGCAGGCAATTCGTAGTCATCGCCTGCAGTGGATCGCGCGATGCCAAAGGTCCTCAGGGCGGAGCGTATGTGGCGTTTGCGCTGCCGCGGTAGATGTCGAGCTCGGAAAGGCGTCAGCCCGCTTGTAGCAGGTTCACAGAGAGGCCCGCGGCCTTTGCAGCGCTGTGCTGTCTCACGTCAAATGTGTAGAGAGATTTCGCGCTGAGTTCGAACGCGGCGGCAATATGCAGCAGGTCTGCTGTTCGAACTCCGATTGAAGGTGTGATTTTTCTTGATAACGCCTTTGCACGAGTGAATACCCCTTCCGGAATGGGTCTGAAGAGCAGAAATCCGGAGCGAATGTTCGACTCGAGATTCCTCAAAGAGTTGTCCATACTGCGCTTCGTCATTTCGCCCCTGAAGACACGCAATGCGAACGCGTTGGCCGTCTCCATCTCGCAGAGGTCGGAAACTACGAGAATCTCGGTCGCGTTGCCGACCAAATCAAGAGCCTCGGCGGTATGCCTATCTCGAAAATGAAGAGAGAAGACAACGCTCGCGTCGAGATAGATCATCTCCGACTAAAAGCGCTCATCGCGGTCGGCGGAGATGATTTCGGCGCCGGTGACTTCGAGAATGCGATCGCCAAAATTGGCCCGCATTTGGCCGAGAAAATCAGGAATAGGCGGTCTTCCGGCAAGTCCCGGTGTCGTCTCTGGCGACAGACGGGCGATAACGCGGCGGCGCTTGGTGATGCGGATTTCCTCACCGGAGCGGAGCATTGCCTCGACCTTGGGGAAGTCGTAGCGCAGGTCGCGAACGGAAACGGTCTTCATGTATCACATCATAGCATCACAAAATTGAATCAGACCCGAGGTTTTGCATCGCGAAAGGTGCAGAATCTATATTTTCGTTTTTTATTCGCCTTTTCGTCTGAATTTAAGGTATGCTGGGTTTCGCAACTTGGAGGTTGCTCGATGGACATTCAAAAAGAATTGATTGCCGAATACGATCGGGAGGTCGCCACGACGCGAAAGATGCTGGCGGCCATTCCGGCAGACGCTGATTTCAATTGGAAACCTCACACCAAGTCCATGAAGCTGGGGCGGTTGGCTGGGCATGTTGCAGAGACTGCCGGGGACTGGGCAAACCACACGCTCACCTTGGACAAGCTTGAATTCCCTGCAGATCACAAATTCGAGTCGTACATTCCCGCCTCAACCCAGGCGATGCTTGAGAACTTCGACACGCAGACTGCCGAAGTCAAAAAGATCCTGGCCGGCTTTGCGCCGGAGAAGTGGGACCAGAACTGGAAGTTTGTCTTCGGCGGCCAGGCGTGGATCAACGGATCGAAGTATGAGGTCTGGCGCACCTGGGTGATCAATCACCTGGTCCACCACCGCGCGCAGTTAGGCGTGTATCTTCGCCTCCTGGACAAACCGATCCCCGGTTCGTACGGCCCATCGGCTGATGAGGGCTGAGGAAGAAGGGTACGGGCTTCAGCCCGTACGTCGGGAGCAAGTTTTGACATTCGGCTTTAGCCGTTGAGGGAAGCCCGAAGAACGTTGCCCCAGGGGCTAAAGCCCATTCATTTGAGGGCCTTGATGATGTATGGGCTAAAAGCCCGTACCCTTCATGCTGGCGTCATTTGGCCGGATCGACCAGCGCCTGGTAGACCAGGGCACGGCTTTCGTATTCGAGAGGGGGGCTGGCCGGTCCGAGCATGCGCTGGATCATGCCGACGAACACGATGTCGTTGGTTGGATCAACCCAGAACCAGGTACCCGCGGCGCCGTCCCAGAAGAAGGTGCCTTTGCCCTCGGGCAAGTTCGCCTCCGGAGGGTCGAACACCACGGCGCAGTTGTAGCCATAGCCAAAGCCGGGGCGCATGACTTGATCGCCGATTCTGAACTGGCCGGTGAGCAACTCGGCGGGGACGTGATTCGAGGTCATGAGCTTGACGGTGGAAGGTGCGAGAATCCGCTTGCCGTCAAGTTCGCCGTGATTCAACAGCATTTGCGCGAAGCGGTAGTAGTCGGCTGCGGTTGAAACCAGGCCCCCGCCGCCGGAGGGCATGGTGGGCTCTGTGGCGTAGCCGGGGGCGCGGCCGGAAGGGCTGGCTGTGGCCAGGGCGAGTTCACCGTTGGGCCCGGTGGTGTAAACGGAAGAGAATCGGCTGCGCTTGTCTTCGGGCACGTAGAAACCCGAATCTTTCATGCTGAGGGGCTTGAGGATGTTTTCACGCATGAAGTCGGGGAGCGTCTGGCCGGAGAGCTTTTCGACAATGTAGCCTTCGACATCCATGGAGACGGAGTAGGTCCATCCCTTGCCGGGCTGATAGAGAAGCGGCAGCTTGCTCAGCTTTTCGACGAACTCATGAAGGTCTTTGGATTCGAAGAGGTGGGCGTCGCGGTACATGGTATCGACGGGCGTGTTGCCGAAAAACCCATATGTGAAGCCAGCGGTATGACTCATCAGTTCGCGCATGGTGGGCGCGTGATCGGGATCGACGAGGATCATTTTGCCGTCGGCGCCAACGCCTGTGTAGACCTTGAGGTGGGCGAACTCTGGGATGAATTTGGAAATGGGGTCGGAAGGAAGCCACTTGCCTTGTTCGTAGAGGATCATCATGGCGACGCCGGTGACCGGCTTGGTCATCGAGTAGTCGCGAAAGATTACGTCCTTGGTCATGGGCGAGGCGCTGGCCATGTCGCGCTGGCCGTAGGTGCGGTAGTCAATTACCTTGCCGTGGCGGGCGAGGATGGTGACGATTCCGGCAATCTGCTTCTTGTCCACGACATCCTGCATCATCGCGTGCAGGCGCTCCAGACGCTGGGACGAAAAGCCCACGGATTCCGGGCTGGTGACGGTCAGGTCGACGGCGGGGCGCGCGGGCTGCTGCGCTTGCATTGGAGCGATGCAAAGGGCGAGCAGCATGGCTGTGAAACCGGAGCGCACGATCGTTCGAATCGGATGCATGGTCATGGGATTCCTCGCGACAGGGAATGATGAGGGATCTGTCGCGCATCCTTTATACCAAGCGAGGGTGGTCTCCGGGCTACGGCCTGAGGTTCTTGGCTTCCCACCCTAGCCGCAAAAAAACAAAGACGCGGCGAGGGTGGGGCACCCCAGGTTCGGTGGGGAATTTGGAGTTGTTGGGTACGCCACAGCTGCGGGTTCCGGCACTCGTTGATGGGCCTCGAAAGAAAACTAAAGACAGCGGCGCCAAAATCCGCTAAAACTTTCAATAAGTGACGATCACAGACCGCACGGCTCAACCTGAGTTCCAATCGCCGGCCGACGTTAGCCTGACTGCCGCTCCGGGCATGGTGCAGAGCCTCGGCCTTTTCTCTTCGACGGCGCTGGTGATCGGGTCGATGATCGGCTCCGGCATCTTCATCGTCGAGGCGGACATTGCCCGCGGTACCGATTCGCCCGCGCTCTACCTGGGCGCATGGATCGTGACGGCGGTGCTTACCATGATCGGCGCGCTCAGCTATGGCGAGCTTGCAGCCATGATGCCCAAGGCGGGCGGACAATATGTCTACCTGCGCGAGTCGCTGGGGCCGCTGTGGGGTTTCCTTTATGGCTGGACGCTTTTCCTGGTCATCCAGACGGGAACGATTGCCGCCGTGTGCGTGGCCTTCGGCAAGTTTCTCGGCGTGTTCTTTCCCACCATTTCAACGACACACTGGCTGCTGCACATTGCCCATGTTCCGCCGCTGAAGATTGGGCCCATGGTGCTGGGCAACATGGAGATCGGTATCAACACGGCCAATCTGACCGGTGTGGTTGTGGTCTTTTTCCTGGCCATTGTGAACTTGTTTGGCGTCCGGCTCGGCGCGCTGATCCAGAATGTGTTCACCTCGGCCAAAGCGCTTTCGCTGGCCGCATTGATCCTGCTGGCGTTTACGGTGGGACGCACGGAAGCCGCATGGGTCGCGAACTTTGGGCCCGGCTGGAGCCAGTTCTGGAAGAATGCCGGCTGGGGCTCGCTGCATCCGGTGCAGGTGGGCATTGGCGGACCCATCGTGCTGGTGAACCTGGCCGTGATTCTGGCTGTGGTGCAGGTGGGATCGCTGTTCTCGGCCGACTCGTGGAACAACATCACCTTCACCGCCGGCGAAGTCAAGAACCCCAAGCGGAATATTCCGCTGTCGCTGGTGCTGGGCACAGGCTTTGTGCTCACCGTCTACTTCCTGGCATCGCTGGGCTACATCCTGGTGCTGCCGCTGCATGGCGATGCGCATGGCGCGACCGTACTGGCGCGTGGCGTGCAATACGCGGCGGAAGATCGCGTGGGCACGGCGGCCCTGGAGCAGATCTTTCACTCGAGCGGCGCCTGGCTGATGGCGGCGGCCATTCTTGTATCGACCTTCGGATGCGCCAACGGTCTTACGCTGGCCGGCGCGCGCGTCTACTATGCCATGAGCCGCGATGGACTCTTCTTCAAGTCTGTCGGCAAGCTTCACCCGCGCTTCAAGACGCCGGTCGCTGGTTTGCTGATCCAGGCCGTGTGGGCTACCTTCCTGTGCCTCTCCGGCTCCTATAGCCAGTTGCTGGACTACATTATTTTTGCTGTGTTGCTTTTTTATATCCTCACCATTGCAGGTTTGTTCGTTTTGCGATTCAAACGCCCCAATGCGGTGCGGCCTTACAAGGCCCTGGGCTATCCAGTTTTACCCGGCCTCTATATTGTGCTGGCGGCCTGGATTTGTATCGTATTATTGCGATACAAGCCACAGTACACATGGCCGGGGCTGGTGCTGGTGCTGCTGGGTATCCCAGTTTATCTTTTCTGGTCTAGACGGTCCGAAGCAACACGATCCTGATTCGCAGGTTCCTGATTGACGCCATCCTGGCTCGCACGATCCGAGTTCGCAAAATCCGAGTTCGCAAAATCCTGGAGTGAGGTTCAAAGATGAGTCCAACTCAAACCGATCTCAAACCCCGCGGAGGAAGTCCTTCAGCCATGTCCAGTCTGTTTCGAATCAAACCGATGTCCTTGCTGTCTCAGGAGGCATGTGAACAGGGTGAGCACACGCTGAAGCGCTCGCTTGGCGCCTTGAACCTGATCACCCTGGGCATTGGCGCCGTGATTGGCGCGGGCATCTTCGTCCTCACCGGGCAGGCGGCAGCCAAATACGCTGGGCCGGCAGTGGCGTTGAGCTTTGTGCTGGCCGGCATTACCTGCGCCTTTGCCGGACTTTGCTATGCAGAGTTTGCTTCCATCATCCCTATCGCTGGCTCAGCTTATACATATGGCTACGCCACACTGGGCGAGCTGGTGGCGTGGATCATCGGCTGGGACCTGGTGCTGGAATATGCTTTTGGCGCGGCGACGGTCGCTTCCGGTTGGTCGGGATACTTCAACAGCTTGTTGCAGCAATACCACATCTATCTTCCTCCTCAGTTCACGACGACTACGGGCAACGTGCTGGTCCGCTACAACGGCACGTGGATGCCGACCATGACCGTTCCCAACGGCGTTGACATTGCCAGCCTGCCGCATGTCACCGGAGTTTGCAACCTGATTGCCGTTGGCATCGTCATGGTCATCACCGCGATCCTGGTCGTCGGCATCAAGGAGTCGGCCAACTTCAACTCGGCCATCGTGATCGTCAAGTTGGGGATCGTCGGCGTGTTCCTGGCCATCGGCGGATGGTTCCTTTTCAAGCACCCCGCGGTTGCCAACGCCAATTGGCATCCGTTTATTCCGCCGTCCGACGGTCACGGCAACTTCGGCTGGGGCGGAATTCCACGCGGCGCGGCGCGCATTTTCTTTGCCTACATCGGCTTTGACGCTGTCTCAACCGCGGCGCAGGAGGCCAAGAAGCCGCAGCGAGATATGCCCATTGGCATTCTCGGTTCGCTGGCCGTGTGCACGGTTCTGTACATCATGGTCTCGACCGTGCTCACGGGCCTCGTGCCTTATAGCACCCTGAACGTGGGCGCGCCGGTGGCGATCGGCATCGATGCCACGGGAGTTTCATGGGGCTCGACGATGGTCAAGGTTGGAGCAGTATTCGGCCTGGCTACGGTAATGCTGGTCATGCTGCTGGGCCAGTCGCGCGTCTTCTACTCCATGTCGAAAGATGGGCTGCTTTGGAAGTGGGCGTCGGCCATTCATCCCCGATTCCGCACTCCGTGGATTACCACCATTGTCTTTGGAATTTTTGCCGCGGTCATGCCCGCGTTTCTGCCCATTGATAATCTCGCCGACCTGGTGAACATCGGCACGCTGCTGGCCTTCACCATCGTCTGTGCGGGTGTCTGGGTTCTGCGCGTACGCCATCCCGATCTGCACCGGCCTTTCAAGACGCCGCTGGTGCCGCTGGTGCCAATCCTGGGCATTCTCTCGGCTGGATATTTGATGACCCAGTTGGCTTTTATTACCTGGGCGGTCATGGTGAGCTGGCTGTTGCTGGGGTTGGTGATTTACTTCACATATTCGCTCAAACATAGCAAGGTGCAGAGTCTGCCGGTTGGAACGAAGTAGGATGCTGCGTTCTGACTGAGCATCAGTTATGCAGAACGGCCTCCCGCGTGGGAGGCCGTTCTGTTTTTTGGCGCGTCTCCAGCTTGCGCGCTTCAACACAAGTAAACTAAACTAAGTAGACTTAGTTTATTTGGAGACCCATCCATGCGCACCATCAACATTCACCAGGCCAAGACTCATCTTTCTCGCCTCGTGGACGAAGCTGAAAAGGGTGACTCATTCATCATCGCCAAGGCTGGCAAGCCGAAGGTGCAGGTGACGCGCCTCGATGCGCCTGCGCAACCAGCCAAGCGTCGGCTGGGCCTTTTGGAGGGTATGTACACAATTCCCGACGATTTTGACGAGATCGATAAGGAGCTGGATAAGGAGATTGAGGCGCTCATGCTCGGCGAAGACGAAGAATGAGGCTACTTCTCGACACACAGTTGATACTGTGGACATATTTTCAGCATCGGCGCTTGTCGATGGAAGCTCGATCGGTCCTCGAAGATCGACAGAATGGGCTTGTCTTCAGCACGGCGAGCATATGGGAGATCGCGATCAAGCGTGGGCGTGGAAGGAAAGGATTCGAGTTTGACCCGAGAGTTTTGCGACGAGCCATGCTCGACGACGGCTACGAAGAGTTACCGGTTCTGGGCCAGCACGCGGTTGAGGTCGACGTGCTTCCCGCCATACACAAAGATCCCTTCGACCGCATGCTGATTGCTCAGGCCATGGTCGAAGGGATCACATTGCTAACCGTCGATCCGGTCATCGCCAGGTATCCTGGCCCGATCCGAAAAGTCTAACGGCTTCAGCTTAGGCTGTGGTCTTGGCGCAGAACTCATCGAAGGCGCGGACCAGTTCGCCGGCGATCTGCTGCGCAGTCGATTGCTCGATCACATAACGCTGCATGAGGTAGACGAGCTTGCCGTCGCGCAGAATGGCGATGGCCGGCGATGTGGGCGGATGGCCTTCAAAGTAGCTGCGCGCCTTCTCCGTGGCTTCGCGATCCTGGCCGGCGAATACGGTGATCTTCTGGTCGGGCTGGTTGGACGCGCTGGAGAGCGCCATGCGCACGCCGGGGCGCATCTTGCCGGCCGCGCAGCCGCAGATCGAATTGACCACCAGCATGGTTGTGCCGGGCTGGGCGAGCGCCGCGTCCACGTCTTCCGCGGTGCGAGTTTCGTTGATGCCGGCGCGGGTCAATTCTTCGCGCATGGGGATGACCATCATTTCTGGGTACATGTATGCCTCCGGCAACAAAGGTGCCTGCAACCATTCTATCGTGAAATCGGTTCTCGCTCATAAAACGACATTGGGTCTGATACGAAACCGAACAGGTGCAACATCGGGCATGGGCCTCGTGTAGATTTGATTCGATGCAGGTGGAAGAAAACAAGCCGCTGGCGCCGTTTACCACGCTCGGCGTCGGAGGCCCGGCGCGATGGTTTGTCGAGGCGGCCAGCGAAGACGAGATCGTCGAGGCGACGGACTGGGCGCGCGCTCGCGGGTTGGCGCTTTTTGTGCTGGGCGGGGGAAGCAACCTGCTGGTCTCCGATGTCGGGTTCAATGGCCTGGTGCTGCACGTGAGGCTGCATGGCGTCTCAGCCGACGACCTTGCGGGCGCAGAGGGATCTTTGCGGCGGGTTTACCGGGTGGCTGCCGGAGAGAACTGGGACGACTTTGTGCAGCGCACCGTCGAAGAGAACTGCGCGGGTGTCGAGTGCCTGGCGGGCATTCCAGGCACTGTGGGCGGAACTCCGGTGCAGAATGTCGGAGCCTACGGGCAGGAGGTGGACTCGGTCATTGAGCGCGTGAGGGCCTTCGATCTGACTGAGCGAACCTTCGTTGAAATCCCAAGCGAAGAATGCGGATTTGCCTACCGGCGGAGCCGCTTCAACTCGGGCGATCGATGGCGCTTTATCGTCACCCGCGTGGACTATCGGCTCGCTCCCGGTGGCGTTCCGACCCTGCGGTATGCCGAGCTGCAGCGTGCGGTGCAGGCCGGTCTCGCTGAGGGCGAACAGCCGACGCTGCTTGAGGTCGCAGCTGCTGTGCGGCGGATTCGGCAGGCCAAGGGAATGCTGATTGTCGAAGGCGATCCGGACTGCCGCAGCGCCGGCAGCTTCTTCAAAAACCCTGTGGTGA
>JBEKVS010000128.1:0-14611 GCA_049513795.1 Occallatibacter sp. | reverse complement strand
CGTGCGAACGAGCGAATCCGCGTGGACCGGGCGGAGATCGACGACGACGCGTTTGCACGGACCTATTTCCAGGTTCACGATGCAGCGCAGGAATTGGTGCTAAGGGGCCAGCTGCTGCAGCTGCCAAGTTACTTCGAGATCCTCACGGCGCAGGCTTTCCTCTACTTCGCTGAGTCGCAGGTGGAGATTGCGATTCTCGAAGTAGGTATGGGTGGGCGGCTGGATGCAACGAACATCGTCGACCCGCTTCTATCAATCATTACCGATATCTCGCTCGACCACATGGAGTGGCTGGGATCGACCATCGCAGCGATCACGCGCGAGAAGGCCGGCATTCTGCGCCGGGGCGGAACGATGATTACGCTCCCGCAGCATCCGGAGGCCAACCGCGCGCTGGGCGAAGTTGCTGCGGAATTGGACGTGCGCGGAGTGAGTGCCGTGCCGTATATGCCTGGTGGTATTGCGATGCCTGTCGTTGCCGCGACGGGGGCTCACTGGATTCAGGCGCTAGACGCACCGGTGAAAGTTGATTCGCCCTTGGCGGGAGCCCACCAGCATCGCAATCTGGCGTTGGCGATTGCCGCAGCCGTTGAGCTCGCAAAGCACCACGGGTTTCCCATTACTGCATCTTCGATCGCCGACGGCATTCAGCAGACGCGATGGCCTGCTCGCCTCGAACGCATTCAAACAGGCGATACGCAATGGATTCTCGATGTGGCGCACAATCCTGCCGGAGCCTGGGCGTTGCGGGCGGGCCTGAACGCTGCATTGACGGGCGAAGTGGCCGGCGCGCGCCTGCCGCGAATCCTGATCTTCAGCTGCCTGCGCGACAAGCCCGTCGCGGAGATGGCGCAGATTCTGTTTCCGCTCTTCGACCTGGTCCTCATTCCCCCCATCAAAACGGCGCGCGCCGCGCATACTCGCGACATTGTGGCCGCGGCAGAAGCGACAGGGACCCTCGCTACAGCAGCCGAGTCGGTTGACCAGGCCATGAAGGAGGCCAGAAATCAAGCCATCGGCGGCCAGGTCGTCGTATCCGGATCGGTTTACCTGGTGGGCGAGGCACGTTCGCTTCTGCTGCAAATGGTTGAGGATCATCGATGAGCCGCCGGCCGGACCCATTGCCGCGCCTGCATCGCTGGCGGACCAATATCGTGAATATCCCTTTAATGGTGTTGGCGACTGCGTTGTGCGGGTCGGTATCGCTGCTGGTTTCACTCGTGGACAAAGAGGGCCGCGCTCAGCACCGCATTGCCCGTTTCTGGGCGCGAACGGCGCTTGTTTTCGCTGGATGTTCGCTTCGAATTGAAGGCGCGGACAAGCTTTGCCAACACCCGGTGGCCGTCTACGCAGCAAATCACACGTCTTACATGGATACACCGGTCGTCTTCGCCGCTTTGCCTTTCCAGTTTCGCATTCTGGCGAAGAAGGAACTTTGGCCTATCGTATTCATTGGATGGTACTTAGACCGTTCCGGCCAGATTCCAATCGACACTCGGAACCCCCGTTCGACGTTGTCGAGCCTGGGCCTGGGCGTGAAGGCTCTGCGGTCTGGAATGCCCTTGTTCGTATTTCCGGAGGGTGGACGAACGCCGGATGGTCAAATTCAGAACTTCCTCTCCGGCGCAGCCTACCTTGCGATCCGCGCTCAAGTCCCGCTGGTGCCAATCGCTCTAAGTGGCGTCTACGATCTGTTGCCTATTCACACTCGACACCTTTATCCGGGAGAACTGACACTCACCGCCGGTGAAGCGATCGACACGACGGGAATGACTGTTCGCCAAACCGACGAGTTGACGGAACGGCTGCGAGCCGCAATTCAAGCGCTGTCCACAAATTCTCTGGTTGAGTCCAGCGAAACGGAAGCTTTTCTCGCCTAGACAATCCCGCTCTCCGAGGTGCGTGACGACCGGCCTATGCACGGATTGGTGCGGGGAACTTATTGCTCTTTCACATCATTTGCCCGTGGGCTTACACTGGTTGCTCCATGTCCGTCCACATTGCCATTCCCGAACCAACCAGCTCCGACACAGCTTATAACCAACGATCCCTTCCACAGTACCTCTTCGCTTTGCACGCTGTCGGAGCGACACCGGTTCTTGTGCCTTTGCATGAGCGCCCGAACCGGGTGGCAAAGCTGCTTCAGGGGTCGCAGGGAGTGTTGTTGCCGGGCAGCGGTTTTGACGTCGACCCGGAGCGGTACGGCGAGAAGCGCATACCCGAGTGCGGCCCTGCCGATGCCGGACGGGGTAGAGTCGATGAACTGTTACTGCAAGATGCATTCAATCTTCATAAACCGGTACTTGCCATTTGCCACGGCGCCCAGACTCTGAATGTCTGGCTTAATGGGTCGTTGATCCAAGATCTCAAGACAGACCTCAAGACGGGCATCAACCACGCGCCCGGGCGAGGTGTTATTGAAGCGCACACGGTACAGGTCTCACCCGGGAGCCGGCTGGCTGGGCTTCTTCAGGATGGCGGCAAGGGCGTTGTGGCCGTGAACTCCAGCCATCACCAGGCCGTTCGCGTCGCGGGACACAATTTGAAAGTGGCTGCCGTGTCGCAACAGGATGATGTGATCGAAGCAGTCGAGTTGGACTCGGCGGATCATTTCGTGGTGGGCGTTCAATGGCATCCGGAACGGACCTACACCGAGAGCGCGTTCTCGCGCGCCATTTTCTCTTCATTTATCCAGGCGGCAGCCGCGTGGCAGCCGCGCCGGATGGAAGAATCGTTAGCCGCTGGCTGATTGCGATGTTGCGGTCTGGGACTTGACCCGCGACAGCGTGCAAACGCGTTGGGGATTAGCTGCAATGAGGGAGCGTGCGGACCAGGTGACATTGCGCCTCAACGAGCTACTTGTTGCGGCGGGGCATGTCCCAGTTCCGGATGAAGTGGGTGCGCGGTTTGCGGATTATCTGGCGCTGCTTCTGCGTTGGAACGCGAAGATGAATCTCACCGCCATCCGCGACGAAGAGGGAATTCTTTCCCGGCACTTTGGGGAGTCGATTGTGTGCGCCCGGGCCCTGCCTGCTGGGGTCAGGACCTTGCTCGACTTCGGTTCCGGAGCCGGGTTCCCTGGCATACCTATCGCTCTTTGTTGCCCTGGGATCGCCGTAACCCTGGCGGAGTCACAGGGGAAGAAGGCTGCATTTCTTCGCGAAGCGGTGCGAATTCTCGAAATATCCTGCGGAATTCACTCCGGCCGCGCAGAATCGTTGACGGCGCGGTTTGATTGCGTCGCCATGCGCGCAGTGGAGCAAATGCCACAGGTATTGCAGACTGCTTGTGAGCTGCTCAATTCGCGCGGTTGGCTAGCGTTGATGACCACGGAGGGCGAATTGGCCCAGTTGCAGGCTTCATTAGGCGGGGGTTTTTGCTGGGAGGAGGCGAAGAGGCTTCCCGGGGGTGAGCGAAGGTTGCTAGCACTCGCAAAGCAGAGAGACGCTTCGTTAGTCTGACGGTTCTGAGTTTCCGTGAATATTGATGTTCCACGTGGAACAGTTCGGGACTAATACCAAAACGGGATAGTTCCACGTGGAACAATGGCTGAGCTTCCCGGATTGGGACAATCCGGGTCAATCTGGGTCAGCTCAAGTTTCATCCGCCAGAATCATCCCTAAATCACACCCGGTACGAGCCAGGTTTTCCACCGGCGGGCCAAATCGGGCAGTGAAATTTCGATTTCATCGACCCGCCCTCCAAGACGTTCACTCTCTTGAAGTTCCAGCTTCGAATCTCAGGTGCTCGCGAAGGGCTTTCCACAGGTTGCTCTTTTTCTCCACAAGGCATGGGCCTGACATATTTGAGGCCGCGCCGTTACTCTTGTCTCTCATGGGCAAGATTCTCGGAGTAGTCAATCAGAAGGGCGGCGTCGGCAAAACGACCACCGCCATTAATCTTGCCGCCAGCCTGGCTTTGGAAGGCCTGAAGGTCCTGATCGTCGATTGCGACCCTCAGGCCAATGCGACTTCCGGCCTGGGTTTCCAGCGGGATGATAATCGTCATTCGATTTATGACGTGCTTATCGGCGACTCACCCGCCGAGCAAGTGATCCTGCCCACCGAAATTGGGCTGCTTTCGATCCTGCCCGGTTCGAGAAATCTGACCGGCGTCAATATTGAGCTTGCTTCCGCGCCGGACCGGGCGCTTCGTCTACGTCGCGCACTGGCCCCGGTGCAAGCGAATTTCGATCTCATCGTCCTGGATTGCCCACCGGCTCTCGATTTGCTGACGCTCAATGTTCTGGGAGCGGCGGACAGTCTCATCGTTCCCATGCAGGCTGAGTACTTTGCGCTTGAAGGCATCACGGAGCTAATTTCGACGCTGGAGCGCGTTCGCGGCGCTGTCAATCCGAATGTGACGATTGAGGGCGTTCTGCTGACCATGTATGACGATCGCACCAACCTAGCCCAGCAAGTCACGGATACGCTGCGGGAGTACTTCAAGGATCGGCTGTTTCAGACTGTGATTCCGCGCAATGTGCGCCTGGCCGAGGCACCGAGCCACGGTAAGCCGGTGGCGCTCTACGATCCGCGGTCGCGCGGGACCGAGGCCTACTTCGAGCTAGCGGGTGAATACCTGGCGCGCAATCGCATCGAGAGTCCGCGCAGCCTGGAACGGAAGGCTGTGGCCATGGCCAATGAGCAGCAACCCGGGCCGCAAAGGGCTCCGGCGCGAGCCAAGGTTCGATTCTGGCCGTATTCTTGAGAGCGTTCATTCGAATAGCCTCCCATGCAATGCCAGATCCGAAATTGCAACGTCTTTGATCCAAATCTCAAGCCACAATTCGGAAGCACCGCGATTGTTGAGGGTTTTTGAAACATGAATATCGCACCTGTTGACAACAAGCGCCGCGCCCTGGGCAAAGGCCTGGACTCGCTTCTGCCGCGCGCAATTGTTCCTACCGGCGGTGCGGTCGAGGCCGAGGGAGGCAAGCCGCGCGAAATCCCCCTTGACCTGATCGATCGCAATCCATTTCAGACCCGATCGCGGGTCAACGAGGACCAGCTTGCCGAGTTGGCCGCTTCGATTGTGGCGAATGGGGTGGTCCAGCCGATCCTTGTGCGGCCGCTCGATGGCGGACGCTTTCAGCTGATCGCCGGTGAAAGGCGTTGGCGGGCTTCGCAACTGGCCGGTAAGGCCACGATTCCAGCAATCCTTCGCCAGGTGTCAGACGAGCAGGCGATGGAGATCACCATCGTCGAGAACCTGCAGCGCGCCGATTTGAACCCGATGGAACAGGCGCGGGCCTTCGAGCGCCTTTCGCGCGAGTTCCACATGACGCAGGAACAGATGGCTACGCGCACCGGGAAGGACCGCGCTTCGGTAGCCAACTTCCTTCGTCTCCTAAGGCTTCCGGCCGCAGTGCAGGCGCGCGTGGAATCGGGCGAGCTCAGCTTTGGTCATGCACGCACGCTGCTTGCACTGGAGCACGCGGAGGAGATTGAAAAGGCCGTACAGCGAATCGTAGCACTTTCGCTTTCTGTTCGCCAGACGGAGACCTATGTGCAGGGCCTGATGCATCCGGAAAGGGCGGCCAAAAAGGAAGCGAAGCCCGAGCCGCCTGTCGATCCGAATGTCCGCGAGGTTCAGGAGCGCTTGCAACGATCGCTGGGCCTGAAGGTCTCGATCGAAGACCACCACGGCCGAGGGCGGGTGATTATTGAATACGCGAAGCTCGAGGACTTTGACACGCTGCTGGAACAGCTGGCCGGCGAGTAGATTCCCGGGTCGCTTGAAATCGATGCGCGGCGAAGAGCGTAACGTCTCAGGCTATCGGCGGCGCTGATTCCACAAAGAGGAAGCTCCACGAGGTGTCGAGATAGAGCCAGCGCTGGGAGCCGAACCAGCTGGTGGGCAAGCTGGGTACGTGGAGCAAGGTGTGGCCGCCCATGCACATCATCTCCGTGCCATTCCAATCGAGAAAGGTTCTGGAGGCAAGCCCTACCTGGGCCGGATGCGCGACCCGGCACAAGCAGACAGGGCACCGTTGGCGCTGATCTTTCAAGACCCAGCGCAGGCCAAACAGGCTCATGGCGAAGGTTGCAATGAGTTGAATGTAGACCGCCTGCTCGCGACCGACGGCGGTCGATCCAAAGGCCAGGTCAAGCGATATGAAGTAAACGACGGGCAGAAGCAAGGCGACTTTGACGGCGAAAAACATCCAGCGGGAAAACCTGCGCGACCAGGAGGTTTCGCCCGAATTCAGGCTGTATTCGCCCAACGAAACGGAACTGATGGCCGGCAAGGAAACGAGGGCGAGAAACAGGGCAAAAAGAAAGAGCGTTTGCGTTTGTGGTTTCCACTCTTTGAGGGAAACGCCGAGGAGATCGTCTTCAGCATCGTCGGGCTCGTTTACGGCGATATGCACGCAGGCTGTCCACATCTCTGCCACGCCTGCTGCGGTGAGGTGGGCAATTACAAATCCCGCGCCGCCGGGCAACTTACCGGGATCAGGCTCAAGCATCCACGCGTCGACATTGCCCGGCAGCTCCAGCGATCCATCGGGCGCCACACCCGCGATTCTCACCATTTGCCGTGCCAACTGTATTGTGGCGCCGGCGACGTGAGGGTCTGCTCCGAAATCCCGCTTCCAGGCCTTCTCGCTCAAGATGACCTCAGGCATTCCTCCGCCTGGCTGCAGAAGCGGATCGGTGATCAGAATCGGCAAGCCAAGCAGCATGAACAGATTTGAACTGGCGCGCGCCACTGACCAATTGCGGCGAATTTGGGGCCCCGGGTTTAGAGAAGGTTGCCCCGCGGGCTCTTTGGCGACGCTATAAAACGCAAAGCCATCGAAATACTTTTGCCTCCGTCCTGCCCACGTCTTGAAGAGAGCGTGTGAAACGGAGGGCAGAGAACCGTCAACCGAGTATTGCTCCTGAATGAGCACCAAATTCGGATTAGCGGTGCGCTGCCACAAGCTGCGTTCGGCTTTCACTCCGGGCAGAAACAGCGCAAGAGCGTAAGATGCTGCCAGCATCGCGCCAAGTATGAGGAGGCACCGAGCGGGTGCGCCTTCCTTCAGCGCCGGAGTTGAAGCGTCTTTGCAACCAGCCTGGCGCACGCAAAGCGCATCGCGAAAGGCCCCAAGACAGAATGAGGTGACTGCCGCATTTCCGTGGCCCGCGACCGGCAACGGATGATTGGACGCGCCGATCGAATTAGCAGAGGCGTCGACTCCCGGCGCGCAAACCTGGCGAACATGCCAAAGCTCTCCGCGCCATTCGCGCCACCAATCGGCCCGCTTAGACGAAGGGACCAGCAGCGAGGCGGTGCGCAGCAAGCCAAAATGCAAAATGGGCTGGAAGACGCCGTTTGTCCAGTCCCCGCGCCGATGCTGAGCTGGCCTCATACTGACTTTGCCTCCGCCGTGGGGATGAGTCTTTCAAGCAGGGGGTAGCGTTTGCGTGAGGCCTCGAGCGTGGCTTTGCCGGCGGCGGTGAGCTTGTAGTACTTGCGTGGCGGCCGCTGCTCGGCATCGGCGATGGACTGCTTCTCCCAGTGTGAGCGGATCAGATCATCGCGCTCCAGGCGGCGCATGGCGGGGTAGACCGTGCCGCTGGGCAGGCCGGTCATCTCCATGATGCTGAATCCGTAGACGAAACCGGCGTCCAAAGCCTGCAGGATCATGGCCGCGGTGTGGGAGAGCTTCGCGTCGGAAGGTTTAGCGTCGGGAAATTTTGCGTCTTTCAATCTGGCGTCGCTGGCCATAGCGTATTTTACCTATGTAGCAATCTACTTGACAAGTGTATATGCCGATTGCTACATAGGGTATGCGGGTGGACCATGCGAGTTGACCATGCTTGAACTGCGCGGTGTGTCGAAGAGGTACTCGGGGATTGCCGCGGTGGACAATGCGAGCTTTCTCGCCCAGGCGGGTGAAGTGACTGGCTACCTGGGACCGAACGGCTCGGGAAAATCCACCACCATGAAAATGGTGACTGGCCTGATCGAACCATCGGCCGGGCACATTTTTTTCGAAGGCAAACTGATTCAGGAAGACCTGATCGCGTACAAGCGGCGCATGGGTTATGTGCCGGAAGAGCCGCATCTTTATACGCACCTCTCCGCGGCCGAGTATCTGACCATGGTTGCCCAGCTACGCGGTCTGCCGGCCAGGCGAGCCTTGGAGCGCATCGACGGCATGCTGCATCTCTTCTCGCTGCACCAAGATCGGCACGCCTCAATATCGGGCTACTCGAAGGGGATGCGGCAGAAGGTGCTGCTGATTGCTGCGCTGATGCACAATCCGCAACTGATTCTGCTCGACGAACCGTTTTCGGGGCTGGATGTGGCCTCGGCGCTGGTTCTGCGCAGCCTGATTCAGGAGCTGGCGGCGCGCGGCAAGGTGGTTCTGTTCAGCTCGCATGAGCTCGACACGGTGGAACGCATCTGTTCCCGCGTGGTGATTCTGCACCATGGCAAGGTTGTGGCCGATGACTCGATCGAACGCCTGCGCTCGCTGATGGAACTGGCGACTCTCGAAAAAATCTTCTCGCAACTGGCTGTCGAACAAGACACGGAAGCGATGGCTCGGCAGATCGCGGATCTCATCTATGCATAACCTCATCGACAAACTCGTCGCACGGCTGCCGCTCGACTTCCGTGTTCTCTTTCGGCAATTTCTATTACGCGTAATCGACCTTGAGGCGCTCTCCATCCAGGCCGATGTATCCGGATTCCTCGGCCAGTTTGCCGGCGTGCTGCTGATGCTGAGCTTCGTTCATTCGCTCGTCACGTATGTTGGCCTGATCATCCAGAGAACGGCCGTGGATCGCATCGATTTTCTCCTCCACATGGAGCACTACTTCATTGCCAACATGATGCTGGTGATTGGGCTGATCACCGTTGTCAGTTGGGATTCCACGTTCCCTGATCGCCGCGACGTGATGGTGCTGGCGCCTTTGCCGGTTGCGCCGCACACCATCCTTGCCGCAAAAGTCTGCGCCTCGGCTGCTGTTTTAGGAATTGCGATTCTGACTCTGAATGTGGCGACGGGTATTCTGCTGCCGTTGCTGCTTGGGCCGATGCATGGTTTGGATTGGGGGTTTTTCCGCGCGCTCCCGGCCTTCTGGTTCACGCTCGTTGCAGCCAGCGCTTTTCTTTATTGCTCGGTGCTCACGGTGCAGGGATTTACCGCGCTGTTATTGCCTCGCCGCATCTTCCTGCGTGTTTCCGCCTTTCTGCAGCTTGCCACGTTTGGCCTTTTCCTTGGTGTGTATTTTGTGCAGCCTTCGATTACTACGGCCGCTGCGATTGCCGATCCACAAAATCACTGGATTCTTGCCAGTTCGCCGTCCTACTGGTTCCTTGCTTTATTCAATCAGTTGAATGGCACATTGCCTGTCCGATTCGGATGGCTTGCCTCGCGCGCATGGGCGGGACTCGGGTTTGCGGTCTGCGAAGCGGCCGGCCTTTCGATTCTTTGCTATCTGCGCACCATGAAGAAAACAGTCGAGGAACCGGATCTGATTCCGGGCGGGCGCGGCTTTGCATGGGTGCCTGCGCTAGGCAGCCCTCTTGAGACGGCGGTGGCCTTCTTCAGCATCCGGTCGCTCATACGCAGCCGTCAGCATCGCGTCGCGTTCGCATTCTATCTCGCTATCGTTCTTGGCCTGGCGCTTTCATTGCTGAGACACGAGTTGGCGGCTGCCCGTCCGTTGTCGTTGTCAATGGACTTTCTTACCTCGACCTTCATGATGATGTTGTTCGCTGTTGCGGGACTGCGCAGCGTTTTTTCGCTGCCCATCTCGCTCACCGCGAACTGGGTGCTGCGCACTACGCAACTTCGCGTTACGGCGGAGTACGTAGCGGCGACAAGGCGCACCATTATCCTGCTTGGCGTGATCCCAGTTTTGATTCTCTCGCTCGCGCTGTCGTTCTCTTTCAGGCCTGCTATGCAGGTCGGCGCGCATCTTGGCGTTCTGGCGCTGCTGGGATGCGCGATGGCGGAGATCTGCCTGATCGGCTTCTACAAAGTTCCCTTCACCTGCTCCTATCTCCCAGGAAAATCCAATGTGCAGCTTGTCTTCTGGGGTTTCGTAATTGCCTTGATCGCCGTGATCATCCCATGCCTGCAATTCGAGCAGCGGGCGCTCGGCGATCTGCAGAGTTTCATCCTGTTGCTGAGCTTGCTCATTGCAGGCCTTGGTGCGCTCTATGCCTACAATCGCCATCGCGCAAAAGCCGCAGTTATCTACTTCGAGGAACTTCCCGAAGAGCCGATTACGACGTTGAAACTTAGTGCGTGATCTTCAATGCCCGCTGTGCGGAACCAAAACGGAGGCCGTATCTATGCTGGAGCTCGAACATCTTTACCGAAGTTACCGCGGCATTCCTGCCATCGAGGACGTGAGCTTCAAGGTGGCGCCGGGTGAAATCGTCGGCTTTCTTGGCCCCAATGGTGCGGGAAAATCGACCACGGTCAAGATCATTACCGGCATGCTGCGGCCTAACGACGGGCGTGTGCTCTTTGAAGGGCAGGACATCGAGAAAGATATGGTCGGATTTCGTGCGGCAATCGGGTATGTTCCCGAAGAAGCGCACCTTTATACGTATCTGTCGGGCCTCGAGTATCTGCAACTCGTGGGCAGGCTGCGCGGGCTCGGCGAGGATCTGATCGAAACCAAAGCCACGCGGCTGCTGAAGCTGCTCAATCTGGAGTCCTGGCAATACTCGCCTATCTCTACTTACTCGAAGGGAATGCGGCAGCGCGTGCTGATTGCGGCGTCGTTGCTGCACGATCCGAAGCTTCTCATCTTCGACGAACCGCTCTCTGGGCTCGACGTGGTTTCGGGTCGCCTGTTCAAAGATCTTCTCGAGCTGCTCGCTGCGCAGGGCAAAGCCGTGCTCTATATCTCGCACGTGCTTGAAGTGGTGGAGCAGGTTTGCAATCGGGTGATCGTGATTGCCAAAGGCCGCGTGCTGGCCGATGCCCGTCCCGCGGAGTTGACGAAGCTTATGAGTCTGCCCAATCTCGAACGTGTGTTTGCGCAACTGGTGCAGCAGCAGGACACGCGCAGCCTGGCGCAGCAGATGGTGGAGGTGATGCAGATTGGCGAAGTTTGAAGAATTCCAGCGGCTGTTCATGATGTCTGAGCCCGAGGCGCTCTCGTTGAACGCGCAAGCGGCCCTGGGCGCGGTGCGCGCGCCGCGGCGCAGCCAGTATGCGCTGCTGGTGCGTCACTTCCTGGAGCGCTTTTTTAACCATGAAACCGCCTCACCGGACGGCGACGCCAAGGCGCGGCTGGTACTGATCGCTGTGGCCACCGGGATTCCCGGATTCATGGTGGCGCTCTACCTGTTTCCTGTTTACCACCCGTTCATTGGATGGCCGCCTGGCCGCGCGCTCAATGCCGATCCGCCGCCGTATTGGCTACAAGTCAATCACCACTTTTTCTTTGTGCTTTATTCCTTCATCGCGATGGGGATTATCACCGTCTTCGAGTGGGATATGTTCTTCCCTGACCTGCTGGATATGTTTGTTCTGACTACATTACCGATCAGTTATAGAAGGCTTTTCATGGCCCGCGTAGCGGCGATCAGCGTTTTTATTGTGGGCTTTCTGCTGGATGCCAATATGCTTGCGCCTTTCGTGCTGCCGGCGGCGTGGGATCCGCCCAACCTGCCGCGCCTGCTCGCGGGTCATGTGTTCGCTGTGCTCGCTGCCGGACTCTTCTCCGCAGGCTTTATTCTTGCTCTTCAGGGAGTCCTGCTTGCCGTCCTGGGCGAGCGGTTGTTTCGGCGATTTTCGCTTGCTCTGCAAGGGCTCTTCATTACTGTGCTGGTGATGCTGCTGCTACTTTTTCCCGTGCTTTCAGGTGCGGTCCCTGTCTTTCTCCAATCCAACAGCCGCTTCGTGCTCTGGTGTCCGCCGTTCTGGTTTCTGGGCATCTACCAACGCCTGCTTGAAGGTCCGTCGGCTCTGCCCATCTACGGGCGACTGGCTCAGACCGGGTGCGTTGCCCTCGCCGTCACGCTGATCGTGGCGACGCTCGCCTATCCGCTGGCGTATATGCGCAAGGTGCGTCAACTGGTGGTTGGATCGGCCACGCACGACACGCGGAGCTGGGTTGCGCGGCCGATGCATCGCGGCCTACATGCCAGTTTGCTGCGCCGCCCCGTGGGCCGCGCGGTCTTCCATTTTGTGAGCCAGACAATTTTTCGCATTCCACGGTATCGCATCTACCTTGTGCTCTACGGGGGCGTTGGGCTCTCGGTGGTTTTGGCCTCGGTTCTGCGTCTCAGCGTTGCGCATGGCCAGGTGCGCATGGCGATCTCTGCCGACGGAGTTCGCGCGGCCATCGCCATTGTCGCCTTCTGGGTGATTGCCGGACTGCGTATGGCCTTCGTCTCGCCGGGCAACCGGCAGGGCAGCTGGGTGTTTCGCGTCATTCATGGTAGGCCGCCATTGCTCGATACGGCGATGGAGCAATTGTCGGCCGCGCAACTCTGGGTATTGCTCTGGGCTATCACGGCGACAGTGGGCGCGTTTCTTGCATTCCGCGTTGTGGCGCCGCCGGAACTGCTCACCTGGCGCGCGACGGCGAGCATGGCGTTGCTGGCCGGCGGGCTTTGCTTGCTGCTCACTGATCTCTTTTTCCTCAATGTAAAGACGGTCGCATTTTCGGGTGAACCGGTAAGGGAGCAACCCAACCTGGCGCTTACATTGCTCAAGTTCTATACGTTCTTCCCCTTGATTGCGTGGCTTCCGGTGGCGCTTGAACCTTGGATTGGGGCGAGCCTGGAGATTGGGGCCAGCGTGCTGCGCTTTGCTCTTGCCGCCGGCGCTATTGCGGGTCTGCATTTTGTGCTGCGGATACGCCAGCGCCGCGTGATTGAGGAGCATTGCCAGATGCCGGGTCTGGAGGACGACGAAGACGATTTTCCCATGAAGCTCGGGCTTCGCTATTAAACACAGCCTGCCGGCCCTGCGACCCGGCGCAATCGCTCCCCGTGAGACTCCGGTATCCTGAGAGAAAGTTCGAGACCGGCTGCCTGGGCCGCTCGACCTTGTGGCGCAAACCGCACACCGTGCAGCCGCGCCTATGGAGATCTCAGTTTGCCTTCAAACCGCCGTGGCTTTTTGAAGTCGCTTTCCCGCACCGCGCTTGTTCTTTCGTTAGAGGACGTCCTTCGCTTGACTCGGCCCGCATTTGGCCAGGAGCCGGTTCCCTCCCAGAAGCCTTCAACCAATTCTCGCCCGGCTTACGAGGCGCCAGCGCGACCGGCGCCGAAAGGGCAGCCCTCGCCGGTGATGGGCACGCCGCTCGGAGTCGAGTTTACTGACGTGGCCAAACAGGCCGGGCTCAACGTGAAAACGATCTTCGGCGGCGAGCATCGCAACAAATATCTGCTGGAGACGACAGGGTGCGGCGCAGCCTTCTTTGATTATGACCAGGACGACTGGGTGGACATCTTTCTAGTCAATGGGTGGAGACTTGAGGGGTTTCCCAAAGGCCAGGAGCCGATCTGTCATCTGTTCAAGAACAATCGGGACGGCACGTTTACCGACGTGACACTGAAGGCCGGCCTGGCTCGCTCCGGCTGGGGACAAGCCTGTTGCGTGGGCGACTACAACAACGATGGCTGGAACGATCTTTTCGTCAGCTATTACGGGCAGAATGCTTTGTTCCGCAATAACGGCAACGGCACGTTCAAAGAGGTGACGAAGGAAGCCGGGTTGCTGCAATCGCGCCTGCGGTGGAACTCGGGATGCACGTTTCTGGACTACGACAAAGACGGCTACCTCGACCTGTTTGTCGGAAACTACATTGACTTCGACGTCAAGACCGCACCCCTCCCTGAGGATGCCAACTGCACCTATAAGGGGATCCAGGTGGCATGCGGGCCGCCTGGACTGGAGGGCGGAAAGAACCTGCTTTATCGCAATAACAGAGACGGCACGTTCACGGACGTGAGCGAAAAGGCTGGCATGATCGGCACGCTGGGGACGTATGCGCTCAGCGCTGTGGCCGCCGATCTAGACAATACCGGCTGGCCGAACATCTATGTGGCGAACGATTCCACATCCGCTACCTATTATGTGAACCAGAAAGACGGCACGTTCAAAGATCAGGCCATTGAGGCCGGCGTTGCCTACTCGCCGGATGGCAAACCGCAGGCGGGCATGGGCGTTTCCGTCGGCGACTACAATCGCGACGGCTTCCTGGACATCGTGAAGACCAACTTCGCGGGCGACACCGACTCCCTTTATATGAACCTGGGCGACGGCTCGTTTGACGATCGCACCTACCAGGCGGGACTGGGAGTGAATACCCGGCTGCTCGGCTGGGGGGTGAGCTTCATCGACATCGACAACGATGGCTGGCTCGATATTCTGGTCGCCAATGGCCATGTTTATCCCGAGGTGGACGGCACCCAGGTGGATGCGGCCTATGCCGAACGGAAATACCTCTATCGCAACTTGCGCAACGGGCAGTTTGAAGACGTGAGCCTGGCGGGCGGCAGCGGCATCACGGCGGCTGTTCCGGCGCGAGGATTTGCCGTCGGCGACTACGATAATGATGGGAACATGGACGCGGTTGTCAATTGCGTCAATGCCGGACCGCAGCTCCTGCGCTGCCACTCGAAAATCAATCGAAAT
>JBEKVS010000127.1:0-20301 GCA_049513795.1 Occallatibacter sp. | reverse complement strand
TCGGCGGGATCGACGACGATCTTGCCGATCTGCCGCGTCTCCGCTAGGCCGATGGAGCGCCAGGTCTTGCCTGCGTCGGTGGATTTGAAAAGGCCGATTCCATAGGAATGCTGGCTGCGAATGTCCGGCTCGCCGGTGCCGACGTAAATGATGTTGGGATCGGAAGGCGCCACGGCAATGGCGCCGATGGAGCCGATCGGAATTCCTGTGACTGGATCGTCGGCGATGGGAAACCAGGTGCGGCCGGAGTTCTCAGTCTTCCACACGCCGCCGCCTACAGAGCCCATGTAAAACGTGTCGGGCTGCGAAACATTCCCCGAGACGGCGTAGGTGCGGCCGCCGCGCATGGGGCCCACATCGCGCCACTCGAGGCCGGAGAGAAGCTCCGCAGGATATTGTTGTGCGGCAAGAGGAAGCGCGAAAACGATTGAAAGAATCGCAGTGAAATGACGGCGTCCGGCGTCCATGGGCAGGCTCCGATGCATTCAGGATTTTGTTAAGTAGAAAGGCGACCCGATCGAGATTGAAAAGGGATTTTAAATCACTCTTCGTCGCCCATCTCCAATTCATCTTCCATGTCCTTGTCGAATTTTGTTGTGTCGAGATTGAGCAAGGCCAAATGCTGGCGCTGCAATTGCTCGTTGAGCGATTTCAAGTCGGTCTGCTTCAGTTGCTGCCATTGCTCGACCAAGCCGGAAAGCGGCTTCACCGCAGTTTGGTAAGCCTCGAACTGCGCGGCTGTGGGCGCCTCATCGGCGCTTTCGATGGAGTGCTCGATGCGCGCCAGCATTCCACGCACCGATGCGAGGGTTGGCGGGCCGGCCGGGCCGCGGCCGAAACCTCCTCCTCCATGCTCGGGGCCGGCAATGGCATCCAGCTTGGAGTTGATCGAAGGCCCCGCACCGGCCACCGGCGGCTGTTTGGAACGCGCCTCGAGTTGTTCGCGCAATACGCTGATCTCGTGCATCGCGGCGGTGGTGTGCAGCAGGTCATCGTAAATCGACTTGGCCAGTTTGAACTGCTGCTCAAGGTCCGCTGTGGAAGTCTTCACGCGTGGATCCATGGCGATGGTCAGCGGCTCCGATAGCGTTTTTCCATCTGCAATCAATCGCACTGTGTAGCCGCCAGGCATGACCCAGGGCGCGGTTGAAACGGAGGGCGTGTTGTGCGGCGTGGCGAGGTCGGCGTCAGGGCCCGTGGAGATGCCGGGAACCTGCGGGTACTGCATGTCCCACAGGAAGCGATGATGCCCGGGCGCGGCGGAGAGCACGCGCGGCGGACGCGCCCACACGGTTGGAACCGAATAGCGGTCGTCGAGCGTGGGCACTGGATCGTCGCTGTTGAAGCGTGCAATCGCCTGGCCCTTGCTGTCGACGATTTCCAGCGACACGACTCCGGAAGTATTCGGGCCGAGGTAATAATCGAGGACGGCGCCATCGGGCGGATTTTGGCCGACAGCCGTATCCGCGGGCCATGGTGTAGGCGGATTCATATCGTTGCGGATGCGCAGAGCGGTCTGCGGCGCATAGAGCTGCGGCGCCTCCGATGCGACGCCCGCGGCAATCTGGCGCAGCGGGGTTAGATCGTCGAGAATCAGAAACCCGCGGCCATGGGTTGCGGCAATCAGGTCATCGCCCTTGACCTCAAGATCGCGTACCGAGCTGGCCGGCATATTCAGGCGCAGAGACTGCCAATGATCGCCGTCGTCGAACGACACATACACCTGCGTCTCCGAGCCCGCGTAGAGCAAGCCCTTGCGCACGGGATCTTCGCGAATGGCGCTGGTGGCGGCACCGGCGGGAATTCCATTGTCGATCTCCGTCCACGTTTTGCCGCCGTCGTGGGTGCGGAACAGGTGCGGCCGCATGTCGTCAAGGCGCAGCGTATTCACCGCGGCGTACGCGGACTGCGCATCGAAGTGGCCGGCGTCCATATTGAAGACCTTCCAAAATGCCTTCATCTCCGGCGGAGTCACATTGCTCCAGTGCGCGCCGCCATCGGCCGTGGTCCAGATCAACCCGTCGTCGGTGCCTGCCCAGAGACGATTTACGTTCAGCGGCGAAAGCCCGAGCGCATAGATCACACCGCGCCGCGTCACGCGGGCCGCGGGCGCATCCTTGTAGGACTCAACCACCGGCGGCAACTCCCACGTCTCGCGCGACAGGTCGGGGCTGATCTCCTTCCAGTTCTTGCCGCCGTCTTCGGTCAGCCACAGCGTATTGGTTGCGAAGTAAAGCTTGTGCGGATCCGCGGGCGAGAACTGAAGCGGCTCGGTGCGCAACACGCGATAACTGCGCAACGGCTTGGGCTCGACGCTTTGAATCTGGCCGGTGCGGCGATTGTAGCGCGAAACCTTGCCGCCATAAACGATATCCGGGTCGAGCGGATCGGGAGCCGCGTAGCCGTACTCCTCAATGCCCACCGGGTGCCAGTCGTGAAAGGTGATGCGGCCATCGTCGCTGCGGCTTGAGACGCATGCCGAACCCGAATCCTGCTGCCCGCCGCACACGCGATATGGAAAAGCGTTGTCTGCCGTGGCGTGATACATCTGCGCCGTCGCCTGGTTATACCATTCTGCCCAGGATTCGCCGCCGTTCTGCGAGACGATCACTCCCTGATCGCTGGCCAGCGCAATGATCTTGGTGTTGTTGGGATTCACGAAAACATTCTGATAGTCGTCTCCACCGGGAGAGCCGCGCAACGCAGTCCATGTCTTGCCCGCATCGGTCGACTTCCACGTCACAATGCTTGCTACATAAACCGTGTCCGGGTCCTTGGGGTCGGCCAATGGCACAGGTACATCGCCGCCGCCGATGCGCTCTTCAGGCCGCGAGTCGTTGTCTGGCGCATGCACCCAGTGGTCGCCTCCATCGTCGCTCCGGTAGAGGCCGACCGCGCCGTGCACGGGCGCAATCTCTCCGTAGATGCGGCGCGAATCGCTGGGAGAGATCGTCAAGTTGACTTGCAGAATGTCTTCGGGCAGTCCGTTGCCGGTGAGCTTGGTCCACGTGTTGCCGCCATCCGTCGAGCGATAGAGGCCGCCCTCCGCGCCGATGAACGAGCCGTTCTCCCATGGCGCTTCCTGGCGCTGCCACATGCCGGCGAAGACGATGTTCGGGTGTTGCGGATCGATCTGCACATCGGACGCGCCGGTGCGGTCGTTGGTAAACAAGACTCGCTTGAACGTCTTTCCGCCGTCGAGGGTGCGGTAAAGCCCGCGCTCCTCGTTGGGTCCGTAGGGATGTCCTTCCACGGCAACGAAGACGCGATTCGGATCTTTCGGGTCGATGGCGAGTTCGCCGATCTGCTGTCCATTGCGCAAATCTTCGAGGTGCGTCCATGTCTTGCCCGCGTCGGTCGATTTGTACACCCCATCGCCCGTCGAGAGATCGGGCCGCTGCAGGCCTTCGCCGCTGGCCGCGTACACAATATCCGGATTGCTGAGCGATACCGCGATGGCGCCGATTGAGCCGCTCGGCTGGTCGTCCCAGATGCTGTGCCAGGTCGAGCCCGCATCGGTCGTCTTCCATACGCCGCCGTTCACCGCGCCCAGATAAAACGTGGCCGGCTCGCTGGGCACTCCCGCCAGGGCTCGCGTGCGCCCGGCGCGGATGGGGCCGATCTCACGCCAGCGCATATCGGAGAAGTGGCTGGGATCGACCTGCGCATGCGCAGAGACTCCGATGGTCAAGACAGAAGCAACGATGAGGAATGCGCGGCTGAGGCTTTTCATAATTCTCCTGAAGGGGCTTTTGCGGACACGGATCGGGGAACTTGGTGCGGGCTTCGGAATAACAAGGATAACGAACCGGCCGCCTAAGTGGCGCCACGGAAAGAAATCGCAAAGACATTCTACTTAAAACCGGTGCGTTGCCGTTCGGGCGGCCGTCGAGGAGACGGGAGAGCCCATCGACCCTGGCGTCGAACAGCCCGTCGGTGCGAAGATAAAAGGGTGCGGGACAGTGGACGAGTCGCTGCCAAACAAGAAGCAACCTTGTGTGCACCCCATCAATTGAAGCAACTTGGCGGATTCCAATAGAATCTGAATGAGTTGAATTGGAACGCACGTTTCAAACTCGGACCTCGAGACGTAAGGGGTTACCCTCCTTTTGTGGCGTTCTCTGTGTCTCTCTCGCAGTCATGGTCTTTGCGTGGGGGACAAATTACAAGCTATCGCTCTACAAGGCGGGACCGGAACGTTTCCCGGCTAAAGTGTGCACCCGCGGCAGCGACACTGCCAAGAGCGCTTTGGACCAGGCTATGCACGGCCCCCTTGTGGCTCCGGTAGATCTCAGCATGGCGGTTCCTTTCTCCCTTCCCCAAGGAACTGAGCACTATCCCTTAGATTGGCTGAGCGATGAGACGGTAAGCGACCTGTCCCCCCTCAGCCGGGCCCCGATTCTCTATCTTCGACCACCACCAGACGAAGGACGCTCTCTCGATTAGCCGCTGGAGATAAGACCCTTCTGCGGATGAATTTACGCATCCAATCGAAGGAAGGTCTCTGATGCGCACCAAGCGCCTGCTTCTGATTGCAGCCTGTGTTTTGGCTGCAATCCTGCTCTTGTTCTTTCTGCATGCCCGCCATCGGACGGAAGCTGCCACGGATGCTCCGGCAGCACCTCCAGCGGTCTCGGTTGCCACAGCCCGCATGGGCTCGATCGCAAATCAGCTGACCGTCGCCGGAGTGTTCCAGGCATTTCAGGAAATCGACGTCCATGGCAAGGTTTCCGGCTATATCCAGCACATCTATGTCGATATAGGTGATCGTGTACACCGGGGGCAGACACTCGCCGTGCTGGAGGTTCCTGAACTCGAAGCTGAAGTTGCTGGAGCGCAGGCGGGCATCATCCAGACAGAGCAAAACATATCGCGCCTGCAGAATGAGGTCGCCCGGGAACAAGCTACTTACGCAGCTGTTCATGCCAATTACACGCGATTGAAGCAGGCATCGGACGAGCAGCCCGGCCTGGTTGCGGCACAAGAGCTTGAAGATGCGCTGGCAAAAGACAGGTCGGCGGCCTCACAGGTAGATGCAGCCAAATCTGCCGTAGCCGCGGCGCAAGGGCAGTTGGGCATTTCGCGAGCTGAGAACCTAAGGGTTACCAGTATGGAGCAATATGCAACCATCACTGCTCCCTATAGCGGCGTTATCACCATGCGATATTCGGACACGGGCGCGCTCATTCCCGCAGGAACCGCGGAGGGATTGAACCAGGCGGTGGTCAGGCTCGCACAGAGCGATGTGCTGCGTCTCCGCATGCCGATCCCTGAACGGGATGTGCCGCTCGTGCATGCTGGTTCGCAGGTCACTGTCCATGTGCAGGCAACCGGGCAGCAGTTCGCGGGAACGGTGGTGCGCTACACGCGGGACGTATCCAATTCGACGAGGACGATGCTGACCGAAGTAGACGTGAAGAATCCTGATCTCACGCTGACCCCCGGGATGTACGCGGACGTGACCTTCAATCTGGAGCAGAAAAACAATGCGCTCATTGTTCCCGCAAGCGCCGTCATCCAGGGTGATCAACCTTCGGTGATGCTTGTCGATAACGACAATCGAGTCGAGAGACGGCCTATTGTGCTGGGGATCGGCAGCGCAAATTCTCAGGAAGTCACCTCCGGGCTTCAGCCCGGCGACAGGATCATCATAGGCGGCCAGTCCGAGCTTCAGCCCGGGCAGCGAGTCACGCCGCAACCTGTGAAGAGCGATCTCGAGAACTATCAGCAAACGAACCGGAAGGGCGGCCAATAACCATGTCCTTCTTTGCGATTCGTTACCCGTTTTTCATTCTGATGGCCTGCATGATTGTCGTCGTCGTTGGCGTGGCGGCGATCACAGGCATGCCCGTCGATCTCTTTCCTCCCGTCAAGATTCCTGTCGTGGTGGTCGCGACCTTTTACGCTGGTATGCCACCTCAGCAGATCGAATCCGATATCACAAACAGCGACGAGCGCTTCTTTACGCTGGGAAGCAATATCGATCATATTGAATCGCGCTCGATGTCCGGTGTCAGCCTGATCAAGATCTACTTTCAGCCCGGCACCGATCCAACGGCAGCCGTGAGCGGAATCTCGAACCTGGCAATGGCCAACCTGCGCCGCCTGCCTCCGGGCACTCTGCCGCCTGTTGTGCTCAGCTTCGACGCAGCGAATCTTCCCGTGTGTTTGATTACCCTGAAAGGCGCCGGGTTGAACCAGACGCAATTGAAAGACATTGCCCAGTTCAGCGTTAGAAACCAGGTGGCCAATGTCCCAGGCGCCTCGGTCCCTCAGCCGTACGGAGGAACCTACCGGCAGATCATGATCTACGTCGATCCGTTGAAGCTCGAAGCTTCGCAACTCGGCGTGATGGATGTCGTCCACGCAGTCAACGAATCCAACCTGATTCTGCCCGCGGGAGACGTTCGCATCGGCCCTAAAGACTACAACATCTACGCCAATAGCCAGGTGCCGACGCCCGATGACGTAAACAGCATCCCGCTCAAGACAGTCGGCAATGCATCCATCCTGGTGGGCGACGTTGGCCATGCAGTCGACGGCGGCCAGCTTCAGACCAACATCGTGCGCGTCGACGGACAGCACTCGGTCTACATTCCAATTCTCAAACAAGGCGGTGAATCCAACACCATCACCATCGTGAATGGAATACGCAAAGCCACGGCTCATCTGCTTGATATTCCTTCGCAGTTGAAAACCAGCGTGGTTTTCGATCAGTCGGTGTTTGTCAAGACGGCCATCAAGAACGTCATCAGCGAGGGTTCGATCGGACTTTGCCTGACCGGCATCATGATCCTTCTGTTTCTGGGCAACGTGCGTGCAACAATTGCAGTTCTGCTTTCGATCCCGATCTCGTGCGTCGCGACCTTCCTGGTCCTGAACGCGTTAGGTAACTCGATCAACACGATGGTGCTTGGTGGCATGGCCCTGGTTCTATCCCGGCTTATCGACAACTCGGTCGTGGTGCTCGAGAACATCTTCCGCCACTTCGAGATGGGGTCAGGTCCGGTCAAGGCCTCGCAAGAGGGCGGCAGGGAGGTTCAACTCGCAGTATTGGCGGCAACTTTCAGCACCGCCATTGTCTTCTTCCCTGTGGTCCTGCTCACGGGCGTCAGTAAATACCTTTTTTCGGCCCTCGCGCTTGCAGTGGTTATCGCACTCTTCTGCTCTTACGTTGTCGCGATGACCGTGGTGCCGCTCTTCTGCTCTCGTTTTATCAGGCACACCGGGCACGGCAATGAGCATGAATCCGCGACGAAAGACGATCCGGTTCCCGAACATATGCGAGGTGGTCACGGGCAAACCAACATCTTTGCCAAGACCGTCTATCACTTCAATCAGGGCTTCGGATGGCTTCAGGCGCATTACGACCAGGCGATCCACTACTGTCTGGGAAGGCCTGCGCTGGTCGTCATCGTGTTTTCTATTTTCGTTGTTCTTAGTTTTGCACTGGCTCCGTTCCTTGGCCGCGCCTATTTTCCGCGCACCGATCCTGGCCAGTTCGTCATCAGCGTAAAGGCTCCAACTGGCACGCGCATTGAACTCACCGACCAGTACATCGCTCGCGTCGAGGAAGATGTTCGTGAAGTCGTAGCTCCGAAAGACCTCAACATGATCGTCTCGAACATCGGGGTCACACCGGATCTTTCGGCCATCTATACCTCCAACTCCGGAATGCACACCGCGTTTGTCCAGGTGAGCCTGAAGGAAGATCACAGCCTCAGCAGCTTCGCATACATGCAGCGAGTGCGAACCAGGCTCGCTGCGGATCTTCCGTCCATCGAAACCTACTTTCAGTCGGGAGGGCTCGTCGATTCGATTGTCAATCAAGGACTTCCCGCGCCTTTTGACATCCAGGTCAGCAGCAACGATATGGACGGAGGATATGCCGTCGCGCAGCAGCTTGCCCAAAGGATGCGAACGCTTCACGGTGTCAGCGATGTTCTGATTCCTCAGGATATCGACTACCCTGGCCTCGCGCTCAACATCGATCGCCAGCAGGCAAGCCTCGAAGGACTCACCCCGAAGACCATCGTCGACAGTGTGATCACGGCTATGACTTCGAACGGCATGGTCGCTCCAAGTTATTGGATCGACCCGAAGACCGGCAACGACTATATGCTCACCGTTCAATACCCGGAGACACAGGTGCAAACGTTGAACGACTTCAAGCAGATCCCGCTGCGATCGGCTGACGGCAAGACCACGACTCCGCTGGAAACAGTGGCATCGATCCATTCGATCAATACCCCAACCGAGGTCGATCACTATCAACTTCGGAGGGTCTTCGATGTGTACGTGATGCCGAAGGCGGAGAACCTCGCCACGATCAGCAGAGACGTCGACAGCATCGTTGCAGGCATGCATCCCCCTCGTGGAACGGTTCTGACGGTGCGGGGTACCGTCAACAACATGAATGAGTCCTTCAGGTCGTTTGCGATCGGCCTCATCATGTCGATCGTGCTCGTCTTCCTTATTCTGATGGCGCAGTTCGCGTCTTTTGTCGATCCGTTCATCATCCTTCTCGCCATCCCTCCGGGCATCTCAGGCGTGATCCTCTTCCTGCTGGTTACCGGCACCACCATCAACATCATGAGCCTCATGGGGGTTTTGATGATGACCGGCATCGTCGTGTCGGACAGTATCCTGATCGTCGAGTTCACCGGCCAGTTGCGCGCCGGGGGGCTCAAACTCGAAGAGGCGATCATCACCGCCTGCAAGGTGCGCCTGCGGCCAATCCTGATGACCACGCTCGCCACTGTGCTCGGGCTTATCCCCATGGCCCTCGCGCTGGAAGCGGGGAGCGAACAGCATGCACCGCTTGCCCGCGCAATTCTCGGTGGCCTTACCGTCTCCGGTATCGTTACGGTCTTCCTGGTCCCGAGCGCCTATCTGCTCATTCATCGCCGCATCGAAGCTCGCCGAGAACACACCGGCAACGCTTTTCCGGGAGACGCCGCGCAAGCTAGTGAGGTAACCGCATGAGAAGCTTGCTGCTCAGTCTCTTGCTCGCCGCTCCTCTGTGTGTGCTGGCCCAGAGCAACACCCAGACCAGCGCCGCCGATCTTCCCGCAGCCCCGCTGCCTTCCTCGGCCCTCTTGACACTTGCGACTGCAGAAAGAAATCCTGGCATATTTCAGGCCCAAGCCACCCCTCCGAATCAACGGCAGCCTCTCCTCAATCCCACAACAGCTACAATCTCCATCACGCGTACCGATGCAGAGCGTCTCGCTCTCAAGAACAATCCCCGTATCACCGCGAGTCATCTTCTCGCTCTGGCGGCCGGGCAAGTCACGCGTCAGACCCGCTCGGCCGAATTGCCTCAGATCTCCGCTGCCATCACCGCGGAAAAAGCAGAAGACGGAAGCCGCATCGGCGCCGGCGCACTCACCGATTCGCGTCTTTATACGCACGCCGGCACCGGCGGCACGCTCTCCCAGCTCATCACTGACTTCGGCCACACCCGCGACCTTGTTGCGACAAGCAAACTGCAGCAGAAAGCCCAGGACCAGACCGCACTCGCCACGGAGCAGGATGTCTTGCTGGCAACGGACCAGGCCTTCTACCGCTTGCTCAACGCGCAGTCTCTGCTCGGTGTAGCCAAAGCAACAGTCGCCGCACGCGGCGATGTACAAAACCTCACTTCGGCACTCACTAAAAGCGCACTCAAGAGCGATCTCGATCTCAACATTGCATCCGCCGATCTCTCCCAGGCGCAACTGCTGCAACTGGATGCGGAAAACGCGGTCGACTCCGCGAGGGCCGCTCTAGCCGCTCTTCTCGCCATGCCGGCCGACACGGCATATCAAGCTATCGAAGATCACGAGACCGCCGCATCGTCTCCTCCGCCCCTGGATAGCTCTGTGGCCATCAACGCGAGCGCTCAAAACCAGCGCCCCGATCTTCGCGCTCTCCGCTTCAACGCCGCAGCCGACCAGAAGTTTGCCAGCGCGCAGCAACTGCAACATCTTCCCACCATATCCGCGTTAGCCGTCGGGGGAATAACCCCGGTCGCACCTGATGGAGTCTTTGTGCCCAACTGGTACGCCGCTGGAGGGGTGAACCTGACCCTGCCCCTGTTTACCGGATTCCGCATCGACGCCCAGGCGCAGGAAGCCCGGCTGCGTCAAAAAGCAGCCGAGAAGCAGGCGCAGGACCTTTCCGACACCATTGCCCGCGATGTGCGCATCGCCATCCTGAACGCACAAACCGCATTTCGGCGCGTTGCGGTCGCCGACCAATTCCGGCAACAAACCGCGCAGGCGCTTGCTCTCGCGCAAACGCGGTACAAACTCGGCCTCAGCTCCATCGTGGAGCTTAGCCAGGCTCAACTGCAAAGCACCCAGGCGGCAGTTGCGGCTGTCAACGCACGATATGACTATCTGCTGTCGCTGCGCTCACTGGACTATGCACAAGGCCAACTGACACCATAGAGCGAATAGCTTGGCTGGTGGTTCCAACGCCGATGCCTGAGCCTGGTTGCTTATTGCGGGGTTTCCAGTCGTCAGTTTTTAATGTGACCGGCGACGTCGTCTGATACTTGCGGTCGTAAGGGACGCGCTTTGCTATGATCGCAACAGCGATGTCTACTTTACCTTCAAGGCTTCTTATGCAGAATTCAGAAATCTACGCGAAGCTCACCGAGATATTCTGCGATCTATTCGATACCCCATCTATTGCTCTTTCGCCGGATACGACCGCGGCAGATATTCCCGGCTGGGACTCCTTTAATCACATCAACCTGATTATCAGTATCGAAGCCGAGTTTCGTATCAAGTTTCAAGCAGCGGAACTTGAAGCAATGCACAATGTCGGGGCACTCGTAGATAGGATCGAAAAGAAGCTAGCTGAACAAGGACGCTAGAGAGTGGATATTACCCCGCCTCCTGCGCATCTATTGAGAGCCGGATATAAACATTCCTCGCCCTATAGTTATCGAGGGATATCTCCCACTCTGAAGCGTCTTCAGTGCCGGAAACAAAATCGAAGCCGAGATTCTGGTAGTGCCTGCTGACCATATTGTTCTTCGTCGTGCGGATAAAATATCCGCGCAGTGTGGTCGCCCCGGCCTGGCGTGCGGCTGCGGCCAGTTCATCCAGCATCAGCAACTCGACATCGCGCTTCAGCACCCGGCAGCTCATTAGCCAGAGGTCGATGTGCAGTGTCGCCGCCTTCAACCTGCCAATGGCAACGGATACCAACCCGTTGTCGCCAAAGCGATCTGCCAGGCGAATGTAACGCGTGATATATGCAGGATCGTGCGCAATTGCATCAATCTCGGCTAGCGAATAACGCTTTGTCGTCAGGTTGAACTGATTCGTTTTTCCAGTTAGCTGCGCAATGCGCTCCAGGTAGGGCGGCGCAAACGAACCAGTTTCAGAAGACATCTGCAGCGAAGCCAGGAATTCACCGTAGTCGGCAAACTTTGCCTGCAACTCATTGCGCTTCGCATTGCCCGCATACTGATTGGACCGGGCAAGGTCTTCCGCAGACAACGAAAGTGTTTCAAAGTACTGGCTTCGATCCAGGATACGGACCGAACCTGCTGCATCCTCGCTGATCTCCGGTACGGCAACCGAGGGCAATTGCGAGGCCACCAGCGATCGCTCCGCGGGGTTGTCGTCAGCGAATACGAAACTATCGAGGCCGAGATTAAGTTCGTGCGCAATGTTCTGGATGTTTTCGTGTTTGGGATCCCAGTTGGCCTTGAAGCTGGAAAAGTCCTCTGGCTTCAGCACGGAATCGGGATGCGAAAAGCCCTCGCGAGCGGTAACGTCCTCGTTCTTAGAAGCCACAGCCAGCACAATGCCCCGCTGGTGCAATCGGCGAACATATTCCTGAAAGTGAGTGTGCGCTTCTGCGCGAGGCGTCTCACGGCCAATCACGATGCCATCGACTCCGTCGTCCCCAATTACTCCACCCCAGACGGTGTTATCGAGATCGAGCACCAGCACCTTCTTGCTCAAACCGTAGCGGGCGCATATCAACGCCGTGAGATTGAAGGCCAGCTCCGCGCTTGCCTGAGGCGTGGTTGCGAGTTTATAACTGAACCATCGCGCAGGATCGTACCAGTTGTCGAGGCCCACGCGGGCCGAGAGATAGCGGACATCGTTGAGCACGAGGTAAGGCCGCTGCCGCACTTCGTCTGCCATGAGAGCATTCAGCCGCTCGGTGAATCGAACTCTTCCCGCGGGATGTACAGCATCGTAGTTACCCAGAATGCGTGTGTCAGGCAGTTCGAAGTTATTCTGGAAAATTACCGCTTGACTACGTGACTGCAAGCTATCCCATATCTGCGCGAAGCGTGCAATCTCGGCCCCGGCAGCTTCTTCCGCCTCGTCTCCAGTTACGTTCAGAGCCGGCCAGTTGCGGATATTCTGCGATCCCGTGTGAATATAGATCAGCTCGGGCGCAAACGCGTCCAGTTCTTCGTTCCCAAGCGCCCCATCTTCCCAGTAGCGGCCATACTCGGAGTGCCAGAATTGTGGATCGAATCCCCGCCCGAGCAGCAGGACCTCGAGAAACAAAGCAAGCTCCTGCGAAGTGGAGCCGCCAAGAATGGCAATCTTGATCTTTCGTTGCAGCGGCTGGCCGCGGAGTTGACGAATCAGCTTCCGCGCATTCCGCGCGAGATATGCGGCGTCAACCGGCCATGAAGTGAAGTTTGCCAAATGTCCCTCGATCAAGAGATATGCCTGCGAACGCTACCTTGGACGAAAGCGAACCAGGACTAAAGAGATCTTACGTCGACTCCGTGGCATTGCGGAATGGATGATGATGATCGGGAGCCTCGATCAGTTCCACCATAAAACGTAGCGGGTTTATGAAAAACTGAACGCGCTTACCGTGGTATGCGACCGCGGGCTGTGCTTCGCTTGCGGGAAAGCATCCAATGCGCCGCAGGTTTTCTGCGGCCAGTTCCAGGTTTGGAACCAGGTATGCAACATGGTTCAGGATATTCTTGTCGCCTTTAAGCGCTCCGCGAATTGGACTGGATGCGTCCCGCGCCGCAATCAGCTCATAACAGGGGCCATTGAGCCCGAGCCCAAACTGCACATATACGCCAATTCCGATATCTTCAACAGCCTCTGTCCACTGTTGAATATCGAACATCTGAGTGAGAATTGATCGGCCCTTGGCCAAATCACTAACCACGACCCCGATATGATCGAATTTCATCGCGTTTCAATCCCCATGATTCTCAACCCGTTGGTGTGAATGCATCTCCCCGCCGGCATAACTCAGAATTGGAAATAAAGAAATGTCGTGCTATTACTCAGATTGATCAGCACGAGAAATAACGCGAGTCCAGTCACGAGCGCCCATTGAGGGCTGGGCCTCCATCGAATCATTAACCATCCAGGCGTCAGATCCGATCCACTCTCAGCCTGGCCAAGAATTTGCTGAGTGTTAGGCAGAAACCAGACGATCGGGAAGAGCAGGAGCGGCCATAACTCTTGCGCGGCGACGGCGGGCCCGGCATGGCCGTTCAACCCTGCCATGACACGCAGCAATGTAACCGCCGCACCGACGGAAGTGGAGCGGAAGAATATGTCCGCAAAAAGAACCGTCAAGCTCATTCGCAAAACACCGGCGCATTGCATCACCAGGCTCTTTGCGACGTGGTGCGACGGGCGAAATAAAACCCAAGCCCGCTCCAGCGTCATGCAAACCCCGTGGATAATGCCGAAGATTATGAACTGCAGCCCCGCTCCGTGCCAGATACCGACAATCAACATCGTTACTGTCGTGGGGTAGGCGACCATCGAAATGAAGCCTTCAAGAGTCCGCGAGGCTTTGGGGGAAACTTTTTTTCCTTTGGCGAGACGAGAGCGGCTGACGGCCAGAGAGAGCGGCGTGAATAAGTAAAGCGTGATATAGCGCGTAAGTGTCATGTGCCAACGTGCCCAGTATTCGATCACCGTGGTCGACTTGAGAGGAGAATTAAAATTAAACGGGAATCGAATTGAGAACATCCTGGCAAGGCCGATCGCCATATCCGAATATCCGGAGAAATCGAAATACAATTGGAGAAGATATCTGACCGCACCTGCCCATGCCGTAGCCATGCTCTGGTGCGCCGGATCCGCGAAGACCGCGTCGGAATAGGGCGCAAGCATGTCGGCAATCATGACTTTCTTGAAGAGTCCCATGATGAACCAGGTGAGGCCAAGGGCGAGGTCGTCACGGTTCAATCCGTAGCGCCGCTCTTCCGCAAACTGCGGCATCATTTCTTTGTGATGCAGAATGGGGCCCGCGATCAGGTGCGGGAAGAAGGTCACAAAAAGCGCATAACTCACCAGGCCCTGTGGCTCTGCTTCTCCCTGCTTCAAGTCGACCAGGTAGCCCAGTTGCGTGAATGTAAAAAATGAGATTCCCAGCGGTAAGACAACGCTACCCCAATCTTTATAACCAACTCCAATATGCGTGAAGAAATTCAGCAGTGGAAAAAGATACTTGAAGTAGCCTAGCGTGGCTAAGTTGGCGACAATGCCTGCCACCAGCCAGAAGCTTTGCAGGCGTGGATTGGCCTTATTGCCGATCGCGGAGCTGCGCCCGAATCGGCCCAGAACGGCGAAGCCGACAAGTGCTATAGGTAGAAAGGCGAAAAGGAAGATAGGACTGTTGAAAAGCATAGACGATTTCTGAGTCAGTATAGCGGACGAAGCCTGAGGGCCGCGGATCGCTGGACCGCGCTAAGCCGTAATGCGGCATCATTAGGCCAGATGCAAAATTCAGAATCGGACCGCACCCGTGCAATTCAATCTCGCTGCTATGGCTTGCTCTTTCCTTCACTGGCGAGAATTTGGTTGGCAACGCCGAGGGAAACCTGCTCCGCGCCCGAGGGCGCAAAATGCACATCCTGGTTATTGAACATTTTTATCGGAAGCACTTCCAACGGATTGTCATGGACACCCTTTAGTGCCTGCTCGTAGGCGTCTTTCATGTCGTCGCAATCCGCGACGGGAGCCACATTCACAATGACGCGAGTTCCGTTGACGCCATATCTTTGGCGCAATCCTGACACCCACTCCCGGTCCGGCGAGATATTCAAGTTCTTGTCCCAGCCATTGCGAAAGCAAGTTGTCTCCGGGCTTGAGTAGAAAGTGAACAGGCCATTATGCCTCTCGCGCCGCAAGGCAGGATCTTCAACTCCATCGTATTTGTGCGGGTCGCCCAGGCGGACTAGCGTGTCCTTGATGATGCTTTGCGCTGCCCACGCAGAAAAATTAAACGTTTCGTATGGATGCCTCAGTAGTTTCAGATAACTGCTCATGCTGCGCTCATATTGGAGCAGGTAAACAATACCCTCATAGTACGAGCTATAGTCCCGCCACGAATGGCTCGGCCGGAAGATGCTTGGCGTAAACATGAATACAATGTATTTTGGCGGGGTATTCTGCTGAAGATAAGCATCGAGTGGATACCAGCCCGTGACGGTTGTAATCGTGCCTCCTTCGGAGACATTGCATGCGCTTAATCCTGTGGCCCGGGTTATAGTTAGCGGATCTAATCCGGTGAGAGCAGAGGAGTCGCCCGTCAATACCACTTGGCAATCGGCATGATGCAGCGTAAGGCTGTAACCCATATTACGTAGCATAAAGTAGTTATCATGATAGAGAAACCAATTGGTGTTAGCAGTCCCGAAAGCCGTTGCCAGAAGCAGCGCGGGGAGACAAAGCAATAGCATCAGGTATTGACCAGAGCCCCATCTTCGTTCCATCAACCACACCCGCTCAAGGTTATTCTCACCTTTACCGCGTTGTAATCATACCAAATCCGCGAAGCGTCCTTCTCATCACAGGTCCGAAGCGGCTGTGAGGACTTGCGCCATCGCGGCCGATCGAGCGCGTGCTGTTGCCGGCTCTGCAAACGCCTCTTCGAATTTCGCTGTACGAGTCAGTGCCGCGCCCGGGTTGTTATGGATGCGCGCATAGCCGGGGTTTGCAGACGCCAATGCTTTGCAGGAATCGCCCGCATCCTGTCACCCGGAGACCAAACCGCAAAAGATTGTTGACAGCATACCAAGTAGTAGGTACAGTAGATACCAAATGGTGGGTATGCCAATGGCTTCAACTGAAACAAAGCTCGAATCCAGGCACGAATCGAAGACCCGGTTCCTCAATGCGGCCTTGCACGTCATCCGCGCCAAAGGCTACTCCGCCACGCGCATCGAGGACATCTGCGAGGTTGCCGGGCTCACCAGGGGCAGCTTTTTTCATCACTTCGAAAGCAAGGAAGCGCTGGCCCTGGAAGCCGCCGACTATTGGATTGAAGGCTCCGACGCTCTTTTCGCCGCCGCGGCCTACCGCGACCATGCCGACCCGCTCGACCGCCTGCTGGCGTATGTGGATTTTCGCAAGGCTCTGCTGAGCGGCGATCTGCCCGACTTCACCTGCCTGGCAGGAACCATGGTGCAGGAGGTGTACGACACGCATCCGGCCCTGCGTGAGGCTTGCAATCGCAGCATCACCGGCCACGCGGGGATCCTTGTCCCGGATATAGAAGAAGCCATGCGCCAGCGCGGCATGCATCCGGAGTGGACCGCGGAGAGCCTGGCGCTCTACGCGCAGGCCACCATCCAGGGCGCGTTCGTCCTGGCCAAGGCCACAAACGGCGCTGCGGTCGCGGTCCAATGCATCGACCACCTGCGAAGTTATCTGGAATTGCTGTTCAACGAACGGCCATGCACTTCTCTTCAGTGAATGGGTCGAGTGCAGCGTCATATATCCCACAAACAAAGCAAGGGAAATTCAATGAGCATTGTCCGATATCAAAGTGCTGGCTGAGAGTTTCCCCGCAGTTTCAAAAGCAGAAAACACTTCATGGAGGGGGCAGTGATGAGACAAATGAAGCTACGGTGGTTCATCGTGACGGTCGCGGCTGTATTGTGCATCTGTGCCGGCGCGATCCAGGCATTTGGTCAAGCAACCAACTCAGGTACCGTGGTCGGCGAGATTTCCGACCCGAGCGGAGCGATGATTCCGGGCGCATCGGTGACACTTACAGACGCGTCGGTGGGCGTGAAACTGACGGACGTCTCGAATGCGGAAGGGAAGTACGCTTTCACGACCGTACCTCCGGGAACTTACACCATCAGCGTGAACAAAAGTGGATTCTCAACCTCTAAATCCGAACACCAGGTGGTGAACATCGGCACGCAGCTGACCATCAATTTGAAGATGAAGCTTGGCGACGGTTCAGAAACCGTAGTAGTCACGGTGGTCGGAACGGAGTTGCAGACGCTGAACTCGACGGTGGGCCAGACAATTCCGCAGGAAGCGATTGATTCCTTGCCGAGCCTGAACCACGACGTGAACACTTTTACTTCCATGCAGCCGGGCGTCGACCCAGCCGGCAACGTAGCGGGAGCGGTGAACGATCAGAGCACGTTTCTTCTCGATGGCGGACAGATCACCAACGACATGGACGGCAGCATGGCTGTTTATACGGGCAGCTTTGCCGGAGACCCGACGGGTGTATCCGGAGCGAATGGGCAGTTGACGACCGGTCCGACCGGCGTGATGCCGACGCCGCAGGACAGCGTGGAAGAGGTGAAGATCAATACCGCGAACCAGACGGCCGATTTCAACAACTCGGCCGGTGCGCAGGTGGAATTTGCAACTCCGCGCGGCACCAACCGCTGGCATGGCGGCGCTTACGAATACTACCTGGATAACGGCTTCGACGCCAACACATGGCAGAACAACCAGACGAACACGCCGATCAGCCAATATCACTACAACCGTTTTGGGGCCAAGGCGGGAGGGTTCATCCTGCCGGCATTCTGGGGCGGAAGGACATACTTCTTCGGCTTCTTCGAGGGCTATCGTTATCCGCAGGCGGAGACGCTGGAGAAGGAGGTTCCCTCGGCTAACATGGAGGCGGGAATCCTGACCTTCGGCGGCGTTAATTACAACATGAAAGCACTGGATCCGCGCGGCATCGGAATCAATCCGGATGTGCAGGCGATGTGGACCAAGTACATGCCGGTGGGGAACGATCCTTCGTGCGGTAGTCTTGCAGACGGGCTTTGCGATGGGGTGAACGAACTCGGCTACAAGGCCAATCTCTCCTTGCCGCTGACCAGCAACGACATGGCGTTCCGCATCGATCATGCATTCAGTCCGAAGTGGAACTGGTTCGCCAGCTATCGCTATTACAAGCTGAACCTTGCCGCCGATGAACAGGTCGACATAGGCGGGTTCTTCCCGGGCGACACGCTGGGAACACCGGCCGCGTTGGCGCATCGGCCGCAGCAGCCTTGGTATCTGGTGACAGGGCTGACAACCAACCTCAGCGAGAATACAAACAACGATTTTCACTACAGCTTCCTGCGCAACTTCTGGCAGTGGAGTGACAACAACGCGCCTCCGCAAGTTGCGGGACTGGGCGGGGCGATGGAGCCGTTCGGCGAAACCATCAATTTCATGGCTCCGTACAACGTGAACGCACAGAGTATCCGCACCCGCTTCTGGGATGGTGAGGACAATTTCCTGAGCGATAACGTGTCCTCGCTCAAGGGAAACCATCTGATCCAGTTCGGCGGACAGTATCAGCACAACTACGACTACCACCAGCGCAGCGACAACGGCGGCGGCATCAACTTTACCCCTACCTTCGAGCTGGGCGATGGGATTGGCTCAGGTCTGGTGGATATGTCCGGTATCGCCGGCGGATTCCCAAACACCACCACAGCGGCTCGCGCGGCGGCGGCGGTGTACGGAATCGTGACCGACGCGCAGGTGGCGTACACGCGCAGCGGCAGCGACCTCTCGTTGAATCCGCCGCTGACGCACGCCTTCGATCAGAGCACCATTCCTTATTACAACGTGTATTTCAGCGACACATGGCACATGAAGCCGAGCTTCACGCTGACCTATGGCATGGGCTGGACGCTGGAAATGCCACCGACGGAGGCGAATGGAAAACAGACCGTACTGGTAGACGATACGGATGAACCGATCAAGTCGGCCGACTATCTCGCCCAACGGAAACGGGCTGCGGAGCAAGGCGAGGTCTATAACCCCCAGGTTGGCTTCGCGCTGGTGCACAACGTGGGCAATGGCGACAAATATCCGTATGACCCGTTCTACGGATCGTTCAGCCCACGCGTGGGCGTAGCCTGGAACCCAAGCTTCTCCAAGGCCACGGTCATTCGCGGTGGCTATGGGCGAATCTATGGCCGCTTGAATGGCGTCGATCTCGTCTTGTCGCCGCTGCTCGGCGTCGGATTAATACAGGCAGTGCAGTGCCGGCAGAATTTTATGTCGGGAACCTGCGGCCCGAACAATCCGACGGCTGCCAACGCGTTCCGCATCGGCGTAGACGGAAGCAGTGCTCCGATACCGGCGGCTTCACAGACCTTCCCGCAGCCGGCTTATCCTGGGTTCAACGTGATTGCCGGGTCGGCCAGCGAGGCCATGGATCCGAAGTTCCGCCCTAACGACGTCGATTCGTTCGACCTTACGATCCAGCGGCAAGTTGGTCAAAAGTCATTGCTGGAAGTGGGCTACATCGGCCGCTTGATCCACCATGAATATCAACCGGTAAACCTGAACGCGGTTCCATACATGATGTCGGTTGGCGGGCAGCAGTTCCAGGCTGCGTATGCGCAACTGGAGAGGGCACTGGGCTGCGCCACGTCGGCCGGGGCCTGCGGCGCGGGTGTTCCGTCACCCCTTCTGCCGAACAGCACGACCCCGAACCCAGCCTACGCGAACTATATCAATGCTGTGGCCGCGCAGCCGTTCTTCGAAGCAGCAATGGCGGGGACTGGAGCCTGCATCGGGACAATGTCCAATGGATCGGGCACGGCCTACGCAAGCTGCACGGCTGCGGTGCTCGATAACCAGTTGTCGAACCTGGAGACACAGTCGGTATGGAGCCTGTGGTCGGGTATCGAGAGCGGCAACGGACTGACCGCTGGCGATGGCTTCAACTTCCCGCGCACCATGATGAACACGACAATTCCGGGCCAGGCGTTCGGCGGCAACGGGCAGTTCACCAGCGGCGTGGCCGAGAATGCCAGCACCGGCTACGGAAACTACAATGGCGGCTTCATCAGCTTCGGCACGCGGCAATGGCATGGGCTGACGATGCAGCATAATTTCACCTACAGCAAGGCGATGGGAACGGGCGCCGTGGTGCAGGCATCGAGCGAATACACGCAAAACGACGCATATAACCTGAAGGCTATGTACGGCAACCAGAACTTCGACAGGAAGTTTGTGTACAACACCTACATCGTCGCCACCGAACCGTGGTTCAAGGGTCAGAACAGCCTCCTGGGCCACGCGG
>JBEKVS010000126.1:0-14662 GCA_049513795.1 Occallatibacter sp. | reverse complement strand
TGCATCCTTTCCATCGCCCCCCTCGTATTCGGCCAGAACGCAAACACGTCCCTGCGCGGCGTCGTTAAAGACCCCAACGGCGCTTTGGTTCCGGGAGCGAAGATCACCATTACAAACCAGGCGAATGGGCAGGTCCTGGTCGCGGTTTCAAACTCCGGCGGCGACTATGCGTTTACCCAGGTTTTGCCGGCCAAGTACAGCATCACGGTTGCCGCCATTGGCTTCGCCGAGCAGACCAAGACCGCCGAACTGCTTGTAGATCAGCCTGCAACCATCGACTTTGCCCTGTCGGTCCAGGCCAGCATGGTCACCGTGGATGTGTCTGCATCCGCGCAGACATTGAACGTAACCGATGCCTCCTTGGGCAACTCCGCCAGCAATGAATTGATTCAGGCGTTGCCCAGCGAAACCCGCAACGTGCCTGACCTGCTCTCGCTTCAGCCGGGCGTGCTGTATCTGCCCATGGCCAACGACAGCCGCAGCGGAGCGGTGAACGGCGGCCGTTCCGACCAGGGCAACGTCACGCTCGATGGTGTGGACGACAACGACCAGGTGAATGGCTATGCCTTTACGGGCGTGCTGCGCGAGACGCAGGACTCCGTGGAGGAGTTCCGCGTGACGACCGGCAATGCCACTGCCGACGAGGGCCGTTCATCCGGCGCCCAGGTCAGCATGGTCACCAAGTCCGGCACCAACAAGTTTCACGGGGCGGCGTACGAGTACAACCGTCCCACCATCACCGTGGCCAACGACTGGTTCAACAAACAGGGGCAGATGGATAGCGGCCTGCCCAACGTTCCCGGCAAGCTGATCCGCAATATTTTTGGCGGCGCGATGGGCGGGCCCATCTTCAAAGACAAGCTGTTCTTCTTCGGCAACTACGAAGGCAGCCGCCTGGCAGAAAGCCAGGAGGTAACCCAGACCGTTGCCACCGCGGCCTACGCGGCCGGCAATCTCACCTATCAAAACGCGAGCGGCAGTAACGAGGTTCTCAACGTAGGCCAGGTTGCGGCGCTCGATGCGGCCTGCGCGGTTTGCAATACCGCCGCTTATCCCAATCCTCCCGGACCCAATCCCAATGCGCTGAGCTACTTCACTTCCATGCCTCTGGCCAATGGCTCCACGGAGGGCGACGGCCTCAATGAAGGGTCGTATTCCTTTGCTTCGCCGAATCCGGCTCGGCTGAATACATCCATTGGAAGAATCGATTGGGTGCCTTCAGACAAGCATCGCATCTTCGTACGCGGCAACCTGCAAAAAGACGTAGGCACTCCCGGATCCACTACCAGCACCGAGCAGTTCCCCGGTCTGGGACCTTCGAATATTCATGAGGACAACACCAAAGGAATTACCGCGGGAGACACGTGGACCATCTCTTCCACCATGATTAACGACCTGCGGTATGGGTACATCCGTCAAGGTTACAGCGACCACGGGGTCGGAAGCGGCGATTATGTCGACTTCCGATTTCTCTCCACGCCCACCGCGGAGACGCGAACCAACATCAACAGCGTGCCGGTCAACAACATTGTCGACAACCTGAACATCACCAGGGGCAAGCACACCATCGAGATCGGCGGAAACTGGCGGCTCGTTCACCAGAACAACGCCAGCGACCAGAATTCCTTTGACAGCGGAAGCACGAATCCATACTGGCTGGGCGGCGTAGCCCCGTCGCCTGCAGACCTCGGCCAGGGCTTCGGCAACTCCTACCTCATTGCCTATGCCAACCTGGTGGGCGTCATTCCTTCCGTGACCGACGACTACAACTACCACATCACCAGCTCGAGTTCGGCCTCGCTGCTGGCTGACGGAGCGCCCTTGGTCCGGCATTTCAAGGCCAATGAATTTGAATATTACATTCAGGATTCGTGGCGGCCCATCCCCAACCTCACTTTAACCTTCGGTCTGCGCCACTCCCTGCTGCAAACTCCATGGGAAACGACAGGGCAGCAGATTACTCCAACCATCGACACGCACACCTGGTATGAGCAGCGTGAATCCGCCGCCGTGCAAGGCCAGATATACGAACCGGACTTGTCGTTCTCGCCGAGCGGGCCTTACTACAACACGCCGGGTTACTATCCCAAGTCCAAGAACAACGTAGCTCCGCGATTCTCCGTGGCCTATTCACCCGATGCGAAGACGTCGATTCGCGCCGGCGCGGGCATCTATTACGATCACTTCGGTGAAGCGCTGGTCAACAACTTCGATCAGCATGGCTCGTTCGGCGTCAGCAGCCAGATCACCAACCCCGCGTCCGTCTATCAAACCGAGACCGCTCCGCGCTTTGTCAGCCGCACCACTTTGCCATTCAACAATGGAGTTGGCGCCTCCACGGAAGCCTTCCCTTACGCCCCTGCGGATTACAACGCACTGATCTCTACGGGCCTCGACAGCCGGATGAAGACTCCCTATTCCGAATCCTTCGATCTGTCTGTGCAGCGCGAGTTGCCGGGTGGCTTCACGCTCGAGGCCGACTATGTGGGTCGGCTGGGTCGTCACCTGCTGCAGAGCCTCGACCTGGCCGAGCCGACAGATTTCCAGGATCCCGGCGGTGGTGGCGACTACTACTCTGCCGGCACCCAGCTCTCAAAGCTTGTTGACGCCAACGGCGGCTACAGCCCAGCTGCAGCGGCTGGCTGTAACTGCAATCAGTATGCCCAGGTCCCAGCGATTCAATACTTCGAAGATATGTTCCCCTGGATGGCGGGCTTTGACTATCCCGGTGAAACCGCCACGCAAGCCATCTACTCCGATGAGTGGAATCCCTCCCGCGCCAACCTGGGCGCAACGACCGCCCTGATCGATCTAGATCTCTTCTGCGGAACCGCTTATCAGAATCCATATAGCGGCCAATACAATCCGTATCCTTGCCCCTCGAACTTCACGTCGCGCTTCTGGCAATACCAGTTTGCCTCGCTCTTTTCGCTCTCCACCGTGGGAATGAGCTACTACAACGCCGGGCAGCTCATTCTGCGCCACCCCATGAGCCACGGCTTGCAACTCGACGTCAGCTACACTTTCTCGCAGTCGCTTGATATGGGGTCCGACGCGGAAAGAAATCCAGCTCTTGCCTCCGCGAATTTCAGCATCATCTACAACACTTGGAGGCCGGGACTTAATCGCGGTCCCTCGGACTTCGATACGCGCCATCTGCTCACCCTGGACTACGTCTATCAACTCCCCTTCGGCCGTGGCAGGCAGTTGCTCGGCAACGTCAACAAGCTCACCGATGCCGTCGTCGGAGGCTGGCAACTCTCTGGCATCATGCGCTCCACGAGCGGTCTGCCTTTCACCCTTGACGAGCCGGGCTACACCACCAACTGGACCTACGGCAGCGATGCGGTGGTGACCGCGCCGGTCAAGATGCGCCGTCATTTCGACCAGAACGGCGACCCGCAATTCTTCGACGACCCGGCCGCTATCAACAACGGCATCAACACAGGTGCGCCAATTCGCCTGCCATATCCGGGCGAAGCCGGCGAGCGCAACAACTTCCGCGGCGATGGCTACTTCGATCTCGACTCCGGGCTGGCCAAGACATGGAAACTCGGGGAATTCGGCGCGCTGAAGTTTGCCTGGGAGGTGTACAACGTGACCAACACTGTGCGCTTCGATCCATTCTCGATCGGCGGACAACTCACGGACGGCAATCTGGGCGTTGCCAGCTCGCTCTTGTCAAGCCCGCGCCGCATGCAGTTCAGCCTGCGTTACGACTTCTAAGCAGGGTCGCGGTAATTTGAGCTCTGCATCGTCGTTGAGACTTTTGGGTGCCCCAGGTCCCGAGTTTGGGACCTGGGATAACAATTCATTTCGTGTGCAACCCAGGCTCTAACTCAACTGCACATCGATCTTCGTCACTGAAGCCGCCGGAAACGTGAAGCCAAGCGAGCCTGAGCGCACCGTCACATCGGCCGTCCGCGTTTTCACCCGATCAGGCTGATCGAAGCTATTGTGCGCGTGAATGTCGCTGTCGGCGACAACCCATGCCTTCGCGCTTGAGGGCGTCGCTCCGCGCAGCACAATCTCTGCTTCACGCGCCTCGCTCACATCTGGATTTACTGCCGTCAGTGTGAGCGTCTTACCCTTCAACGACGCAGATCCCTTAAGTCCCCAGAAGCTGGCCGGTTTGCCATCGCGGTCCCAGTGCGCTTCAGGTGCGGAGAACTCCGCGCGCAGAGCCGTTCCTCCCTGGTGCGCCGCATACATCTCAAAAACGTTGAAGTTAGGTGTAGTGATGAATTTGTCTCCGAGCGAGAAGAACAGCGCGTTCAGATTGTTGATCAGCTGCGCGCACGCCGCCATCCCCACCTTGTCGGCGTTGCGGTTGAACGTATCGAGCGAGATAGCCGTCATTACCGCATCGCGCACAGTAATCATCTGGCCCAGCAACTGCTCCGGCGCGTTTTCAGTTCCAGGCTTGTACCACGGCCCGTACTCATCGACGACCAGCTTGATGTTATGCCCCAAATCAAACTCGCCCAGCGCCGTCCAGTGGTCGAGAATGATGCCTTCCATGCGATCGGTTTCCCGGCACAACTCGTACCAGTCAATAGGCTCGAACTTCAGCGCGTCACCTTTCTCCAAGTTCCAGTCGTCGGTCTTGCCGCGGGATAGATTGGTCGCGTAGTGATGCACGCTCAAACCCCACACGCCATGCGGATCGTGGCTCGGCTGGCCGCGATAAAGCTTGTTGAAGAAGCCGCGCGTCCACGCCTGCTCGTCGCTGTTGGGGCCGCTCGCCACCAGTCGCAGCGCCACATCGTAGCCGGGAACCCAGGTCGTGAATCGCTTGAACTCGTTGGCATAGTCTTCGGGGTCAAAGTTGCCCCCGCATCCCCAGCTCTCGTTGCCCACGCCCCAATAGCGGACATTCATCGGGTCGGGAAACCCGTCGGCCTCGCGCGTCTCCGCCAGTGTCGTGGTGCCGCGCGGCGAGTTGCAATATTCCACCCAGTGATCGAAGTCGAGCGGCGTCAGGCTGCGCACGTTGGCGGCGATGTAAGGCTGCGCGCCGCAGAGTTGGCAGAAGCGCACGAAATCGCTGGTGCCGAAACTGTTGGGCTCGTAGACCTGCGGAATGTTCTGCTTCTGCTGCGCGGCCGTGAAGGCCTGCGTCCAGAAGTTGGTGCGGCGAGGCCGCTTATTCTTCGGTCCAATGCCGTCGCGCCAATCGTAGCTGTCGGCAAAGCATCCGCCCGGCCAGCGCACCACCGGTGCATGAATCGCCCGCATCTTTTCAACTACGGCCGAGCGCAAACCATGCTGGTTGGGAATCTTTGAGTCTTCGCCGACATAAATGCCGTCGTAAATCACCGATCCCAGGTGCTCGGTAAAGTGTCCGTAGATCTCCGGCGCGATGGTGGCGATGGGCTCGTCCACCAGAATTTCAATGTGACTGCTAGCCTGTTGGGCCAAGGCGGTTCGTCTGGCAAAAACCAACGCTCCAACCGTAGAGGCGCCTGCCGCTTTTAGAAAACTTCGCCGTTCCATACTCGTCCCCTCACAACAGAAATCCACCGTGCAGCTTTCGCGGAAGCCGCTTCAGCCGACTTGGCGTACCTCGGCAGCAATCCTTCGCAGCTCCGGCAGCACGCGCCCCAATGCCAACGGCTGCGCATTCCGTGTACCCAGAGCGAAGTACGCATCTCGATAAAGCTTGTAGAGGTGGTCGTAAATCGCTGCAGAGTTCGCATTCGGCTCAACCGTCCGTAGCGGCAAGCACACCGCTGCCTGCGCAGCGTCGATGGTCTTGTAAGCGCCTGCCGCGAGCAGCGCAAATATGCCCGACCCCAGGCTAGTAGGAACTCCCGCAGGCACCAAAATCGGCTTGTTGAGCACATTCGCATACACCTGGTTCAGCACTTCGCTTCTTTGCGGAATCCCGCCCGCATTGATCACCCGATCGATGCGCACCCCATGCTCCGCCATGCGCTCCAGAATTATGCGCGTATGAAATGCTGTGCCTTCGATTGCGGCGAACAGCTCATCCTGTGCCGTGTGCACCAGGTTCCAACCCAGCGTCACTCCGCCCAGTTCCGGATTCACAAGCACGGTGCGGTCTCCGTTATCCCAGCTCAGACGCAAGAGGCCGGTCTGCCCAGCCTTGTAGGCTCCAAGCCTCTCAGACAACGCGGCAACTGTCGTCCCCGCTCGTCGCGCAATGGCGTCAAATATATCTCCCGTAGCGGATAGCCCCGCCTCGATGCCGGTGTACCCCGGATGCACGCTGCCCGGCACCACGCCGCAGACTCCGGGCACAAGCTCTGCCTCGCGCGCCATGGCGATGATGCACGTGGATGTGCCGACCACGTTGACCGCATCGCCCTCGCGTATATCCGAGCCGATGGCGTCCCAGTGTGCATCGAATGCGCCCACCGGAATGGGAATGCCGGCCCGCAGTCCCAGCGCCGCGGCCCAGTTCGCCGATAGATGACCGGCCAAGTGATCGCTGGTCATAAATTCGCCGCCCAGTTTGGCGCGCACGCCGGCGAAGAGCGGGTCGACCGCGACCAGAAACTCCTCCGGCGGCAGCCCGCCCCACTTGGGATTCCACATCCATTTGTGGCCCATCGCGCACACGCTACGCTTTAGCTCGCTGACGTGAGTAATGCCGCTCAGCGTAGCCGCCACCATGTCGCAGTGCTCGAGCGCGGTCACAAACAACGGCCGTTTGTCCGGGTTGTGACGAAGCCAATGCAGCAGCTTGGCAAAGCCCCATTCGTGCGAATAAACCCCGCCGCACCAATCGATGCCTTCAAACCCAAGCGCATGCGCCTTGGCGGTGATCTCTTCCGCTTCGGCAAAGGCGCGATGGTCGCACCAAAGATAATATTCGTCGAGAGGCTCAAGCCCCTCGCCAACCGGAATCACGCTGGAGCCCGTGGTGTCGAGAGCGATGGCGGCGATCGAGTTGCCATCGACGCCGGTGCTGCGCAGAACATTGCGCGTAGCTTCGGCGAGCGCCGTCATCTGGTCGCCATGGGATTGAGTGGCAAAATTTGGATCGTCGGCGCGGCGATGCAGCGGATACGAAGCCGATGCGGTGCCGATCGGTCCCTTGAGACTGTCGACCAAGGTGACGCGCACGCTGAGGGTGCCGAAGTCAACGCCTGCGACGATGGTCATGGTGCGAGGCCCCTTTTGAGTAAACGCTTTCTTCCCCGCCAACCAGAGTACACCATGGAACTTCAGGGCGCTGGGTGAATTTCTCCTTCTGCGTAACCACCGCGGAGACTACTTCTTGTGTCCTGGAAGCATGGCCTTGATCCGGTCCATCAGTCCCGGCTTGGCTGGCGGTGCAGCCGGCTTCGCGGGAGGGGCGACTGGCTTCGCCGCTGGAGAAGACGGCGCCGAAGACGACGAATTGGCTTGCGGCGATTGGGCTGGTTTGCTCACTTCACTCGCTCGTGATTCTTTGGAACTCGCGGCCGGTTTTGTCTCCGGCTCCTTCGCCTTCGGGTCCTTCGCGGAACCGGGCAGCGGAGTGGCTCCGCTCACAATTTTTTCCGCCGAAAACAACGGTACCGATTCGGTCTCATTCTTCACCAGGATCGAGACTCTTCGGTTGGATGGATCGGTGGGATTGTTCTTCACGCGCAGCATCTGGTCGGCGTAGCCGCGTACCTGTGTGACCTGCGTGGGACGCACTCCGTTTTGCTGCAGCAAGCGGCGCGCGGAGTTGGCCCGATCCGCGGAAAGGTCCCAGTTGCTGTAGTTGTCGTCGCTCGAATACGGGGTGGCGTCGGTGTAGCCTTCGAGAAGCAGCACGTTGGGCATGGTTTTCAACTCGGCCGCCAGCAGTGCCAGAAGCGTCTGTCCACTCTCGCTCAGTTTAGGGCTGCCCGATTGGTAGAACGTTCCATCTTTGCCTTCGATCAGTTCGATGCGCAGCCCCTCCGGCGTAATGGTGATCTCGATCTGCTTGGAAAGCTTCTCCAGGTCCTTGCGCGCCTTGATCTCTTCTTCGATTTTCTCCTTCAGTTTCTCCAGCGCTTCCGTGCTTGGTTGCACCGCGGCTTCGCCTTTGCCCGTCATCATTGTCCCTAGAAGTTTTCCGGTTCCTTTGGGATCGTTGAAGTAACCGGCGACAGCTTCCTTTACCTTCGAGCTTGAGCTCATCAGCCACAGCACGATAAAGAGCGACATCATCGCCGTCACAAAGTCAGCGTAGGCCACTTTCCACGCGCCGCCATGGTGGCCGCCATGGCCGCCCTTCTTCTTGATCACGTAGATGGGGCGCGCCTTGTCTGCCACGATGCTCAATCTTTCTCAGTAAGGATTTGCGCGCGTTATGCGGCTGCGTCAGCGCCGCCGCCTTTGCAGTTCTTTTCCATCTCGTTGAAGTCGGGGCGAACATGCGCGGGAATGGCGCGCCGGCCCATCTCGATAGCGATCATGGGAGCCGAGCCTTTCAGAAAGGCAAGCATCAACACGCGCAACACATGCAGATATTCATTGTGCTCATCGGCGGTCTTGGTCATATTGGCGGCCAGCGGACCCACGACGCCGTAGCAGAGCAGAATGCCGAGGAACGTTCCCACCAGCGCCGCGGCAACTTTTTCTCCGATCTCTTCCGGCGGTCCGCCCAGCGAACCCATGGTGATCACCACGCCCAGCACGGCAGCCACAATCCCCAGGCCGGGCAGTGCATCCGCCACCGTGCTCAGTGCCGCAATCGGTGTAGCGGCTGCATGATGATGCACCTCCATGTCCAGTTCCATCATCTGGTCCATGTCGAATGGTTCCACGCCCCCGGTGATCGCCGTGCGCAGCGTGTCGCAAACAAAGTCGCAGGCATGATGATCGGCAAGAAACTCCGGATAGCTTTTGAAGACGGAACTCTCTTTGGGTTTCTCAACATCCATCTCCACGCTGAGCAGGCCCTCTTTGCGCACTTTGTTGAGAAACTGATACATCATCTTGAGCGTGTTGAGGTATCTCTTTTTGTCGAACTTTGACCCCTTTAAAATGCCCAGCATTCCCGCGACTATCGCTTTGATGATGTGCATTGGATTGGCAACCAGCAAGGTTCCTATGGCTGCGCCGCCAAGAATCAGAACCTCGGCCGGTTGAACCAGAACCATGATGTGGCCCTTTTCCATCAAAAAGCCGCCGATGACCGCTGCAAATACAATGACAATTCCTATAATGGCGAACATGAATGTCCCTCCGGCGCGGCTGTGATGTGATTTCCGCCAGCACGAAGGCTGGAGAACATTGCAGTCTTCGCTTTCTCCAGCAGATTGGCCAGTGTTGCGGCGTTTTCTGCCTGCGCGGCGCCGATGCTTACGGTGAGCGAAACCCGATCGCCCCACCAGCGAAAGTCCGCCGTGCGCGTCAGGCCGGCCAGCGCCTGCGCGTGATCCGCAAGCATGGCCGGGGTGCGCTCATGTGAGATCACAAGAAACTCGTCTTCGCCCCATCGTCCCAGGTGTTCGGCGGGGCGCAGGCCCTGCATCAAGGCCCGCTCCACTTTCTGCAGCATGGCCTCGCACGCGCCCGCGCCATGTGTCTTGCGCAGCTCATGTGCCTGGTCGACGGAAATCCAAAGCACTCCAAAGGTCATGCCGCCCCGGGCAAGGTCTTCGAAGAGCAATTCCAGCCGGTCTTTGAGATCTTCCTGGCAAGCCTGGACACCTTCGTCCTCGCCCGCCTCTCCGTGCGGTAACGCATCCAGGCTCTCCGCGGGGTGAAACAGGACCGCGGTACCAATGCGATGACCGAGCCCGTCGCGCAGCACCAGGTGCCGCGCCATCGCTGAGACATTGTGACCGAGCTTGTGCTGCATGTGCACCATGGTTCCAGCCACGGTCCTGCGAGCGGCCTCCTGGTGGCCTTGACCCTCTGCATCCCCGTTTGCGCAGCAGGGCTCCAGTAATACCTTCAACTCATCAGCCGCGGGCCGGCACACCACGTCGATCGCCGGATACCCGGTAATGGCCCGCGCGGCGCGATTCCAGAACAAGAGCTGGCAGTTGTCGCCCAACAGGCCAACGCCTTCGGGAAGACACTCCAGTGTCGCTTCGAGAAGTTCCGCAAGACTGCTCATCCGCGCCCCCTCAATGTCTTCCATCGGCAAGGCGCAGAGCAACTTCATCGTCGCGTGTTGTGGGAAATTGGATTTGAAATGTCTAATTGCGCGCCGGGAAGTGAGCTTTGGCGTCGCCGTCATGCGCAGCGACCGACCGAAACGAAATGCGCCGCGCAGAGGGTCGCCGTATGCGTAAATTAGTTTGGACGGGCCTGCGATTGAGCGCCGCGTTCAAGATCGAAGAAGAATCAATGCGCCGGAACAACGCATGGATCGCACGCGGATTTCATCGGCAGGCGCACGATAAACCGCGTGTCGCCTGGCTCCGACTTCACTTCAATGGTCCCGCCAAACTTCTGCGTCACAATGCGATGGACAATCTCCAGGCCGAGCCCCGTACCCGAGCCGAGCGGCTTGGTGGTAAAGAACGCTTCGAAGATGCGTGGCAGCGCTTCAGGGGCGATGCCTTCGCCGTGGTCCTCGACGCTGACTGCCAACTGAGGCGGAGCCGCTCCGTTCCCGCTTGCCGCTTCAATCCACGTTGCGATTTTGATCTTCGCGTTTGAGGGCGATGCATCCAGCGCGTTGTCGATCAGATTGGTCCACACCTGGCTCAGAGACGAGCCGCGCGTCTGGATCAACGAAGGATTGGCGGCAAACTCTTTCTCCACTTGAATTCCCTTGATGCGCAGCTTGTGGCCCAGAATGGTGAGCGTGCTCTGCAGACTGTCGTGAACGTCAATTTCCTTGGATGCAGACTTGCCGTCGTAGGCAAACTTCTTCACCGCCATCACCAGGTCGGAGACGCGGGTGATACTCTCTTCGATGGTGCAGACCAGGGAGACGCTCGAAACCAGCGCCTCAAGCCAGTTGAGGGCGTCAGAAAAGCTGTTCGCGTTGAATGCGTCTTTGGCGCACTCCAGTTCTTCTTGCTTGAGGCCGATGCCGACCAGGGCGGGAGCAATCGAGAAAGCGTTATCTACGCCGGCCGCGCCCAGCCACTCAGCCATCGCCTCTTCGGCGTCCGACTGCTCGATGCTGCTCATCGCCGGCATCTGGCAGCCTCTTACCGTGTGTTCCAGCAGGGCCCGCATGCAGTCGAGTTGAACGTGGGTCTTCGGTTCGTCGCTGAAGCGCAGGCTCAACTGCTGCAGGCGCAGCAGGTTCAATCGCAATTGCGACGAGGCGCGCTTGGCCGCCGAGCCGGGATTATGCAACTCGTGCATCAAGCCCGCGGCCAGCGTGCCGAGCGAGACCAGCTTCTCGCGGTGCAGAGCTTCCACCTGATAAGCCTGCAGCCGTTTCGACATGTCTGCCAGCACTACTTTGCGAAAATTCGGGCAGCAGGCGAGCATTCTCCAAAAGTCATCTTCGCTGAAGCGGACCAGCCGGGTGTCCGCGATCGCGTGAATGATCATGGGCGAATGGGTCTTGCCCATCAGCATGGGAGCCTCGCCAAAGCCCTGGCCGGTCTTCGCGATCGTCACCGTAGTTCGCGACCCGTCCGGCTCCGGCCGATCGGCGTGTATCTCGCCCTCGAGAACCACAGCGTAGACGTGTTGCGGGGCCCAGGTTTCTTTAAGGATTTCGCCGGTTGGAAGTGTCTCGCGAACAACCGGGCCGATGCCGGCAAGATCGTCGAAGTTCGTCTCTGCGAAAGGAAGTGTGCGCCTGAGATCCTCGGCCACACTGGCCAGAGAAACTTGCTCGACCCCGATTTGTCCGCCTTCGCTCATCTCCGCTTTCCTCAGTACCCACTTGCTGGATGCAATTTTCAGAATCCAGCAAGGTACTGATGCGCAAACTGCACTGCAATCGATCCTTCACCCACGGCTGACGCTACCCGCTTCACCGAGCCGTGGCGTACATCGCCAGCCACGAATACCCCCGGCACGCTGGATTCGAGCAAGAATGGCTGACGCTGCTCAGTCCACCCCGCCAGCGGCTTCCCGTCCGAAACAAGATCCGGACCGGCCAGCACGAACCCATGATCGTCGCGCAATATGCATCCCGGCAACCACGTGGTTCCCGGCGCCGCGCCGATAAAAACGAATAGCGACGAAGCCGGGACACAACGTTCCCCGTCCGGGCCCTTCAACTGCAAACCGTCCAACCGCTCCTCGCCAAAGGCCTCCACCACCTGGGTGTTGGCTTCTAACACAATATTGGATGTGCGAGCGATCTCATCGATCAAGTATTTCGACATGGTGGCCGCTAGTCCAGCCCCCCGCACCAGCATGGTAACTTTGCGCGCATAGCGGGCAAAGTGCAATGCCGCCTGCCCGGCGGAGTTGGCGCCTCCCACCACAAACACCTCTTCATCCTTGCAGGAAACGGCCTCCACCAGTGCCGCGCCATAATAAATGCCCCGGCCCGTCAGCCGCTCGGCGCCTGGAATCTCCAGTTTGCGGTAGTGCACGCCAAGGGCCAACAGCACTACATGGCTTGAAACCTGCCGCCCGTCCGCAAGTTGCACGAATCGATATTGGCCGTCGATGCGCAGGCCGGTGGCGCGCTGGGTCAGGAATTCGGCACCGAATCGGGAGGCCTGGACGAGCGCCCGGCGTCCCAGGTCTGCGCCGGTGATCCCGGAAGGGAAGCCGAGGTAGTTCTCGATCCTCGAGCTCGACCCTGCCTGTCCGCCTGGCGCAATCGGCTCGATTACCAAAGTGCGTAGACCTTCGCTTGCTCCGTACACGGCCGCCGCCAAACCCGCCGGTCCGGCGCCCAGGACAATCATGTCGTAGAACTCCTCCGCTGCCTGGGTACGCAGGCCCACCCGCTTGGCCAATTCGCCGGGCTCGGGCTCGACCAGAACGCTCCCGTCGGCGAACAGCACCACGGGTAGCCGAGTGGCGTCCAACTGCCTTTCTTTCAATAAGGTGAGAGCGTCTTCACTGGTCGCGACGTCCAGCCAGCGGTAGGGAACATGGTTGCTGGAGAGGAAGCTGCGCACCTTGTGGTCGAGGAGCGAGAAGCGGTGACCAATGACCCGTAACCCCTCAAACGGAGGCTGATAGCCTGCCTTCCAGTCTTCCAGCAGGTCGGACAAGACCGGGTAGAGCTTCTCTTCCGGAGGGTCCCAAGGCTTGTTCAGGTAGTAATGGATGCGCGCGGAATTGATGGCCTCGATGGCCGCCTCGGTATCCGCGTAGGCGGTCAGGAGCACCCTGCGTGCCTCTGGAAAGCCGGCGCGCGCCCGCTCCAGAAACTCCACACCCGTCATGCCCGGCATGCGCTGGTCGCTCACGATCAGCGCCACGGGCTCCTGGCGCTGCTTGAGCTGCGCCAGGGTGTCCAGGCCCGCCTGGCCGCTGGCCGCCCGCAACACCCGGTACGTGGCTCCGTACTCGCGGCGCAGATCCTGCACCACCGCCTCCAGCACGTTTACGTCGTCGTCTACTGCCAGTAGAATCGGCCTAGCCATATATCCTCAGTCTAGAGCGCCTTGAATAGTTTAGAGCCTCGGATTGATTTAAATGGGTTACGTCCATCCCCCTGCTGTGTTAGAGATTCTGCAATCTTCTGGATGTACTCTAATGCTGACGGCGGCGGCTGGGGCAAAGCCGTTCTTATTTACAAGCCGTCATCCAGGGGAATTTGCGGGTTTTCCCAGTGTCGCAAATGCGGTCAATCGCAAGACTCTCTGCGTTTTTGCCGATAGTGCCGCCATAGGCGGAAAGATTGCCTGAGTTCAAGCCTGTCTGTTCCGGCAGGAGTCTTGGGCCCGTTGCACGCTTTAAGTTTCCGGGTTAAATACGCAGATGAGGCAGACATCATGAATAAGATTATCCTGGCCGATTCGCAAGCTATCTTCCGCGCCGGCACCGCCAAGGTGCTGGCCGCAGACGAAGACATGCGCATCATTGCCCAATGTACCGATTTGGATCGCATGCATCATGCGATCACTACGTTTCCTGGTTCTCTTGTCATCTTCGCCATCTCCTTGCGCCCCGACCTCACCCGCCTACGCATGCTGCTTGAAACCACCAACAGCCGCGGCATCGTGATTGCCGAGAATAACGACACGGCGAGTTCGTACTTGCATCAGGGCTTCCGTGGCGTGGTATTTCGCAACGTCAATGGCCCGTCCTTGGTGGAGTGCGTGCGCCGCGTGGCCGCCGGCGAAACCTGGATACCCCCGCAGTTGATGCAGGCCGAATCGCTGGAAGAGGATATGGTTGGCACGCGCGTTCGCGACCGCCTTACCCCCAAGGAAATGCGCATCGTCGCCCTCATTGTTCAAGGCTGCAAGAACCGCGAAATCGCCATCCGCCTCAAGACCACCGAGCAGGTCATCAAAAACTATCTCCGCTCTATCTACGATAAAACCGGCGTCAGCGACCGTCTCGAACTGGCTCTCTTCACCATCCATCATCGCGTGCTCGCGCAGGCCGCAGCCGAGATGGGCAGCAAGCTTGACATCGAAGAGCACTCACAGCCTTCCGCCGTGGCCTAGAGCCCCGCTGCATTCTCATTTGGAAGCCATCGCAAATAGGGGACGGAGTTAATTCCGTCCCCTATTTGCATGTGGCAGATTCCTTGCCATTGCCCAGCCAATCAAGCCCAGCCGTCTATTGCGTCCGGAAGACCGTATTGCTGTCGGTCTTGAATGTGAATGCGTCC
>JBEKVS010000125.1:0-14861 GCA_049513795.1 Occallatibacter sp. | reverse complement strand
CCAACCGATTGGCGTCGTCGCGGGTATTACGCCTTTCAACTTCCCCGCCATGGTGCCCCTGTGGATGCTGTCGACCGCAATCGCGTGTGGCAATGCTTTTATTCTCAAGCCATCAGAGAAAGTGCCGGGCGCGAGTGTTTTCCTGGCGCAATTGGCCAAGGAAGCGGGCGTTCCCGACGGCATTCTCAATCTAGTGCACGGCGACAAGGTGGCTGTGGATCGCCTGCTTGAGCATCCTGACATCAAGGCAATCAGTTTTGTTGGGTCTACGCCCGTGGCGCGATACATCTACGAGACCGCAACGCGGAATGGGAAGCGGGTGCAAGCTCTTGGTGGGGCGAAGAACCACATGGTGGTGTTGCCGGATGCAGATATCGCCATGGCTGCGGATGCCGCTGTGTCGGCTGGCTACGGAGCTGCGGGTGAGCGCTGCATGGCCATCTCTATCGTAGTCGCCGTTGGCAATGTCGCCGACTCGTTGATTGCGGCGATCCGCGAGCGGGTCGCGCGCATTAAGGTCGGACCTGGCTCGGAGCCCGCGAGCGAGATGGGTCCGCTGATCTCGCGCGAGCATCGCGACCGCGTTGCAGGGCATCTGGACACGGCGATCGCCGAAGGCGCGACTGTTTCCATCGACGGACGCAGCGACCCGGCCACAAAGTCCGGTGGATTTTTCCTCGGTCCCTCTCTCATCGACCATGCGCGCCCGGGCATGCGCTGCTATGACACCGAGATCTTCGGACCGGTGCTCAGCGTGGTCCGTATCGCCACTTACGCAGAGGCTCTTCAGCTCATCAATGAGAATCCATACGGGAATGGGACGGCGATTTTTACGCAGAACGGCGGGGCTGCGCGGCAGTTTCAATTTGATGTCGAGGTAGGCATGGTGGGCATCAATGTACCGATTCCGGTCCCGGTCTCCTACTTCAGCTTCGGCGGCTGGAAGTCTTCGCTTTTTGGCGATTTGCACATGTACGGACCAGAAGGCGTGCAGTTTTATACGAGGTCGAAAGTTGTAACCAGCCGTTGGCCTGATCCGGGAGCAAGCAAGGTCGATCTCGGTTTCCCGCAGGTTCGCTGATCCAAGGCCGAGAAAGCTGGGCCCGCTTGCATGCCCATGCGAGCACGGAGTCGCGGTGATAGGATTCTAGTTTGTCGGAGGAGAGCGCGATGAGCGAGATTGCAGAGTTGAAGACACTGACTTCAGAAGAGATTTCAAGCATTACCAGGCAGACTAACTACGGCACCTGGCGCTTTCAGAAAACCTGGAAGCCCCTGCACATAGCCGATGCGGAAGGGTGCTGGTTCACCGATGGCTCGGGCAAGCGGTATCTCGACTTCAGCTCGCAGTTGATGTGCGTAAATCTCGGACACAAGAATCCCCGCGTGGTTGAGGCTATCGCGGAGCAGGCGCGCGAGTTGGCGTATGTTGCGCCGGGTTACGCAACGGAGGCAAGAGCGCGCCTGAGTAACAAGCTACTTGAAGTATTGCCCCCGGGTCTTGAGAAATTTTTCTTTGCCACAAGCGGGACCGAAGCGAACGAAGCTGCCTTCAAGATTGCGCGCATGTACACGGGCAAGACCAAGATCATATCCCGCTACCGTTCTTATCATGGGTCGACCATGGCGTCCATCGCGGCTACAGGCGACCCGCGCCGCTGGGCCATGGAACCCGGCGGCAAAGGTGCGGGATTCGTGTTTGCCCCGGAGACGAATTGCTATAACTGCCCGATCAGGCATAGTTATCCCGGGTGTAACATCGCCTGCGCCGATTACATTGAGCACATGATCCGAAATGAGAGCGATGTGGCAGCTATCATCCTCGAACCGGTGGTGGGTACCAACGGCGTTCTTGTGCCGCCTCCGGAATACTTCCCTCACCTGCGCGAGATATGCGATCGCTACGGCGTGCTGATGATTGCCGACGAGGTAATGGCCGGTTGGGGACGCACGGGTAAATGGTTCTCTGTGAATCATTGGAATGTAACTCCCGACATTCTGGTGACGGCCAAGGGCATTACATCGGCCTATGTGCCGCTTGGCCTTTGCGCGACATCAAAGAAGATTGCGGATTACTTCGAAGATCATTATTTCTCACACGGGCACACCTACGAGGCGCATCCCATCACGTTGGGGCCTGCCGTTACGACCATTGAAGAGATGCAACGGCTGAAGCTTGTGGAACGCGCCGCTGAGCTAGAGCCGTATGTCCGCGAGAAGCTTGAGGCGATCAAGGCGAAGCATGTGTCGGTTGGCGATGTGCGCGGGTTGGGACTGTTTTTTGCCATTGAGGTCGTGAAAAACCGCGCCACGAAGGAGCCCTTTAACACGATGCTCGATAAGGTCGAGGGCAAGCCGTTGGTGGTAGATCAGATTGCTGCCAAGATGATGGCGGACGGAGTAGCGCAGCAGGCATGGGTTAGTCACTTTGTGATTGCGCCGCCGCTGATTGTGACCAAGGAAGAGCTTGATTTGGGCATTGCGGCGCTGGATAAGCATTTGAGTATTGCTGACGCGCTGGTGAGTTAGGCTTCTGGTTTCCCGGGTCTCCGATGCGAGACCTGGACACCCTGCGCACGATGCTTACGCCTTCGGGTACACGCTGGGCGCGACCAGCTTCATCGCAGCAACATAAATAATTCCAGAAACAAAGAAGCCTACGAACCAGGCATAGTCATAGAGAAAGTGCAGCGGCGGGAAGATTAACCCGGCGAGCGCTACGACTACGCCGAGCACCAGCGCCACAACAGCGCGCGGATTGATCCCCTTGCTGTAGTGATAAGCTCCCTCGCGATGGTAGAGCGAGTTGACGTCGAGTTCGGTCTTGCGAATGAAGAAGTAATCGCCGATCATGATGCCGGCGACAGGGCCGAGGAGTCCGGAGTAGCCGACGAGCCAGCCAAATATATAAGAATCGGGCGTTGCCAATAATTTCCATGGACACATGGCAAGGCCAAGAAAACCGGTAATCAGTCCGCCGGTGCGGAAGCTGATCAGGCGCGGATAAAGATTTGAGAAGTCGTTCGACGGCGAGACCACATTCGCGCCGATGTTTACGTTAAGCGTCGCAATGAGAATGGCAATCAGGCCGACTAATGCCACGAAAGGCTGATGGAAAGCGCCGATCAGCAGGATCGGGTTCCAGATCGGATGGCCGAAGAGCACAGTGGATGCCGAGGTGACAGAGATGCCGACGAAGGTGTAGAGGGTCATGGCGACGGGCAATCCGAAGGCCTGGCCCCAGGCTTGCGAGGTTTGCGATTTCGAGTAGCGCGTGAAGTCGGGAATGTTGAGCGCGAGCGTGGCCCAGTAGCCGACCATGGCGGTAAGCGAAGGAAAGAAGACGGCGAGAAATGCACCTGTGGTGTGAAACTGGCTGGGCGTTGAGAGCATGGAACCGAAGCTGCCGGCCTTGATGCGCACCCATATGAGCAGCGCGGCGGCCATGACAAACATAAAGGGCGCGCCGAAGGCCTGCAGATGGCGGATGGACTCGACACCGCGCCAAACGACGACCATATTCAGCAACCAGAAGCCGAGAAAGCAGGCCCAGACCGCGCCGTCGTTCGCGGCAACGGATGGCCAGATCACAGACAGCATGGAATGGATCGCGGTGCCACCGATCCACGACTGAATACCAAACCAGCCGCAAGCCACAATCGCGCGAAGAAGGGCGGGCAAGTTAGCGCCACGAACACCGAACGGCGCGCGAATGAAGACGGGAAACGGGATGCCGTATTTTGCGCCGGCATGCGCATTGAGCAGCATGGGCACCAGCACAATCAGATTGCCGAGCAGCACCGTGCCGACGGCTTGCTTCCAGTCCATGCCCTTGGCAATGAGAGACGAAGCAAGCTGATAAGTCGTGATCTCCATGGACATGGAGAACCACAACGCAATGTAGTTATATGTGCCCCACGTGCGCTGCGCCCGCGTCGTGGGCGCAAGATCGCGATTCGAGAGTGACGGATCGTTACTGCTCAGGGAGCCTCCTCGGCGGCCTGCGCGTTTGGTTGCGCATCTCCGCGCGCCCATGGAATGCACCGGGAATGTGCGTTGGTCATTTTGGCATAACGCTCAGGGTGATGCTCGAAGGATACTGCGCCGAGTGGTGGATCTGATTGTGGGCCACAACTCCCTGCGACTCGCTTACGTTGTCACCGCCGGTATTCAGGTTGCGGTCGTAGCGAGGAAAGTTGCTGCTGCTGACTTCAATGCGCAACTCATGCCCTGCGGCAAAGTAGTTACTTGTTTGCATGGGCTGGAAAGCGATCTTGTAGATCTTATCCTTCTCCATCCACACGGGCGGCTTTTCATATCCTTCGCGATAGCGGGCGCGCTGGATATTTTCGTCGATGTTATAGGCTGTACCATCGGGTAACACTTCAATCAGCTTCACGGTAAAGTCGGTGTCCTTGGCGTCGCTTGAGATATAAAGCGTCACTTCAACAGAGCCGGTAACTTCCATGCCTTCCTTGAGCGGGCCGGTGCTATAGACAAGCACATCGCTGCGCGATTCATTGCTTCGCTGGTCGAGGGCCCCGGGCTTGAAATCAGCGCCCATACAACAGAAGCCTCCGCCATGCGTGGGCGCCGGATTCATGGGGTCATAAACGAACTTGTCGGCGGCGTCATTCTGTTCCGGGTTGGCGAGCAAAGCCCCGTCGCCACTGAGCGAATTGGCATGGCCTTCGCTGGCGAGGAAAAATGTGACGGGCTTGGCGCCTGCGGGTGGCCAGGTGTCAGACGATTGCCACTTATTGCTGCCCATGGTGTAGTACTGCACCTTGGGAGTCTTGGCGAGTAAGCCGTTGTCTTCCCCTTTGAGGAAGTGATCGAACCAGCCGTAAGTGAGCGCGTCGTAATCAAGGCGCGCGTCGCCCATGTCGCGTTCGCCCACCACGGTGTGCTCGGTGGCTCGCTTGTAACTGCAATGCCCAACCGGCGCAATGACGGCGTATTGCTCATTGGCAATGGCGGGGTCGGCGGTCTTGCGCACATAGTTATACGCAGCGAGGTTGGGCGCGACACTCACGTCATACCAGGTCATCATCCAAAGGCCGGGAATGTCGATGCGCATGGAGTCATTCCACAAGCCGCCCAGATACCACGCGGGGTCGTTGGGAGTACGCAGAATCATGCCCGGCTTGCCGGAAGGCGTTCGATCCGCATAGATGCCATGCTCGCTGCCCACGTCGGCCAGAATGTCTTTCTCCGGAAGGTGCTGCAGGGCTTTGGACCAATCAACGGTGGGTGAATGGGCGGCAAGATCGTAGGACTTGGCCGCCGTGACCAAAGCTTCGCGCGACATGCTGGGAGGAAAGGCAGGCTTGCCATCGTTGGTTTGCAGGCCGGCGTCGTAGAGCCAGGTGGCAAAGAGCATTTGCACGGCGCCGCCGCGGAACCAGTTGCCTTGCTCATAATAAGGCGCCACGCGCCCTACGCCGGCACCGAAGCTCTCCGGAATGAAAGTTGCAAGCGCCTTGTTGCCGCGCGAGGCCACGGCCAGTTGCCACTCCGCGGTCGAAGAGCAGCCAATGAGTCCGACTTTATCTGCCGACCAGGCAAGGCCGCCCATCCAGTCGAGTGCATCGTCAGAGTCCGTCAAGGGCGTGCCGAGAATATCGTAGTCGCCTTCAGAAAAATAGCGCCCGCGCTCGTTCATCTCAATGTAAGCGTAACCTCGTTTCACCGCATCGAGGGCAGCGGTCATATCCCGCGGCGCACCCAGTTCCACATCCCAGTAGTTGAAGTTATAGGGCGTGCGGACAAAGATGATGGGATACTTTTTCGACTCGTCTTTGGGGCGGTAGATGTCAGCCTGCATGCGTTTGCCATCGCGCATCGGCACCATCACCTTACGCTCGATGATGGCGACGGATTCAAGTTCTTTCTCGACCGCGTTACGCCGTGCAATGGTCGCAGCATCCTGTTGCCTCGCCTGAGCACGGGCTGGCTCGACGGCGCACGCGATGAGGATGGCAAGCAAAAGATCAACGCACACCAGTTTGGCAATCCGATGCATTCCGGCCTCGCTTTTTCGTAGTGAATGGAATGAGACTCAGCTCTGTGAAGACACTATATCGCACGCTGATGGCTGGGCGGCTGCACTTTCCCCGCACGGTTGAGCTCTGTTTGGAGCCAATCAACGGGTCATCGGATTATCGAGGCAGTTCATCCGGCAAACGGTGTTTCCGGGCATTCGAACCGGTTGCATAGATGCCGCTCGGCCTGTGCAGAGCTTGCGTCAGGGGTTGATGCCCAATGTTTATGCGCGTTTTTCGGCACGGCTTAAGCCATGCCCTCTCAAAAACCTGATTCATGCGGCCCGGTCTAGGAGGTGAGCCCCACAGGTTGAGCGTGATCGGGAGTTCGCGGCTTGGCCGCGCTCTTCCAGGGAAGGTGAAACCCGACTTTGGAGAGATTGCGGGAGGAATCGGTCGCAGCGGAATTGGTGCGCCCACAGACGGAGCGGGCCATTTGGCGGATGGTACGCGCAATTGGCGAGTCTTGGCTTACGATCGGAATCGTCGAGCTTTGCATTTGCCGCACGGCCTTGAAGTCATTGGGAACCTTCCACCCCACCGGCCTGGTGAGGGCCTTGCTCAAGTGTTCATCCGTGAAGCCGAGGAAATTGGGCTGGTGGCGATTGATCACGATCTCGAGTGCTGGACTGTGATCGTGGGCAAACTGAGAGACGAGCCGATTTGCATTGCGCAGTTCGGGAATGCCGACTTGCGTGACCAGGAACGCGGTATAGGATTCCTCGAAGAGATGCATTTGCTGGAGGTCGATTTTCTTTCCAGCATCCACCACCACGTAATGGAATCGCTGGCGCGCGACAGCCATCAGGCACCCGATGGCGACATTGGTTGCCACGTCCGAGGGCAACTCCGCTGGAGCTGCAAGCACAAAGAGCCCGGATGAATGCTGGACGATGAATTTGGACAACAGTGCCGTATCGAGCAGGCTGTGATCCTGGAATGCGTCCAGGATGGAGTACTGCGATTCGATTCCGAGGTTCAAGGCTGCGTCGCCCAGATTAAGGTTGAGGTCGATGAGGAGCGTGCTCTGGCCCGATTCCTCGGCCAATGCCACGGCGAAGTTACTGGCGAGCGTGGTGACGCCGACGCCGCCCTTGGAACCGAAGAAGACGAGAAGGCGTCCGTCGGCCTTTTTCACAACCGGAGCGGGATGCCGGTGGGCCGCAACCCAAAGCAGGGCTTTGGCAATGACGCTCGTGGAAAAGGGCAGGGTGAAAAACTCGCGAGCACCCGCCCGCATGCTTCTGAGCATGAGTTCCGACTCAGCGTGAGCGGAGAATACCATCACGATGGCGGACGCGGCGATGCACAGCCCCTCGACCAGATGGAGCGCGTATTCCGGGTCAGTGTCAATGTCGATGAGGATGGCGTCGAAGCCATGCTCCAGCTGGTGCATGGCTTCGTCGAGGCTTGACGGGTAATCACTGAACTCGCGAGCTCCGACGTTTCCGCATTGTGCAAGAGCGCCGGTGGCTGCGATGCGGCGCTGCCGGTCGGGGCTGACGATGGCAATCGTCAACTGTCCGTCGTGCAACAGGTCGGGGTTCTGGATGAAACTTGACATGGTGTAATCGCGGCTCCGTTGTTTGAAATGGCCGCTGCCATTCGGCAGCGGGAACCAGTGCGGTCTCCCTGTTGATATTTGCGGCGGGGCAGGAGTCCTTTCTGGAAGCCCCGTTGCAACCCTTAGCGGGTCACGCAGAATGCAGGGACACCGGCCCCATGCGTCGCGGCTTCTATCGGCATTTCCGCATTGAATGTTCAATCATCTGCATCTCTTTTCATTTTTTTCTAAGGTTAGTAATTGGAAGTCTGCTTCCGTGAACACCTTCTTCCCTTTGAAGTGACTTCCTCGACCCATGGCTTCAGCTTCGACACTCGCTCGTACGCGAAAAATGGCGCGGCGGGCTCTTGGTTGCGTGCTTTTTCGCGACAGGAAATTCGAACTGGAAGTCTTTGCTGCAGAATAGTTTTTCCTGCGAAAGAAATGTTTGGAATCGGCTAAAAACTGAAGAACTAAATGCCGATAGTGAGTTCGCCCATTTCCGCCGGCAGTTTGGATGCTCTGCCGAGTCTTGAAGGGCCGCAGGAATCGGGATGCCGCCGGGCTCTCCATTCTGCGATTGGAGTCTTTCAATTCAATGCGCCGCTACCGGAAAGGTGACACTGAGGAATAGCCGCATGATTTCGATCAAGAAGTATCTTGACATCAGCAATCCAACGGTGCTGGAAGCAGAGCCAAGTTCAAATGAGCTCTCATCCGCGACGATGGAGTGTTACCGCGCCGCGCTGTCAGTCTTTGGCAAAACTGCTGTTCAGATCTCGCCCAGCCTTGCGGCAGAGCTTGAATCGAGCCTGCTCAGCCTTCAGAGCCGTCTTAAGGAGAACCTCTCTCCAGATTCGCTCGCTCTCACGGCGAAGCAGGTCGAGGCTCAATTGCAGGAATGGGGCTCGCGCACATCGGGACATTTGAAGGTGCAGACAGATAGCGTGAAAGAGCTTCTGATTGCGCTGGCTAGAACCGCCGAATCGGTCGGGAGCCGCGATCAAGGCTATGCGGCTCAATTCAAGCACGTCACTGACCACCTGGAGAAGATCGGTGACTTGAATGATCTGACCCAGATCAAAGCGTCTCTCGTGCAAAGCGTGAAGGAACTGAAGACCAGCGTCGAACAAATGACGCGAGAGAATCACCAGCTTGTATCGCACCTGCAGTCGGAGGTCTCGATCTATGAAACCAGGCTCAAGTCTGCGGAACAGCTTGCGTTCAAAGATGAGCTGACGGGCCTGGCAAATCGCCGCGGCATTGAAGAACGCATTCAATGGTGCATCGTAAATCGCCAGGAGTTTTGCATTCTGATGCTCGACCTCAACCGGTTCAAGCAAGTGAATGACAAGCACGGGCACGTCGCAGGTGACGACCTTTTGAAGCAATTCGCGGTGGAGTTGCAATCGAGCGCGCGGCCGGGCGACGTGGTGGGCCGCTGGGGCGGAGACGAGTTCATCGTAATCCTTATGTGTAAAGCGCAGACTGCGGCCGCCTCGGTCCAGAAGATAAGGAATTGGGTCTTCGGCAAATACACAGTTCCGGGCCCCGGAGGGACTCCTCTTTCTTTTCAGGTCGACGCGGCTATTGGCATGGCCGAGTGGAGCCAGGAGAAGAACTTGCAGCAGTTGCTCGACGAAGCCGACGCCGGCATGTACCTCGACAAGAAGCAATCGGGCCACGATCGATAGGAGCGGCTCAGGAACGGCGGCGGCAGCAAGTCATCCGACTCGACCTCGCAAACAAACCATCCATTGCAGTCCCGTTGGCACGAAGATTTCGTGCAACGCCGGAGGAGCAGCCTTGGCTGCAAAGGCGAGCCGACGTACGGCTTCTTCAGGGTGCATGGGGTTGCAGTGTCTTGGCCACGACAACCAGGTCGACGCGTCGATTCATGCGCCGACCCTCTGGCGTAGAGTTGTCCGCGACCGAGCGATATTGGCCGTACCCAGACGCTGAGATCTTGCTTGGATCGAAGCCGGCGTCATTGACAAGGTAGAGCAGAACGGCCATTGCGCGGGCTGTCGACAACTCCCAGTTGGAGTTGAACTCGGCGTTGTGGATCGGCTGATCGTCGGAATGCCCTTCAACGCGAATCTCCAAACCATGCCCTGCTAATACGTTTGCGATTCGCTTGATTTTGCCTGCGGCTCCGGGGAGCAAAACGGCTTGTCCGCTGTCGAAGAAGCCAAGCTCCTTCAAGCTGATGACGAACCCTTCCGGTGTCACCTTGAGCGCCACTTCCTGATTTGCGAGCTCCTTACCGAGCGCCGATTCCAGCTGGTGGCGCAGTAAGACTGGGTCAACGGACGGCGGACTGCCGATCCCTTCCTTCTGATTCTTCAATTCCGGCGGAGGATTTCCCGGAGAACCTGGGATGAGGTAGGGCATCGTGCCTTCGTTGCCACCGCCTTCTGAGAACGCACCCATTGTTTGGAATCCATCGTGGATTCCGCGGGAGAGTTTCCGGATGGCCTGGTTGTCGCGATAGGTGGTTGCGAAGAGCACCACGAAAAAGGCGAAGAGCAGCGTAACGAAGTCGGAATAGGAAACCAGCCAACGGTCGTGATTGGCCGGCGCTTCTGGTCGCCGCTTTCGCTTCATCGATTTGCCACCTTCGACAAGCCACGCTTCGGGGCACCACCGATATACTTGCCCAATTGCAGTTCGAGGGCGCGGGGGTTGACTCCGTCAACGATGGAGAGAACGGCCTCCAGGGTCATCTCCTGGATGACTTGCTGCTCGCGGATGCGGATCTTGAGCTTTCCAGCCCAGGGCAAAAAGCAGAGGTTCGCCAATCCGACGCCGTAGATGGTGGCGACGAATGCGACGGCGATCCCCTTTCCAACCTCGTGGATGTCTTGCAGGTGCTGCATAACCTGGATCAGCCCGAGCACGGCGCCAATGATGCCGACGGTCGGAGCATAACCCGCGGCCGCTTCAAAAACCATGGGAATTCGTTCATCCTTTTCGCCGCGATATTCCAGCTGCAATTCCATCATTTTGCGCAGATCGGCGGCGTTCACTCCGTCAATCGCCAACATCACGCTGTCTTTCAGGAAGGGGTCGTGAATCTTAGCCAGTTCCGCCTCCAGTGAGAGCATGCCTTCCTTCCGTGCCTTGTGGGCGAAGCGCAGAAGGTTTTGAACCATGGCATCGGATTCGGATTTGGGATTCAAGAATACGTCCTTGAGCTGCACCAGCGCCTGACGGATGATTGAAAGCGGAAACTGCACCAACACCGCACCCAGAGTCCCGCCAATCACAATCATGGCCGCAGTGGGTTGCAGCACCTGCACAAAATTGCCGCCATCGAGCAGTAGACCAAAGCCGATTCCGCATAGCGCAAGAAGAATTCCGCCTAGGGTGCTTTTATCCACCGTTCTCTCCATCCGTTCCATCGAACATGCTGGTGGCTCCTATGCTCGTTGAGCACACGTGGCACTTAATAGGAATCACATCTATCGGCAGGTGCTCCGGGACGTTTCAGACTTCGGCGCGAATTGGCCGGGCTTACCTCACAACTCGTCTAACACTTTTGAGGTACAAAGGATGGGCGCGAAATTGGGCGTGAAAATGGGCCCGCGCAGGGATTGCGCAGGGAAGTCCCTGATTTTCATGGGCCTTAGGTTCGGCGTGAACCTGACAGTTTGCGGTCATGCGTTTGCCGGCCGAGTTGTAATCGCCCGCTTTTCGCGTGCAGCGAAATCGTGATCCAAGTTTCGGTATGGAATTCTTTTCCAGAGTTGCCGATGAGAGCCCATGCAACCCGCCAAGCGACTAAGCGAATCCTCGCCTTCTCAAACCCAGCCGGTTGATCGGGGCCTTTCATCGCGCGCCAAAGCTGCAGATAAGCTTACGATCGAGGAGACTCGGCCGCGCCCTTTTGTTGAGCGAAGACGGCGCCGCGCGGTCGGTCAATCATGGGAGGAGGCGCTCGATTGTATCCAGCAGCACATGCGGGGATTCGAGGCGGCGAACGAGCAGCTTAAGGAATCTGGCGACCAATACCGAGCGATCTTTGAAGATGCACCGATTGGTATGTTTCAGATCACTCCACATGGGCGGCCGCTCAAGTTCAATCGAGCAATGGCGCGAATTTTTGGATATGAATCCCTGGATGCCCTGCTGGAGGATTTTCCCGGCCAGGAAGCACCGATTCTGATTGATCCAAACCAATGGTCGGAGTGGGAAAGTCCAACCGAGACAAGCTGTGTCCGGCACGGAATTGAAGTGAAGATCATCTGTCCGAATCGCGAAACAAAATGGATTCGGCTGAATGTTCGTGCGGTGCTCGAAGGGGGCGAAGTTGCGCAGTTTGAAGGAACCGGCGAAGACATCACCGATCGCAAACGGGTAGAGGTCCGGAACCAGCTACTCGCGTATTACGACCGGGTGACGGGACTGCCCAACCGGGCCCTCTTCGGCGAAAAGCTGGACGAGGCAATGAAGGCTGCTCGACGCGGCAAAGGCGAAGTGGCTCTGTTGCTGATCAGGATCGATCGATTCAAAGCCATCAACGATTCGCTCGGACCCTTGTTTGGAGACCGCCTTCTCAACGAGATCGCCGAACGGATCAAGGCAGCAGCCGGTAAGAGAAGCACGGTGGCCCGCGTGGGTGGGGCAGAGTTTGCCGTCGTTCTGCCCGAAGTCGGAGGCGCGCTCCGTGCCCAGGCCGTCGGCGCCAACATTGTTGGCAGGCTTAGCGACGACTTCACCTTTTTAGGGCATTGCCTGAGCGTTCAATTTCACTTGGGTATCAGCATTTTTCCGGAACATGGTGCGGATGGAGAAACCCTGCTGAAACGGGCAGAGGTCGCTATCGGAGCGGCCCTGGAAGAGGGTTCGAACAATCTTCGCTTCTTCACCGCTGAGATGAATTCTCAAATGCTTGAGCGCCTGCAGATGGAAAATGGGCTGAGAATGGCCTTGACCAGGGACGAACTCTTTCTGGTGTACCAACCTCAGGTCGATAGCCGCAGCGGAGCGATCACCGGCCTCGAAGCCCTGTTGCGTTGGCAGCATCCTGAGTTAGGCCTGATTCCACCGACAAAGTTTATCGGAATAGCTGAGAATACGGGCTTGATCGTGCCCATCGGCGAATGGGTTTTGCGGACCGCATGCGCACAGGCGCGAAAATGGCAGGAAGAGGGACTCACGCCCGTTCCCGTGGCGGTTAACGTATCCGCGCTTCAGTTTCGTCAACAGGGGTTCCGCGACCTCGTCCGGGATGTTCTTCACAAATCAGGATTGAGCCCAAAGTATCTGGAACTCGAACTGACGGAAAGCCTGCTACTGACCAACGCGGACGTGATGTTCTCGATCATCCAGGAACTCAAGGAAATGGGAGTCATGCTGGCGATCGACGACTTTGGAACCGGCTATTCCAGTCTCGGCTATCTAAGGCAGTTCAAGGTCAATCGGCTCAAGATCAGCCGCTCGTTCGTCCAGGATGTTTCGACAAACTCAGACGATGCGGCCATAACAACGGCCATCATCAAAATGGCCAAGGCTTTGAACCTCGCTGTGCTTGCGGAAGGCGTGGAGACGGAAGAGCAACTGGCTTTCCTTCAGGAGCAGCAATGCTTCGACATCCAGGGTTTCTATTACAGCAGACCGGTGAAGGACGCGCCTCTGGTCGAATACTTGCGCAGCGGATTTGTCGACCCGACACCCGTCACCGGGGAATGAGACGACTGTAGTGCAGAAACGCTGGGTCAAGCATCCGGCGCGGCCGAATCCCACTCACGGCTGAGGAGTGGCCGGAAAGATTCCGTCTCCGTCGATTGAAATTATCACCAGCAAATGCCGATACAGAAAAACCAGATTCGAATTCAATCGCAGGCCCGGCAACAGCCGCAACGCCATTCGGGTATCCAATTTCGAGGGGAAGAGACGCATGTTTGCAATCATCGGAATCGTTGTAGTCTTCGGCGCTGTGCTGGGCGGCTTTCTGATGGAGAAGGGGCCGTTGGCTGTTCTCTTGCAGCCCTCGGAGTTTCTTATCATCGGGGGCGCTGCTCTTGGCGCATTGATCTCGGCAAATCCCCTCCACGTTCTGAAGAAGACCATTGGCGGCGTGACGATGGTTTTGGGCGGATCGAAGTTCAATAAGGCCCGTTACACCGAATCGCTTAAGATGCTGTTCGTTTTGTTTAATAAGGCCCGCAAAGAGGGGCTTGCCGGTATCGAGCCCGATATCGAAGAACCTGAGAAGAGCACCGTTTTTACAAAGTACCCAGCCTTCTTGAAGAATCATCATATCCGCGATTTTGTGTGCGACACCATGCGGATGGCGATTACGGGCGGGGCAAGCTCGTTCGACCTGGACCAGATGATGGATCTGGATATGGAGGTTCATCACGCCGGGGCCACTCAGCCCGCGTCGGCTCTGACCACCATGGCCGATTCATTGCCAGGCATGGGCATCGTCGCGGCGGTGCTTGGAGTTGTGGTGACGATGGGCGCGCTCGGCGGACCTCCTGAAGAGATCGGGCATCACGTTGCTGCAGCGTTGGTGGGCACGTTCCTGGGCATCCTGCTGTGCTACGGCGTGGTGGGTCCGTTTGCGTCGCACATGACGAAGATCATCGATGACGAGCATGCCTACTACTACGTTTTGCGGGTTGCGATGCTGTCGTTTATCAAGGGGATTTCACCCTCATTGGCGGTCGAGATGGCGCGCCGCGCGATTCCGGAGCATGTCCGTCCGGGATTCCAGGAAGTTGAAAAGGCATGCCGCGCAAAGGATGAAGGCGGAGCGGCAGCACCCGCGGCTGCATAACCGACCTGAAGCATAAGCTACCGGAGCATTAGGGACTGGGGAAGGACCGATTTCGTGGCTGAGACGCAACCGATCATCATCATAAAAAAGAAGGGCGGCCACGGCGGACACCATGGCGGTGCGTGGAAGGTGGCGTACGCAGATTTTGTCACGGCGATGATGGCCCTGTTCATTGTGTTGTGGCTCCTGAACGCCAGCAAGCAGGTGCAGGAGGCGGTCGGCGGATATTTCAAAGATCCGACCGGCACCGCCAAAATGGTGGGCACCAACAAGAACGGCGCGGGCGAGTTTGTGGCGCTCAAGAAAGAAGACATGAGCAAGCTGAAGGAGCAGCTTCTTCAGTCAATCCATCACATCGATCCTTCAGACAAGCTGAAAGACCAGATCGAGATCACCGTGACCCAGGAAGGATTGCGCATCGAACTGATGGAATCGGCGAAGGGCAGCTTCTTTTCGATGGGCAGCACAGAGTTGACACCCGCGCTTC
>JBEKVS010000124.1:0-14900 GCA_049513795.1 Occallatibacter sp. | reverse complement strand
AGATATCACGCAAACTCGGCGCTCCGGTATTTCTTAAAGTGGGGATGGTGTTTTGACTCTGACCGTGACCGATTGAATCGGCGCGCTGGCACAGCGGTATATCCTATCACTAAGGTAGGCGACGAATTATAGAGGAACTACCCGGGCCAGTATGCACATGTGCGACGGCAACCGCAGGTCAAGCGTCAGAACGTCATATCCGGTCCGGTTCAGCAGTTCACGACTGTTATGCTCGTCGAAGACATGGTGATGCAGACATCTGTTCGACAAGTTGTCCAGCGATCTCTTCCGAAATTGATTGAAGGACCCGGCGCCCGCGTCCCTGGACAGGTCGTGTTTCTCTAGGATCTCAGGCAAATGGGTCAGGTCGTCTTCACTTACCTTATTCTCAAAATCGTCGAACATGTGGCCGACGCTTGTTGGTTGCCGCCGGTGATCGAATGTCGCCCGATAATATGGAAGTACGAGGACCAGAGAACCTGCCGGCTTCAAGATCCTGTGCCACTCTTTGAGTGCCTTGACGGGGTTGGCGAAGTGCTCCAGGTTATGGGAAGAAAGCAAGACATCATACGTCTGGTCGGGAATGTCGACCAAATCAGACCCGTCGCAGAAAAAGGTTTTCCCGGGAGGCTTCTGCGGATTGAACACGAAAGTCTCATTGTGTTCTGCCCAGGCGTTGGAAACAGAAAAGTCACAGTTATCCAGCCTCTCGATATGGTCGTATACGGGAAGAACATTCCCTGGCCGAAATATTTCAGTCGGACCGCCGATTTCCAATCCGCTCTTTGCGCAGAGATAGGGCATGTATTTTGGAAACGTTTTGAGTCGAGCCGCGAGCGCAATGCTTCCTCGGCCTGTCAGCTTTTGCACACGCATGACTCCGCGCTGCAAAATGAGACTTACTTGAAGAGGGACAGCCATGCCAAGCCGCATCTTGTAATTATATGTCGGTCCCGCAGGGCAGAGCTATGCGGACAGTACCCGCACCATTCATACCGAGCCGGCCGTTCCTATGCTCCAGAGAGCCCCTCTTGGACGAGCATCCAATTCTTCACAACCCCGATCGTTTGCCCATCCGGCCGGTCAGACCGTCCCAGGTGCCGAGAAGAAAATTACGAAACTTGCGGCCCCTGTTTTCTTCGCCAAGAAAGCATTTCATTGTCTCGATCATGGAATCCTTCATCGATTGCGACACCCAGCCTGGAAACACGGGAAAGTATTTCATGTACAAGACCAAACGATTGCGTGACATGTAATAGCGCCTGAGCGCGCTGTGATGGGTCGGGGTGAATTGAATTCCGAGAATGGTTCTCCTCTTAGGCTGTCCAATGTGGTGGAGTAGCACAGCGTCTCGCGCGTCGGCCAAAAGGTAGCCGGCGGCTCGAATACGATAACAATACTCGGTGTCGACCTCATCGATAAAATACTCGGTCATGAACATTCCGATTCTGTCGAATATCCAAGTCGGCATCAATGCACCGGAGGTCATAGCTACAACCGGACCTCCGTCCTTGGCGCGGCGAAAGACGGCCTCTACGCCAAGCTCCGGGTCTCGATAGTTGGGGTGTATGGAAGCTACGCGCGCTCGGTCAGGATGCGTCTCCCAGCTCGCAAACATTTTATCCACATAGCCATCTGTAATGTGACTGTCCTGGTCGAAAAGTAGCACCCAATGATAGTCCTGGCTTTGGGCCCAGCGTACACCTTGATTTAAGGCCTCAGCGATTCCAAGATTCTCGCCATTTTCGATCAGCTCAAATTTCAGCGTCTGGCTGGCCTCTTTCCAAGGGGCCAGTTCAATGGGACTCGATCCATTATCCACCACCACCAACCCTTGCACCTGGCTGAGAATCTTCGACACATTATCAAGCATTGCTCGGACAGGATGATAAGTTACGATGACTGCACAGACGGGTTGGATTTCGATGCGCTTCGCTCCCAGCCCCAATTCGCCCGGTATCTCCATCAAGAGCCACTATACAGGGCTCACTTAAGGACGGTGACCCTCGGTGAGATTACTTCTTCACCGACTTCGCGAACTGGCGCGCCGCGTTTTAGACGGCGAAGGCAAAGGGTGTCCATCGTCGCCATCGCACTGGTACCAGGGCGGTTGAAATTTGATATGATCGACCGAAGAGCTATCTGGTGAGCACCCTTCGAGATAAAACTCGGTCGGCAATCGTTCGTGCCGCAGGCAGAGTGCCGCTGGCGGGTCCTATGCTCCAGCAGGTCGGGCAGCTATGGAGCCGGTCGCCGAAGGTTCGTGACGTCTATTCCCATGAGGCCCCGTCGGCTGCCAACCCGTTCGGAATATTCAAAGACGAGTGGAGTTCCGCAGTCCCTGGCTTCAAAACCGGGCAAGCCGGCCTTTTCAACGACCACAGGATTCAATGGCTGGAAGCGCAGTTGGGCACCTTCCAAGGCAAGCGCGTGCTAGAACTCGGCCCGCTGGAGGCCGGCCATACAACCATGATGGAGCGCGCCGGCGCTGTTGTTACGGCCATCGAAGCCAACCAGCGCGCGTTTCTGAAGTGCCTGATCGTCAAGAATGCACTCCATCTGAATGCCGAATTCCTCTATGGCGACTTTCGCCCCTATATCGAGGAGTCGCGCCCTGGGGCCTTTCACTTTGTCCTTGCTGCTGGTGTGCTTTATCACATGCTTGAGCCGGCAAAGCTGCTGCACGATATCGCAAGGATGACTGACTCCTTTGGAATTTGGACCCATTACTATGACCCCAAGATCATGGAGGCGACGCCCCGATTTGATCGCAAGCCGCGCTATCAAACTGTCGAGGGGAAAACAGTGGAGGTATACAAGCAGAACTATCTTTTCTCGGCCACGGCACGTGGATTCTGCGGCGGCAGCGCGCCGACGAGTTATTGGCTCACCAGGAGGGGCTTGCTTGAGTATGTAGGATCGTTGGGCTTTGACGTTTGTGTCGGCGACGAAAATCCCAGCGATCCGCGCGGGCCAAGCATCCTGTTTTTTGCAAGGCGGAAAATTCCAGCAAATCCGCCCTATGTCCCGGGCTGAGCAGCTCGAGGCTGAGCTCGAATTCCTGCGTTAAACTTGACGGAAAACCCCACCCAATTTGCTTCTCAATCAAGAGCCCCCATATAGGGCGATCCCATAGGGGAACCAACCTGCGGCGGCAAATTCGGATAGTCCAAACCAGGTCAGAAATATCCCGTAACTGAGACAGACCACAAAGCAAAGGGAAAGGTACTTAAGTGGTGGTGACTTGGCGTAGCGAATCATGCTTCCAAAGCCCAAGACGTATATAAAAAAGAGATAGAGGCAAATCCTATCCGCCAGCGTGGACAGAAACAGGCTCAGAACGGCCAGACCGCACAAGGCAACTGCTCCGCGAAGGATAACTCTTCGTAGGTGATTTTCATTGGCCCACTTCAGCTTTTGAGCGAAGATAACAAGGAGCGCCAGCGCTATGAGGAAGATACGCGTCCATACCCCATGGGACTGCATGGCTGCATCGTTGTTGAGATAGCGCACATATCGATTACTCAATAATATCGGAATCAAAATCGGGGAAACGAGCGCTAATCCAGCGAGTATGACCCAGATTCGCTTGGCGCTGTTGACCCACCATAGAAGAAGCAAGAAGATTGCAGAGTAGTGGAAGAGAGATGCCGCTATTGCGAAAAAATAGAACATCCTTTGCCGGCCATGGCGCAGATAGCCGACCGCGTTCAAGACGAGGCCCAATGCGACCGACTGCCTGGTGTAGCCCATTCCAACCACAAATAGAAGATAGGGCGTGGCAATAAAGAGCAACAAGTTGCTGTCGATGTCGACAAGGCGTGCGAAATTAAACAGGCAGACAAAAAGGATCGTGGCGCAAATCAGATTCACGAGATGAATATCGCCGCCGAGGAAATGAACGAGACGGTTGCAAAATCCATAAAGCGGCTCCGTAATAAGAAAAGTGACAAATATCGGTAGCCGTCCAAATAAGTCAAAAATGCGTTCATATGGGACCCAATCCGCGCCCACATGGTCGCGAAGCCCAACGAAGATACACATGGTCGTGTATCCGATCAGCGAAATCCCTCCCCGAGCGATACGGAATTTCCTGGGCAGAAATGTTGACCCCAATGCCAAGAAGCAGATGAAGGTCAGCATGGCGAGATATACGATCACGTTTCCTCAATCTGATTCAATGCGGATTGACGGGCCTGCATGAGCTAATGAAATTGCAACAGGAGGGTCCCGGGGTCAGGGCAATGCATAACCAAGCAGGTCGCCGGAGCCAGATCCCTCGCAATTTGCGGCGTGGCTCACAAAATGGTTGTGGCTTGATCGGCAACCGTAGAGCGGCGCAAGGCCAACTCCGGGTACTGTGTTGGGAAATGCAAATCCGTTCACGCCCAGCAGCCGGGAGCCGGCGCAGCCGCTGTCGGTGGAAAGAAAGTAATCGGTTGCGCCGCTCTTGCAGCCGTAGATGGCGATGGTCGCGCCCTGTTGCGGGCCGACATACAGATGGCCAAGGACCGACTGCAAGGTGAATCCGGCGCCTGGTTCGATCCAGCCGGTGGTAGCCTCCTGAGCAGTGGTGTTCTTATAGTTGTTCAAGGCCATCGTCTGATTGGCCGGCACCCACTGGACGGTACCTATGTCCCATTTGCTTGGATCTCCGGATTTGGCGGCCGCTGTTGGAGAGTCGTTCCAAGATGGCGAGGGGTTCGACATTGACGTGTAAAGCTGTATGGTGGGATACGACCCAACGTTGACGTTGCCATATTTATCGCGAAGGAAGCCAGCTAGAAAATTCGACTCATGGCCGGTAAGGTTCGTATCGAAAGTAGCGAGTCGCTGCCATGGAGTGGCGCCTGTCAAAATCGAATCCCCCGGGATCCTATAAAGTGCGATCCCCAACTGCCCAAGTTCCACTACGTTCCCCGTCGTGGACGCACTCCGTCGTGGCATATTGAAGGCCGCATACCAATTCCCCGCAACGGAGTCGTAGGCCATATCTCCCCAAGTTACATCGAGTAGATCTTGCTGCAAGCCGTTTGTCGTAACTTCTCCCTGCAGGGTGAAATGGATTCCATCGGTGGATTTGGTTTCATAATGTCCATTCGACGAGCCTTCCAGGTCTTCATAAAATATCCAAATTCCGGATTTGCCATCACTATTGTAAACTGCGGGTTGGCCGACTCCGTAGAATTGCTGGGTGGTGGTTTGAATTACCGGCTGCGGATATTTTTTCCAGTGAATCCCGTCATTGGAAAAGGCCACGCCAATGCTGTTGGCGAGACCTGCCGGAGAGGATGTCGCCACGTAGTACAGAGCATACGAGTAAGTTTGGCCATCCCCCAGCGGATTATTAAATGACCCACCAATCACCTTGGGGTTACAGGTAAAGGCCGAATCCCAGGCGCCAGGCGTTTCCGCGAGAACGACGATGGGCACGGAGGTCGCTTTCGTCGATACATCGACCGAGGCGTACATGATCGTGTCCGTAGCCTGGGAGGGCAAGACCGGATTGTGCGCCTCTCCGCACCACCAGAACTGCTGCAGGTTTCCAATCTGAATCGCTGTCGGCGAATAATCGTAAAGTCCGGCTCGGCCGAGGAAAGCGCCGGGCGGCTTATTGCTGAACACTTCGCTACAGCCGGTTCCAAAAGAACAAGTGCAGATTAGTGCGAAAATTGCCCCTGCTTTGAGCAGCTTGCCTTTTGCCCGTGAACATTGTGGCGTGGCTCTCCAGTGAGATTCAACCATTTGGTATGCTCGCTATGCCGATAACACGATAGAAATCCGTTTGCAGGGGAATTCAGTCAAATACTAACACCCAATCGCGGGCCACAGCAACGGAATGATCAATCAAATGTAAATGCATGATTCGGAAGAACATGAAGGCTGGTCGCAGGTGTTGAAAGTGTGCCTGCTTCGGTAGTTGACTGAACCGCGCGCGTGCTCCCAAGGTGACTCGGGGTAATTGCTGGACATGCTCTGGCATCGGGTACAACAACGCAACTCGTTCCACTCATTCCGATCTCGGCTCAATCGGATTGATCGCCCGGTCCTGCACAGGCCCTCACCAATCGTTTGTCGACCGTTGCTCAACGCGCGGCAGTTCATCGCCGCAATCCGTAACTTGAAATTCACCGTGGGTGGGACATTGCATCTATCATGCAAACACGACGGTCACTGCGGTAGCTCTCTTCTCTTGGTGACGGTATCCGAAAAGCCGGCGGGGTAAGCAGTCACCTTGTGCTCTTGCGCGTTGAAAAAGTGCCTATTGGCGCGTGCTAGACTCGTGGAATATGGGTAACTTGCATCGTGCGAGCGCCACAGGAGGTTGCCGTGGCGGCTCGGCCCTGAATTGGCCTGGACGGCTGGTTTGGGAGTTCCGCCGAATTCGGATTTTCCTCCTGGTGTTCTCTCTGGCCACCGCGCTATCCGCACAAATTCCATCTCAGAGTAGCGACGCGCAGAACCCGACCGAGCAAGACTGCTCCGACCCTTTGATGGCGAGCACGCCAGAATGTTCGGTTCAGAGTCAGCAAGGCATCGGCACGCTGCCGGCGCAGCAAACGGGATATCCGCAGGCTGGAGAATATGGCGCTCAGACGCGGAATCCCACAAACCAGCTTTCAAATACAGACCAATCCTCGCGGCAAGCTACCCAACGGGAACAGGAGCAGCAACTGCAATTGCCGCCGGAGCCCCTGACCGAGTTCCAGAAGTTCATCGCCTCGACAACCAGTCAGATTCTGCCCGTTTACGGAGCCGATCTGTTTCGACGCGTGCCATCTACTTTTGCTCCTTTGAATATGACGCCAGTTCCGTCCGATTATGTGGTCGGCCCGGACGACGAGCTACGCATCCATGTTTGGGGACAAGTCAACTTTCAGTCAGTTGTGCGTGTAGACCGTTCGGGTGAGATATTCCTGCCCCAGGTTGGTCCGGTGCACGTAGCAGGTATGCCATTTTCGGCGCTCGATCCGCATCTTCGCAGCGCGATCGGCCGCATCTTTCACAACTTCGACCTCACCGTAGATGTGGGTGAAATCCGGGCCATACAAGTGTATGTCTCGGGGCAGGCCAGGCGTCCCGGGGTCTACACCGTAAGCTCGCTCAGCTCGTTGGCTGACGCCCTGTTCGCCAGCGGCGGCCCATCGGTGCAGGGTTCGATGCGACACATCCAACTGCGCCGGGGCAGTGAAGTGGTAACCGACTTCGACCTTTATGACTTGCTCATTCATGGCGACAAATCGAAGGACGTAAAGCTTGAGTCCGAAGATGTGATTTTCATTCCGCCGGTTGGTCCCCAGGTCGCAGCCACCGGGAGTGTGCGACATCCCGCGATTTACGAGTTGAAGGCAGATGAAACTCTCGCCGCTCTTCTGGCGCATGCTGGCGGGGCAACGTCGGTAGCTTCGGATGCGCGTATCTCCATCGAGCGGATTGAGGACCATCGCGAACGGCACGCGATGGAAATAGCGTACGATGAGCGCGGTCTGGCGACTCCGCTGGCGGATGGAGACCTGGTGCGGGTTCTCTCCATTGTGCCCAAGTATGCCAAGACGGTTACCCTTCGCGGCAACATTGCGAATCCCGGTCGCTTTGCGTGGCACGCCGGCATGCATATCAGCGATCTGATTCCGGACAAGGACTCGCTCGTCACCAGGAACTACTGGTGGAAACGAGCGCAATTGGGATTGCCCGCGCTGGAATTTGAGCCCGCAGAGGAATTGGACACGCTGCACCAACCTGGGGACGACCACGCAGTCTCGGTCGAGCGTTCGATACAGGAAGCCAGATTGGCAGAGTATCTATCCAGGTATCGGCTAGGCCTGACGCAGAACCAACGGACACAGAACAGGAATCAGCAAGGCCAGAATGCGAGTCAGCAGGGACAGCCTGCGAATCCTCAACCGCAGGATGACAGTCAGCAGGATCAATTCGCCAACCCGTCAGACCAGACGGGGATGCAGCAGAACTCAAGTTTGAGTAGTGAGCAGCAGCGGACCGGCGCCTCTTCTCTGGCGGGCGCGCAGGCATCCTCCGGCCGTGTTTCGCCGCAGGTAAAACGAACGGAAGTGAAAGCGCTCGCGCCTGAGATTGATTGGGACTACGCTGTCATCGAGCGTCTCAATACCGATACCCTCAAAACTGTTCTGGTTCCGTTCGACCTGGGCAAGCTTGTACTCGAACACGATGGTTCTCAGGATCTCGAACTCCAGCCGGGTGACGTAGTTTCCATTCTTTCCGAAGCTGACATTCGTGTACCGCTTGCCCATCAGACCAAATTCGTGCGGTTGGACGGCGAGATCGCGCACGCCGGCGTTTACACCGTTCAGCCAGGCGAAACACTGCGTCAGTTGGTGGAGCGGGCAGGAGGCGTGACGCCCAATGCCTACCTGTACGGTTCCGAGTTCACGCGAGAATCCACGCGAGCCATTCAGCAGGCCAGAATCGACGAATACGTGCAGAGCCTGAGTCTGCAAATCCAGCGGCGCACCCTGGCCAGCGGCGCGGCTCCGCAGGGCAGCGAACCTGAGCTTCTGGTTACCTTGCGCCGCATTCGCGCCAAGGGCCGCATCGTACTGAGATTTACGCCCGACAGTTCAGGAACTACCGCTCTCCCTGACCTTTCTTTGGAAGATGGAGACCGGTTTGTTGTTCCTCCCGTACCGGCCACTATCAGCGTAGTGGGCGCGGTTTACGATCAGAATTCTTACCTTTATGCGCGAGATCGGAAGGCCCGCGCTTACCTGCAAATGGCCGGAGGAGCCAACCGGGACGCGGATCGCAAGCATGAGTTCATCATCCGTGCCGACGGCGAGGTGGTCAGCCGAACAGCGGGCAATTCACTCTGGAGTGGGAGCGAGTTAGAGAATGTGCACGTGAGCCCGGGCGATACTATCGTGGTTCCGGATAAGACCTACAGGCCGTCGGTTTGGAACAACGTGCTCAGTTCCGCGCAGACGCTGGCGAATTTTGCCCTGGACGCGGCTGTATTGACCGCAATCCAATAGCAGCCTGAGGCGAAGCCCGCTTGGTAGAATTCAACAGTAGAATTCAACAAGGGATAAGCGCGAGTCGCAATTCCGGCAGGAACCGATGACCACGAAAATTCCGCTCTCTGAACTGGACGAGCACGCCGCTTCACCTTCGGCTGTTGAGGCGCAGGCTGATCATGACGACGACGTCTCCCTGCTCGATCTTCTTATCCTTCTCGCCCAGCGGAAGTACATCATTTTTGGGGTAACTGCGACATTCGCAATCCTGGCCATCGTGATTTCGCTGATTTTGCCAAAAAGTTACACGGGAGAAGTCACCCTGCTGCCGCCGCAGGACTCCACTTCGATGAGTAGTTCGATCTCCTCGCAATTGGGCGGCGTGGCGGCAATACTTGGCAGTGGTTTAGGTTTCAAGAACTCCAACGAAATGTATGTTGCCATGTTCAAGAGCCGTGCGGTTGAGGACGCCATGGTTCAACATTTCGGGTTAATGCAGGAGTACCACGCCAAATATCTCTCCGACGCGTGTAAAGCTTTTGAATCTCATGCAAAAGTGGATGGCACCAACAAGGATGGCCTGATCCATATCTCGGTTGACGACCCCGATCCGCGCCGCGCCGCGGAACTCGCCAATGGTTACATCGACCAATTCCGGGGATTGTCTCAGCATTTGGCCATCACGGAGGCCGCCCAGCGCCGGCTCTTTTTCGAGCAGGAGCTTCAAGGGGCAAAAGAAAACCTGGCTAACGCTGAGGAGGCATTGAAGCGGACCGAGCAAACTACCGGAGTTATGCAGGTTGATTTGCAGGCGCGTGCGCTAACGGAGTCGGCCACAGCCCTCCGCGCGCAAATCACAGCGAAGAAAGTTCAGATCCAGGGATTGGAGACTTACGCAACCGGGGAAAATGCACAGTTAATGCAGGCCGAGCGTGAGTTGGACAGCCTGCGCGCGCAGCTGGCGAAGGTGGGAGGGTCGGAAGACTCGCCCGGCAGCGAGCTCGTCATCCCGAAAGGCAAGGTACCCGAAGCGGGTCTCGAATACGTGCGCAAGCTGCGCGACGTGAAGTACTACGAAACGATTTTTGAAATTCTGGCGCGATTGTTCGAGGCTGCCAAGCTCGACGAAGCCAAGCAAGGCGCGATCATTCAAGTTGTCGACCCTGCAACTGTCCCCGACCGGCGATCGTTTCCAAAGCGCGGTCTCATCGTGATTGTGGCAACTGCGGTCGGACTCTTTCTGGGATTTCTGGTTGCATTGGTCCACGCCGTTTTCCAGCACCTGAACTCCGATCCCGTAAATAGAATCAAGTTCCACCAGCTTGGCAGGGCGCTTTCCCCTACGCGCTTACGCTTCTCGCGCGGATCGGCGTGACCATTTTGAGTTGACCGCCTCGTTGTTCCTTCATGTGTTCCTTCACGAATGCCAGGTCTTGTCTTTCGAGTGGCAAAGCTGCTCCAGGTTGCATTGCTCGCACTTGGGTTTGCGCGCGATGCACACCTGGCGACCGTGATGGATGATCTGGTGCGAGAAGGCAATCCAGCGGTCTTGGGGAATTACGCGCATCAGGTCTTGCTCCACGTTTTGGGCCGTCTCGCTCTTGGTGAGGCCAAGGCGGTGCGCAATGCGGAAGACATGAGTGTCGACGACCACGCCTTCTGCTTTGCCGAAGCTCACTCCTAAGACGACGTTGGCGGTTTTTCGGGCCGCGCCTGGCACGGTGATTAGTTCGGCCAGCGTTTGCGGAACCTTGCCGCCGAAGTCGGCGACGATTTTCTGCGCCGCTCCCTTGATGGACTTGGCTTTGTTGCGGAAGAAGCCGGTGGTGCGGATGAGGGCTTCGAGTTCCGGTAGAGATGCTTTGGACATGGCGGCCGGAGTGGGGAAGCGCTTGAATAATGCCGGTGTGACCATGTTGACGCGGACGTCAGTGCACTGGGCGGAGAGGATGGTTGCCACCAGCAACTCCCAGGGCGAGGTGTGATGCAGGGCGCACTTGACGTCGGGGTAGGCTTCGTCGAGGGCTTTGAGGATGGCGGCAATGCGGTCAGGGGCCAGATCGCCTGTCGTTTTGGGCGGCTTGGGTTTGGTTTGGGCGGCTGATTTCTTGGGCATGGGCTACTAGCTCTCGGATACTCTGAGATTAGATTACGATGGCGGCCGGGTGTCGTGGGCGTCCCCTGAAGCCCACCTCGCCCATGGGCCGCTCGATATCGATCTCGCTCACAAGAGAAGGCGAGCACGTTTTCCTTGCGACTTCAATAAGGACACGGCTTCCTTGTCGAAGCTGACAAACTCTTCCGCGCCCAGCCATTCGCCTTCGTAGGCCATGGCACCGTCGGCGAAATCGCCGCCATCTTCGAGCACTTCCAGGCCCGCTTCAATAGCAGGACGGTCCAGTTCAACGTTGTCGCCGCTCATCAGAAGGCGAATAGAGAGGGCAATCTCCGCGGCAGATCTTTTATAGAGGCGCCGCATCACCCACACGAATTCGCAGAGCGCCAGCGTGGGCACGACGACGAGTTCGGCGCTCTGTAAGGTTCTTGACGCTATCGGGGTTTGGTGAGGGTCGTCGCGCAACGCGTCACGAAGCAGCACGTTCGTATCGACCGCGATTCTCACCGTATCCCCGCCCATCCGTCGGCAATGGCTTCGTTGATCTGCTCGATCGTCAACCGGGGCGTTCCTTCCTTCGCAAGGGATCCGCTGAAAGCGGCGATCGATCCCCTCCGTGCAACGGGCCGTACCAGAAGCCGGCCGTCGGGCAGTTTGTCCACCTCGACCTTTTGGCCGGGGACGACGTTCAGGTGCCGAAGCAATTCCTGCTTTAGCGTGATCTGGCCCTTTGCGGTAACGGTGAGCGTAGCCATGGAATGCCCTTCCACACCATTGTAAGGTAAAACTTCCTTACCGCGCAAACGAAAAGGGCAGCATTCATCCTTTCAAGCTGGATTGCGGTTTTGTCCTCACTCGCGGTCTTCTACAGCTTTCCTTCCAGCCAACTGGTGAGATTGTCGATTGGCAGGCGGATACCGAGGAAGAATTGGCCGAACAGCGCATAGACGGCGCTGACCTCGTCGAAGCGCATTTCGTAGATGAGCTTCTTGAAAACCACAGGGTCTTCGGCGAAGAGGTCCACGCCCCACTCCCAATCATCCATGCCGATGGAGCCGGAGATAATCTGCTTCACCACGTCGCCGTAGCGGCGGCCGATGAGGCCGTGGTCGTGCATCATGCGCTGGCGCTCGGCGAAAGGCACGGTGTACCAGTTTTTTTCTTCGGCGCGCTTGCGGTCCATGGGGTAAAAGGTGAGGTACTTGGCGTCGGGGATGGCAGGGAAGAGGCGGGGCGCCATGGCCGTAGAGGCGCGCTCGAGGCTGGCGGTGACTTCGGCCTGGAATTCGGGGGTGTTGGGTTCGAGGCCTTTGGCGCTGGCCGCTTCCCACGTCTTGCGGCTCGACTCGTAAAGGCCGAGCTCGACGACCGAAACATAAGAGTGGCGCAGATCCAGATAGTCGTAAAGTTCGGTTTGGGCAAGGTCGAGCTCGACTCGGTTGAGGGCTTCGAACGAATCGCGGAAGTGGATCAGGATCAGGTCGCCCTTATGGCCAAGTTGGGAGTAGAGAGCGGTCCGGACCGGTGCGCCTGACTCTTTCTGCTCCAAGGCCGTGAGTGTCAGTGCAGCTTGCGCCGCGATGCGGTCGCGGTCGGCTTGCGGAGTGGCGCGCCAGCCTTTCCAGTCGAAACGAAAGAACTGGTGCAGCAAGCTTGAGCCTTCCAGTGTCAGCGGAACGGGTGAGAATTCAGGCAACGGAATCACCTCGGAGAGTGCGGCCAGCAACCCTCATCCTAGCAAACCACCTGCGGTGGGGCAGACGCCACGTGCGGTGGGGCGGACGCCTTCGGCCTGACGACAAGGGGAATCCTACGAGCTCCGTTGTCTCTAAGAAGCTTTGATCGGTGTTCGTGGCCTCTGCCGTTGCGCGGGGCTGAAAGGGCAAGGATTGGGCAGGTGGGGTGTCGAGTCGACTGCATCGATCGCGGATTCCCACAATTGCCACACATAGAAAGGCGTTGTCAAGAAGGGAGACACTGCACCTTAAGGCACGAATTCGGGACGCATGGAGCCTATATACTGAGAACGCTCATGAGTGACAAGATTATTGCCTACCTGCTGCAGTTCGTAACCCATTTTATCGATGCGGGCGGGTATGCTGGCATTGCAGCGCTGTTGGCGATCAACTCCGCCGGAATTCCACTTCCATCTGAGATCATCCTGCCGTTTGCCGGATACCTGGTGTATCTGGGGCGCTTCAGCCTTGTCCTGGTTGCGACGGCGGGCATGGTTGGCTGCAACATCGGCTCAGGGATCGCCTACTGGGTTGGGGCCCGGGGCGGGCGTCCGCTAGTGGAGCGGTATGGCAGGTGGATCTTGATGAGCCATCACGATCTTGATCGTATGAGCTGGTACTTCGATAAGTACGGTTCAATCACGGTATTGATCGCGCGATTGCTGCCCCTGGTGCAGACATTTATTGCCTTTCCGGCGGGAATTGCCAGAATGCCGCGGCTGCGTTTTCACATCTACACGTCTGTGGGCTCCTGGATATGGTATTTCTGCCTGGCCTCAATCGGCATGAAGCTGGGCGAGAAATGGCATACTGACCCTCGCCTTCAGGATTGGTTCCACCGCTTTCATCTAGCGGTGGAGATAGCGCTGGTGCTGGGAGCTATTTGGTTTCTGTGGTCGCATTTGACCCGCGCCCGCGAGCCGAATGCGGCCTGAAGCCGAATTCAAGGTGAGTCATGTGACAGGGCGTAGACTATCTGGTCCGCCGGAAATCAAACTGAGCCGATCTGAAAAACAACCGGAACCACAATTGGACACAAAAGAAGATTAGGAGAAGCAATGTCAGCTGAAGAACAGGGCGGTCAGAAGTCGGCCGCCAGCGGAAATGTGGCGCCCGCGACGGGCAAGCTGGGAGTGATGGTGGTGGGGCTTGGCGCGGTGGCTACAACCATGATCGCCGGGGTGGAAGCTGTGCGCCGAGGGTTTGCAAAACCGATTGGCTCGCTGACGCAGATGGGTACCATACGGCTGGGCAAGCGCACGGACAACAACTCGCCGCTGATCAAGGACTTTGTTCCGCTGGCCGACTTGAACGACGTCGTATTTACCGGCTGGGACATCTTTGAAGACAACGTCTATGAATCTGCCGCGCATGCGAAGGTGCTGGACAAGGACACGCTCGAACAACTTCGGCCATATCTCGAATCGATCAAGCCCTTGCCTGCCGTCTTCGATCAGTATTATGTGAAGCGGCTGCATGGCACGCATGTGAAGAAGGGCAAGAACAAGCGCGACCTGGCTGACCAGGTGATTGCGGACATCCGCGCCTTCAAAAAGAGCGTCGACCGTGTGGTGATGATCTGGTGCGGGTCGACGGAGATCTTTCTTGAGCCATCCGCCGTGCACCAAAGTGTTGAAGCATTCGAAAAAGGCCTGGAGACCGACGACATCGGCATTCCGCCTTCGCAGATTTATGCCTATGCGGCGCTGAGCGAGGGAGTTCCATTTGCCAACGGCGCGCCGAATCTCACCGTCGACGTGCCGGCCATGATCGAGTTGTCCAAGCGCAACGCGGCGCCCATCTGCGGAAAAGACTTCAAGACCGGGCAGACGTTCATGAAGACTGTGCTTGCGCCGGCCTTCAAGGCGCGCATGATCGGCGTATCGGGGTGGTTCTCGACCAACATTCTCGGCAACCGCGATGGCGAAGTGCTGGACGAGCCGCAATCGTTCAAAACCAAAGAGGAGTCGAAGCTTGGCTCGCTCGAGTACATCTTTCAGCCCGAGCTTTATCCCGATCTCTACAAGGATATCTATCACAAAATTCGTATCAACTATT
>JBEKVS010000123.1:0-24159 GCA_049513795.1 Occallatibacter sp. | reverse complement strand
CGCCTTCCAGTGGCGAAGTTCGAGAGACGGACGAACAAACGGCGCAGGAATCTCATGGCAGGTCCTCGGCTTGGACTTCAAAGAAGCGCGCGATCATAGCAGCGGTCTGCTTCCAATCGCGGAGCTTTCATCGAAAGTCCCACCTTTAGTTTTCCAACAGGAATAATGGCACGTTCCCTTTTGGAAAGCAACAGGAAACTTCGACCCTTCTTTGGTTCGTACCAGGCAGGGGGCGCCTCGACTCGATTTGCGCGGGGCAGAGTCGACAAGCTTCATCACGTGGTTGAGTACGCGAAGGAAAAAGGAGCGCGCAAACTCTGTTTGAAAACCAGCAGCCTCCTTCAACCGCGATTCATTTATACAAGTCAGCGGGCTTTCAAATCGTCGCGCAGGAAGACTCCAGACTTTCGCGGAGCGCGCGGGCTGACGTATTTATGGAACTTATTCTCTAGCGAACGTGAATCCGGCCGATTGAGTGCTTATGCGCGCGGAACTAAGCTTTCAGCGAGTTCTTGCCGCAACGAAAAATGCGACAGGGGATGGAAGGTCGACCTGTCGCCCAAAGGGTTTCAAATTTGGTGGGGAGATGCGGAATCATTTTAAGAATCGAGTGCGAAAATCAAGGCGCGACGGGAATGGCCCGCCGCGCCTCGGTGAAGGGTTGATTTAGAAAACGAACTTGCCGCCCAGTTCGAGTACGCGAGCATCCCACGCACTGTTGATCTGGCCGAAGGTGTTGCCGGTTGCAAGGATTGTGCTGGCCACGCCGTTCTGCGGGGCATAGCCCGTGCTGACGCCGTTGCCTTCGGCGTGGTTAAAGGTGTTAAACGACTCAAAGCGCAGTTCGAAGTGCGCCCGCTCGGTGACCGCAAACGACTTGTAGAGGGAAGACGTGAAGTTCACGCGTCCGGGCCCTACGACTGCGTCCTTGCCGGCGTTGCCAAAGCCCAGGTTGCCGCCGCCTTGCCAAACCGGGACTACGTTGGAGAACTTCGACGTGTCGAAGTAGTTGTTCCACTTCTTCGGATAGTCCATCTTGCCGCTGATGTTGGGGCGAACCGTGTAGCCGCCGTCGAGACCAACGGGATCGTATCCGTTGCCGCTTCCGAGGATGCCGCCTGCGCCAGTTACCTTCAGCGGTAATCCGGCTTCGTCGATGACGGTTCCAGCCAATTCCCAGCCGCCGATGAGCGAGTGGACCAGGTCGTTGCCTTTGGCGAAGAACGGCAGCTTGTAGACGTAGTTGGCGTTGAGCATCTGGCGGCGATCAAGCGCGCCGGAACCCTTGTCGTACTTCAAGTTCCAGGGGTTGTCGAGGGTGTTCAGGTCGAAGCTGCTGATGTCGATTTCGTGCGACAACGTGTAATCGAGTTCGCCGCTCAGACCCCACTTGTTCTGCAGGCGGAGACCGGTTTGGAATCCGTTGTAGGTGCCGTTGGTGGAGTTCTCTTCCTGCAGGATCGGCGCGTAACCCTGGTAGGTGCGGAACTGGTTCGCGCCGCCGTTAAAGGAAGCGAAGCCAGGGACGCAGGCCGAGTCGTCGCCGAACGGGCTGTGGTTGCCGGGGTCGCCGGACAAGCACTGCACCGGCACGGATGCTGTGCCGCCGCCCGCCTCAGGAATTGTGACGTTGCCAACGGTGAGCGGGAAGTTGTTGATATTCCTCTCGACGTTCTGGTGCCATGCCAGGTTGCCTACGTACTGCACAACCCAGATCATCGATGGCTTGAGTTCATGCTGGATGCCGAGGCTGTACTGCGCCACTGCTGGCGGAGCATAACTGCTGGCGAGGTTAGTCACGTTGGTTGGAAAGATCGGCAGGCCCTGAGCGGCCGCGCTCTGGCCGGTTTGCCAGTTGGTTCCCGGGCTGCTGAAGTAGGTGTTGCCGATGGTCAAGGTGTAAGCAAACGGTGAGTTGGTGGCCGCGTTGTAGATGTCGTTGCCCTGCATGCGTTCGAAGAAGGTCCCGAAGCCGCCGCGGAGAACCGTCTTGCCGTTGCCGAAGAGATCTTCTGAGAATCCCACGCGAGGCTGCACCGTACCGTAGCGGTTGGTGACCAGGCCGCGCGGGAAACCTTCTACGCCCGCCTGACCCATGCCATTCAGGTAATACTGAATTCCACCCACAGTTTGCACTGCCGGACTTGTCGGGGCGATTGTCCCTGCCGCCGTCCAGACGGGTGTGCTGCTTGGGACGTAGTTAGCCGGATCGAAGTTCGCCACGTCGTTGTTGCGTTCCCACGCATGCGGCAGCGCATCGTAACGGACCCCGAGTTGCAGGGTCATCCTGGGGCTGACGTGCCAGTTGTCCATCACGTAAGCCGAAGGAGTCTGGTTTACGTAGTGGCGAATCGGCACAGCCTGGATCTGGGCAAAGTTGCTCGTGAGGCCCAGCAGAATATCCATGAGGCTGTCGTTGGTGGTGTTGCTGGGGGTGTAGATGCCCTGCTGGTCGCCGAACAGCTCCTGGTTCTTGGTATAGCGGTTGTAGCTGAAGCCATACTTCATGGCGTGCTTGCCCATGGTGTAGGAGATGTCCACCTTGGGCTCGTAATCTTCAGCTGCGTTATGCCACGGAGCAGAGCCGGTGTCTTCGGCGGTGCCATATGGTCCCATGTAGGTGGTGCCAGGCAGTGAATTCCGCGTGACCGCGAACAGAGGCGATATCGGAGTCACATTCCAGCCGCTGGGCAGGTCGCCATTAGCGCTGTTGGTGATGTTGATGATGTTGCCGTCGTAGTTGATGCTGGCTTCGACAAGAAGATTGGGCGTAATGGTGCCGCTCAACTTCAAAGCCGCGGAGTTCGACGGGTTAGACAGCGTACTGGTGATGGTGTTGTAACTCGCCCACAGCCATCCCAGTTCCGGCTGCGCATAACCCTGCTCCACGTTGTCATGCATGTAATGGCCGAGAATCTGCCACTTGTCGTTCCACTTGTGGTCGACCCGGACGACGTCGTCGCGAACATTGATCGGGTTGGACACGTTGGTGATGTTCTTGTCCTGCCCGGCGACGTTCGGCTTGGGGAACACCGGCGAGTTCAGATACAGGATGCCATTCGAGTCGAACAGCGATGCAGGAATGGTGTTGTTCGGGAACGGTGTGTTCGGAACAAGTCCCAAAGGCGCGAGCTTGTTGATGTAGTAAGAGGTGTTGGTGGCGATGTTCGGAACCACGAGTTTGTTGCCCGCGTCGAATCCAGGAGCAACATAGGTGAGGTTCTGCCCAGCCACGGGAAGGTCGGCCTGATCGATGGTGTTCTGTTCGTTGGTGCCCGCGCCAGACAGAATCTTGCGCCACTCCTCGTTCCAGAAGAAGAAGGTGTGCTGTTTGTTCTGGTTGTAGAGGTGAGGAATGAACAGCGGACCGCCGGCATTGGCGCCGAAGATGTTGTAGTGCGTCGAGGAGCGCGGCGTAACCGGGTCAGACAGCTTGTTGAAGTACTGGTTGGCGTCGTAGTCAGTGTTGCGGTTGAACTCGAACGCTTCCCCGTGAAACTTCTGCGTGCCGCTCTTGAGCGAAAGGCTCATGGTGGCGCCGGAGGAGATTCCATAATCCGGAGGATAGTTCGAGCTCAGCATGGTGAACTCGGCGATGGCATCCTGCGATGGCATGATGTCCATGCCGCCGGCGCCGCCGCGGTCGTCTGCTTCGCCGCCGTCGATCAGCCAGATGTTATGGCTCTCGCGAAGGCCGTTGACGCTGATTTGGAAGCTGGCCGCCACGGAAGTCGGCGTGTTGCTGTCAGGCAGGTCGGAGCTTACGCCCAGGCCCAGGGCAGCGAGAGCCGCGAAGTTGCGGTTCTCCGTTGCGATCTGGCTGATTTGCTCCGAGCTGATCAGGGTGCTTACAACGTTGGAGTCAGCTTGCACAGCCAAAGCGTCTGCTTCAACAGTTACGGTTTTGCGCGTACGCCTCGAAACCCTTGGCCGAGACCTTCATGTTGTAGTTGGCGGGGTTCAGACCGGCGATGTCATACAACCCGGTCGCGCCGCTTGTGGTGGATTTTGAGAATCCGGTGGCCGGATCTGTCAGAACGATCTTTGCGTCCGGTACCACGGCTTCTGTCTGGTCTGTGACGATTCCGGTGACCTCCGAGTTAGCCTGCGCAAATGCCCCTGCGCATGCCATCACGAAGAACAACGGCAACAGGAGAATCCTGTATTTCGCGTGTTTCATATGGCCATCCTTTTCAAAGTTGGTGCGGGTTAAACCGCTGGTTTTTGTTGTTCACATGGAGTTGTGCTTCCGGCTTGCCTTCCACATAAGCCGCGGACCGTCAGGGAGTTCTGCCGCAGCAAAAATGCGACAGGCAAAGGAAGGTCGGCTCGACCTGTCGCTCCAAGGGTTTCAAACTGGGGAAAGAATCATTGCTGCGAATTCGCGCTCGCAGGTGCTCCCGCGCGAGTGGCTGCGTTGGCGAGAAAACTTCGTATCCGTATCCACGCAGCGTCTTTTCTTGATAGCTAGTGGCTCTAAGCAATCTGATCAAAGAAGGCGGACCACACATCGTCATCGAGCTACTGTGGAGCTCTGAGGCAGTCCGTGTCCTATCTGTCGAAGTGCTGCGGCGAGATGAAGCTCGTCGAGCCGGCGAAGGGGTCAACAGAGAGTCGCTCGAGGAATTGCACGCAAGCGGCAATACGCCCCTGCACCGCAGATGCAGTGCCGTTCTTTCTGTCCCAGCTCTTGGAGTGGAAACGAGCGCACGCATAGAGATTGTCGTGAAGGAACTTGATGAATATTTGCCGGCAGCCGGAGTCAAACAACGAGACTCTCGAGTCAGTACGAGTTGGTCTTGGGACATGATTGGACCCGTCACGTTCGCTCAAGCTTAGGTGCCGCGTTCCCTAACTCCGTCGTGGCGATTTACATCGAGCTTCGAACCGTGTTCAAAGCTAAACTCAATGGAGTTGATAAGCCAGACTCGCTCTGCTGGGCGATTGAGAAATGCTATAAACCGATGGTTCCGTGCGCCGAGCCGTGGAGTGCGGTTTCACCGTTTGGGCCGAATGGTCCCGATGATCATCGCGACCAGCCCCGGTGACTAGCCCCGGATCAATCATCAGGCGGCTCACGGAGCCCTTGGAATTGAGCACGAATCCAACTCGCACCGCTAAAACGGCGCTTCACTCCAAAACGAAAGCGAACCTCCTCCGGGATCACCGAGCTTGAGAGATCAAGCAGGTTGACTGGAGGCGAGATGAACAGTGGAAGATTCGGAGGCGGTTGGGGTGCTGCGACAGCGAAGGCGCGCATTCTTGTCGGCTGGCAATGCGCACCTCTTCTCGTGGGGCTGTTATTTTCTTGGACGGCTCTCGCGCAGCAGCCCTGCGTTGGAGGGATTTGGATCGACGGGGTAATTACCGACCCCACCGGTGCGGTAATTCCCGGAGCACACGTCGAGACCGACACCGGAGCAACACGCGTGACCGATGCAACCGGCCACTATGCATTTGCGTGTGTCTCCGTGACCTCAACCACGATTACCGCAGATGCCGTCGGATTTGCTCAAGCCAGCGCCCGCACGCACGCTCGCGCAGGTGGCGCCGCGCATGTGAATCTCCAGCTTGCTGTGGCGTCGGTACAAACAGACCTGAAGGTGAGCGCGAATGCGAACGGGTTAGACGACGGACGAACGGCGGGAACGACTGTTCTCGGAACTGAGGAAGTGCAGAGGCTTTCGGACGATCCGAACGAATTTCTTCGCGAGTTGCAGGCTCTTGCTGCGGGTGGAGGCGGGCCTTCCGGTAATGCTCTCGTCACTGTCAATGGATTTCAAAACGGCAGCACGCTGCCTCCCAAGAACTCCATCGCCTCCATTCGTGTGAATCCTGACTTGTTCTCTTCCGAGTATCAGAACCCGCCGTGGCTGGGCGCCAGGATTGAGATCGAAACCAAGCCAGGCGCCGGACCGTGGCACGGAGCCCTCTTCTTTGCTGAGAGTGCCTCGCCGTTCAACGCCACGGACCCCTTGTCCGCGGCCGCGACACCGGCAAGCAGGCAACGGTATGGGTTTGAACTCGGCGGGCCCATCGTGCAGAAGAAAAGCGCTCTGTTCCTTGCGCTTGAGAAACGCGATATCAACGAGTTCAATGTGGTGGATGCGGTGACATTGAATTCCGGTGGAGCTCCCGCGCCTCTGCGCCAACCCGTGCCCGCTCCACAACGGCTGTGGATCGGGTCCGCGCGCGCAGATTGGCAAATCAAAGCAAATGATCTTGCGGCCGTTTCCTTTGACTCGAACGTCAACAATCTTGGGAATCAGGGCGTCGGAGGCCTGGTTCTTGACGAAGCCGGTTACAGCAGTCTGATAAGCGAATGCGATCTGCGTCTGCTGAACACGCTGACCTTTGGCGCCAACTTGTTGCATGAGACGCGGATCGGCTACTCATGGAAACGTACCGAGCATACGCCTCTCTCGACAGAGCCTTCTTTGCAGGTGGCTGGTTATTTCACTGGCGGCGGGTCAACTGATGGGGATCTTAATAGCCGCGAACGCGATCTCGAAGCAGATGATGATGCGGTGCTCACGCGAGGCCGGCATACGCTGAAGTTTGGCCTGCAATCGCTCGGCTTCTTCATGCACGATTACGATCCGGACACCTTCAACGGCGCGTTCGTGTTTGGAGGGGGTAGTGCGCCTGCGCTCGACGCGAACAACAATCCAACCGGCGAGACGACGACGATTACGGCACTCGAGCAGTACCGTCGCGCGGCTCTGAACCTCCCTGGCGGAACGCCAACGGCCTTTCAGATAAACAGTGGAACGCCCCTTGTGCCGTTCACTCAATGGCGGCTCGCGTTGTATGCGCAAGACGGTGCAAAGCTGAACGATCGCTTCACCTTGAATTCGGGCTTCCGATATCAGCTTCAATCCGCGCCCGGCAGCCTTGCGAACGTATCGCCTCGAGTCGGCATGAATTGGTCGCCCGACAAAAAATCAACATGGGTTGTTCACCTGCGAGCAGGAGTGTTTTCGAGCGCGGTGGATCCTGGCTATGCGTTGCAGGTCGATCGGTTGAATGGAATTCGGCAACAGGAGGAGACAACCTATGCGCCCAGTTTCCAGAATCCGCAGACGTCTGTTGCCGGTTCCATCAGCGTGAACACACTCTATCGGTTCCCGAAGATGTTCAGGCAAATACCCTCCTTTAGCTCTCAGTTCGGAGTGGAACATGAGTTTACGCATCATTGGCATGCGGAGGGTGACTTCAATTACACGGCGAACTGGGATCAGATCCGGGTAGAAAATATCAACGCTCCGATGGTTCGAAGCAGCATAGGCGTTGCGCCCAACCCAATCGCAGCCCTTCTTGCTCCGAGGCCCATTGCACCCAACGAGAATATTTTTCTCTATGAGAAGCTTGCGCATATGCGCGGGAGATTCCTGGTTTTATCTCTGGAGCAGAACGATTACAAGCGATTCGGCGTTTCCGCGTTCTTTGTGCACATGGGAGGTGTCCGGTCCGATGGAGGCTTCCGCGGTGAGAATACATCAGGGGCGGCCAATCCGCAGTCGAGCTACAGCGAGCAGGGCGAGTCGTCGCGCGTAGATTGGCAGACATCCGGGCTCGGCGGTGTGACAGGCAATGTGAAGCTGCCGCTGAAAGCGGAGTTTTCCAGCGAGCTCTTCGCAAGCGCTGGCAACCCATACAACATCACAACAGGCACAGATGCGAATGGCGACGGCGACTTCAATGACCGGCCTTCTTATGCTTCTGGCCCGGGACCTGGGGTCTACAGCACGCGATTTGGGTTGCTCTCCATCAACACGGTGAACGGCAATGTGCAGCGAAACATTGGGACCATGCCCGGAACCGTGCATCTCGACACGAATCTGAGCCGTGCCTTCACCCTCCCTGGCGGCAAAGACCATCAGCGCACGTTTACATTCACGGCGCGCAGCGAGAATCTGCTGAACCATACCAATGTCACCGCCGTGAACACCATCCTCTCCTCCGGAGCCGTCGGACAGCCCGTTGCAGCCGACACCGCTCGCCGTATCGAGTTGGGCGTACGATTCGCTTTCTGATCGGCACCGGCGATCGACCAGCGCCCTAACAATAAATGGGGAGAGCATATGAATCCGCCGATTCGCACCGCAGAAATCTCGCTTGGCGAAAAATTCGTCACATGCTACACAAATGTCCAGTATCGTGAACCCGTGATGGGAGCGCGATCTTGCCACAACGGGAAGGCTGTTTCGAGGCTCCATAACCGGCTGGGGCGCCTACATCAAGATTGCGTTCATCTGCGCTATTCTGAGGTCCACGGCTGCAACCGGTCTCGTAAATGGCGATTGGCCCTGGCCAGCGACTTTGAGACCTGCTCCAAAGCGGGCGAATGCTCTTTGCGAGTCAATGAAGATGGTTTATGAGACCGGTTCTAGGAAGTCTATGATCACTGCTTCTCGTCTCAGATTGGTGATTCTCGGTTGGGCCGGCGCATCCCTTTTCTTCACCGCCGTCCTAATGGTGAGCGATCTCGGCGGCCACAAGCCGCTTGGTTTCGCCCTTTACGCCAACGCAGTGCATTTCGCACTTTGGACCATGGCTCTGCCCCTTCTTTCAGCTTGCACTTCAACCTTCCCACTCAGCCGAGGAAAAAGAGTGTGGAACGCGCTCGCTCTGCTCGTCATTGTCGCAGCGCTTGGGGCCGCGGTAATGCTCAGCCAATGGGGGATTTTGTATTCGACTTACTTCCCTTATCGCACGCCGGACACGACATTCTGGTCATTTATGCAGTCTGAAGCCGTTCGATTCCTGCCTGGAGACATTTTGATTGGGATCGTGCTTGTTCTCGCGACCGAGGGTCGCCGAGTCTGGCTGGATTATCAGGCGGAGTGTCTGCGCTCAACTGATCTAGAGCGGCAACTTGCCATAGCGCGACTTGACGCGCTACGCATGCAGTTACATCCGCACTTTCTCTTCAATACGCTACACGCCATCGCGGGATTGATTGTCGAACAGCCCCCAACTGCGCGTCGAATGGTAATTGCTCTCGGTGACCTTCTCCGGCTGACATTGAAGGATACTGGTAGTGCTGTCCGCAGCTTGGCCGAAGAGCTGGAATTTGCCGACCTTTACTTGGGGATCGAGAAACTCCGGCTTGGCGACCGCTTGATGCTTGACTACGATATCGAGTCTGAAGCGACATCGGCTGAAGTTCCGCAGCTTCTGTTGCAGCCACTTTTTGAAAACGCTGTACGGCACGGGGCATCGCGCACCGCCCAAACGTGTGAGGTTCGATTCCGTGGCTACCGACGAGGCGACAAGTTGCATTTGATAATGTACAACGATGGACCGGTACGTTCCCCAGTTCCGGCCCATCCGCCATTTGGTGTGGGGCTTAGGAATACGTTGGACCGGTTGCGTCTCCACTACAAAGATCAGTTCACGTTTCGATACACAGACCGGCCGCAAGGCGGAGCACAGATCGACATCTCCATTCCGTACAAAAAAGCGGAAAATGAGAGGATAAGCCGGCCCAAGGAGTTTTATGCTGCCGTCCCCAGCATCCATGCGCACACTAATCATCGATGACGAGTCGCATGCGCGCAGTTATCTGCGCGAGTTGCTTGGCGGCGAAAGGGATGTCGTTGTCGTCGGTGAGGCGTCCAGTGGAACGGAGGGTCTCGAACTGGTTCGGACGCTCGCCCCTGATGTAGTCTTCTTGGATATCCAGATGCCGGACCTTGACGGATTCGAGCTGGTTAACCAGTTAGCGATTGAAGGGGCTCCGGTTTTCATCTTTGTCACAGGTTACAGTGAGTACGCCGTAAAAGCATTTGAGGTGGAGGCAGTTGATTATCTCTGCAAGCCGTTTGACAAAGAGCGGCTGCTGATTTCACTGGAGCGTGCCTCTCGCCGCTTAAGCGCGCCGGAATCTTTTGTCGGAGGCGAAGCGGACAGAAATCATTGGCTTTCTCGGCTCGCAATTAAAGAAGAGGACGGAATTGTCTTTGTGCCCGTCGAACAGATTCTTTGGATTGAGGCAGCCAACAAGTATGTTGTTGTGCATACCACCGGCCGTGATCACATCGCGAGACAGACAATTCAAAGTTTGGAGGACACTCTGGATCCCAGGCAGTTCCTTCGAATCCACCGTTCGATATTGGTTCGTAAAGCAGCAGTGCGCGGGCTGCATCCGCTTTTTCACGGTGATTACATTGTGAAACTCATCAATGGTGTCGAACTCACCTTAAGCCGGAGCTTTCGTGGGTCATTTTTTACCCAGATGAGCCGTTGAATCCGGCTTGCTACTAAGCAACTCCGTAATCTCAAATTCGCGTCGAAGTCTCTTCGACCGTTCGAACCGTGCACAATCGGGATTGCAATTCACCGGCGGCGCCGATTTTCTCAACAGCTACTTCCTTAGCGCACACCTGTTGAGTGTGTCTAACTTGCTAACTCGCAATCTCTGCACCAGCGGAAAATAACCTGCTGCCTTCACCCAAAATATCGCCGCTGACTCGGTGGTTTTTCCGGAGCTTTATGCCAACCCGGTCATATCGTCGTAGCAGCTGCTTGCCTCTCCACAATGGTCTAAAACGAACCATTCATTCGTTGCGCAACGCAGTAACCGGCTCGATGCGTCCAGCGCGCCTTGCCGGAAAGTAGTTCGCTAAGACTCCAACAACGATCAGCGTCATGGCAGCAGTAGCATATACCATTGCATCGACGGAATGGACGTCGAATAACAGCGTGGCCATGAGGCGTCCAGACAGCGCCGCGGCAATCGCTCCCGTAGCCAATCCAATCAAAACAGGAACCATTCCATCGCGTAGAATCATTGCGATCAGGTGATGGCGGCTGGCTCCGAGAGCCGATCGTATGCCGATCTCCTTTTCACGGCGCACCACGGAATAGGAGGCAATTCCGTAGACACCCACACATGTAAGAAGCAACGCTACCAGCGCGAAGGTCCCGAGCAGCCACGCCGCAAAACGGCGATCGCCCACCCCGTTGCTGATCAAATCGGTCATCGCTGTCATGTCGGTGACGGGCAGATTGGGATCGACCGTCTGTATTTCACGCTGCACATCGCGCGTCAACGCCGCCTTGTCTCCCGTGGCTCGAACAAGTACGGCAAATTCCCTTCTTGAACGCTGGTACATGCTTTCGTAGATGTGAGGCACCTCGCTTTCATCGAGGCTGGAGAGCTTCGCATTGCCAACAACGCCCACAACCGTCATCCAGGGTGCCGGCACACGCTGAAGCCGGCCTACACTAATGTCTCGTGAAGAGCGGACTCTACGCCCAACCGGGTCGGCGCCCCCCCAAAGCATGCGAACCGCGGCTTCATCGACCAAGGCGACTGGTTGGGACTTCGAGTCATCGCTATCCTGAAACACGCGTCCGCGCAGCAGTGGCGTACCCATTGTCGAAAAGAACTCCGGAGTTACGGATAGGTCCACTGCAGTAGGTGCGTCTCCCTTGTCGGACACTCCTTCGACGCGAAATCCACTGGGAACCACCGGGCCCTTGAGAGGGACAACGCTCGACATGGCAGCGTCTTCGACGCCGGCCACCGCGCGTAAACGGCGAATGGTCTCGAGCACCAAATGTGTGCGCCGATCTAGGTCGCCATAGAAATCAGCTTTTGGATCGTTAGGGTTCGGAAGCCAAAAACTTCCAGCAAGTAAATGATGCGAATTAAAACCTGGATTGACTTCCATCAGGTTCCAGAAGGTCTTCAGCAATAATCCGGCGGCGACCAGCAGCACCAGCGAGAGGCCCACTTCAGCGCCAATCAAAGATTTGCCGAGTCCGGCGGAGCGTCGCGATGCAGACCCGTTCCGTTCCCGCAGTTCCGCCTTGCCCGGATGAGTTCGCGAGGCCTGCCATGCTGGAATGAGCCCAAAGACCAAGGTAGTCAGCAGTGCAATGACGAGAGAGAATGCCAGCACACGGGCGTCCAAACCAATCGGGTTGAGCCGCGGCAGCTGCGATGGCAACACCCGAAGCAAGACTCGAACGCCGATGGCCGCGGCACCCACTCCGGCGGCCGCCGACATCAGGCTCAGCAGAACTGATTCGGTCAGCATCTGGCGGATGATTCGCCCTCGTGTCGCGCCAAGCGCAAGCCGGAGAGCCATCTCACGCTGCCGTGCAGTGGCATTAACCAGGAGTAGATTCGCGACATTGACGCATGCGATCAGAAGGATCAACCCGACTGCGAGCAGAAGAGATGTCAGCAGAGTTCTGGCGCTGCCCGCGACCACTTCCGTCAACGGTGTGATCGAAAGAGTCCAGCCGGCCGCTGCCGGATAGTCGCCGCCATATTCGCGGCGCAGGGAATCGCTGAAGACGTCTAGCTGCGTCTGCGCCTGCTGCGGAGTGACTCCTGGTTTCAGCCTTGCGATGAGTCCTGGGATAAAACGCACGCTCCGCTGCGGCGCCGGAAAGGGATCTGCGCTAAAGCCTGCGGTGATCCACATGTCGACCGGGTGCAGGCCCGGGGTCGAAGGATGGTGAAACTGCGGAGGAAGAACGCCAACGATGGTGTAGAGGTCGTTGTCCAGCCGCATGCTTCGGCCGATGACAGACCTCGCGCCGCCGAATTCCTTGTGCCATAGGGCATCGCTGAGCACCACGACTTCAGCGAACCCATTGGCTGTATCGCGCGAATCGATCAATCGGCCCAGTTGCGGTTTCGCGTCCAGGATGCTGAAGTAATTAGGACTCACGGCAAGAAACTCAAGCCGTTCCGGGCGATCTCCGCCGGTCAGGTTCGCAGGGCCCTGCCACACAACGGATACCGCGGAGAAGATGCCGGCGCGATCGCGAAGATCGTCCAGCTCGGGCACAGAGAAGCCGACATTGCGAGCGCCGAGTCCGCGAAGGTCGGCACGTAACTCAACCAGTTGGCCTGGATCGCGAAACGGCAGAGGCTTCAATAGCGTGGCGTTGACAATGCTGAAAATTGCTGTGTTTGCGCCGATACCCAGGACAAGGGTTGCCAGCACGGTAATAGTAATGCGCGGCGACTTCCGCATTGTTCTAAGCGAAAACTGCATGTCCTTCCACAAGCTCATTTGCACTCCTCGTCGTACGACCGAAGGCGTGGAAATCTGGCTTCCCGCTACGCCATTGTTCCACCCATGTTGAACCCGCCACTCCAACTTCATCCCGCACCTGAACAAGAAGCGAATTCAGGCGCCGCTTCCTCCACAAATCCATGAATATGAATAACTTGCGGTGCTGCAACTTCTCAGCACTTTCGACAAACGCTCCCCTTGAAGATTGCCGGATCCCCATCAACAATTGGCAAATAACATTGTCAATTAGCTAATCGACGAATAATTGTGACATGGAATCGGATTCCTGTAAAGGCCTAAGAGTACATGGGCAAGGAAGGATCAGCGCGCGGAAACATCAGAAGGATCAGATAGAGATAAGAGGGTGGAGCGCCTGGTCAGTTCATGGCGAATAATCGATAGGCTAGGCTAAGATCCTGTCGCCATGGCTTGGAGGCTGGCTGGTGACAATCATACGGACAGGGCATGGACATGTTCGTGACGGACCTCACTTATTCCCGTGGGCATGTGCTCTTCGATGATGCTGAGATCTGATGTTTTAACAAGATGCCAGCCCTCACAGTCAGTTCCCGATGGCCCACCCATTGGTAGTACTCGGCTGACTTTGTGCTGATGATCTGGGTAGGCGTCGGCTGGTATTATAGACAGCAACTTGGTGAACTGTCTGTATGAATACAAACCTCGCGCTTCGAGCGCTCGCCAGCGATCGCAGATTGAAGATATTGAACTGGCTCAAGAACCCGACGCAACATTTCCCTGCACAAGTGGATGGATGTCTGGTGGATGACGGTGTATGCGGAGTGCTGATTGCCCGCAAGCTTGGAGTGAGCCAGCCAACCGCGAGCGAACACCTCAAGATTTTGTGCCATGCCGGGCTGATACGGCCTAAGCGAATTAAGAAGTGGATCTTTTACAAGCGAGACGAGGCCAAGATCGATCACTTGAAGAAGATGACACTGGCCAAGCTCTAAAGTAATCCTTTGCGCACGACCCGGAACGAAACCGCTGACTGCAGCGGACGTTTCATCAATACCTGGTTCAAATGCCTGCGACGTGACCTGTTCACGAGTGGTGTCCCGAACTTCTGCGAACAACATTAGATCTTTACAGATTGCAACATCCCCGGGATGCTCTAAGAAAGTAGTCCGCGCTTTCCCCTTTAGGCTTTACAAGTGCATAAATCTTCGGAACACTGCCCTCGTCACTTCGCTAATTGACATGCTATGGTGATTTATCGCTGCTCATTGGCGCCTATGATCGTATGCGCGGGTAGGACGATGAAGTTCCAAAGCTCTCAAGTACCGAAATTAGAGCACTTCCTTCCACAAGTGATGCGTCTCAAAACACACCTGAGAGTAGACTCGATATCCGATTCCGCGCCACCGGCTACAACTGCTCAAGCTCCCGGTAGTCCAGTTCTCTCAAGGATTACGCAACGAGCCAGTAGAAGTCATCCCCGAGCAAGTCTTCTTCATCAAGCTCGGTCAGTTCTCCAGCCATCAGATCGTCGAACAACCTCTCGAAAGCCTCGGTGTTGGCAACTTCCAGCGGTTTAACGGATACGGTGGCCATGGTCCTTCCTCCGGAATTGGGATTAGGGGGAACGAAGTCTATGCCGGATTGTAGGGCTTTAAGGGAAATGATTTCTCCGTAAATTTTTATAAAGCTGTGTATAAACGAGGTACCCCATCCGCGCTGCTGATCGTAACTGTGAAAGTTCCTCGGTTTTCCACAGGGAATCTGTCCAGACGAGCTTCTCAAGGAACTCTGCCCGGCCCTTCCCATGGATCCGGTCGATCGCCTGGGACGAATTTGCCCAGAGACATACATAGAATGTGCTCGACCCCAGGACGGAGTGGGCCGGGATATCGCGGGGATGGGTCCGTGCCCGCTCTTGCATCGTTTTCGCGCTTTCTCGACTGGTTTAGCACCAGGTGTTGGTAGGACCATCAAGCATCTGAGCGGTCTTTTTTTCATGGGTTCAACGGTATCGTCTGTCACATACAGCGCGGCTGTATGTGCTCCAGAATTGTAGTCCTAACATCGGATGCTGCACCCTTTTGACTGTCCTTGCTTGCAGTTAGCCCATGGTATCGAGTGACGTCTTGACCCACGGAGCCATCCAAAAGACCGGGCTTGTGCTCGGAGGGGTGTTTGAGGCGGGATGATTTCGAATCACAGGCGCGATTTTCTCAAGCTTTGCCTTGCATCTCTGCCATTTCTGGCCTTCCCGCATCGTGCGAGTGGCCAGGGCACAACCGGCAGCGATCAACATCGATATCGAAAGCCCGGCGCACTCGACCGTTACATCGATCCATTGCCAGTGCCAAAGCGATTGATGCGTCAGGGCGCGAGCACGGACGGGGACGAATATTTCGTTCGCATGCTCGAGTTCACGCACCGGTTGCATTCGCAGCTTCCGCCTACGAAGTTATGGGGATATGAAGGTCAATATCCCGGCCCGACGATCGAGGCAATGCGCGGCAGGCCAATCGCAGTCCAGTGGGAGAACCATCTGCCGTCTCGCCATATCTTCGACGTGGACGCGCACATTCGCGGCGCAGCGCTCCCCGCTCCCGCGGTTAGAACCGTGCCGCATCTTCATGGCGCACGGAACCCCTCCGAATACGATGGATTGCCCGAGAGCTGGTTCACATCTGGGCAATCGGCGCGCTACCGTTATCCGAATAGCCAACCAGCCGCGACGCTCTGGTATCACGACCACGCGGCCGGAATCACTCGCCTGAACATGTATGCGGGTTTATCGGGCTTTTTTCTTTTGCGCGACGAGCAAGAACAAGCCTTGAATCTGCCCTCCGGCGACTACGAAATCCCGCTAATCATTCAGGACCGCAGATTGGACGAAAAGGGTCAGCTCGTCTATGCTCCCACATTCGATGACGGCCAGAGACCTCCGCCCGGCTTATGGGGGCCACAGCTATTTGGCGACCTTCCGGTGGTCAATGGCGCCATCTACCCCTTTCTCGAAGTCGAGCCGCGCCCTTATCGGGTCCGCCTGCTCAATGGCGCCAACTACCGGTTTTTCAATCTGTTCCTGAACCTCGCGTCGAACCCCGCCGACCTCCTCTCACTCGTAACATTTCATCAGATCGGAACCGACGACGGCTTCCTCGCCAGCCCCGTTGCCATGAACAAGATTCTGTTGGGACCGGCCGAACGCGCGGACTTGATTGTCGATTTCTCCGGCCTGGAAGGCAGAGCTGTCACTCTTTCCAACGACGCTCCTGCCCCATTCCCGGGATGGAATACGGTTGAGCCCCACCATCTGACGCTGTATGAGTTGATGCAGTTCCGAGTAACCCTTCCGCTGGCCGCCAAGCGTAGCTTCAGCTTGCCTGCCCTTCACCCAATCGCGAAGCTGGAAGAGACGAAATCAATTCGCAGCAGAGATTTCATCCTTGCCGAGGGGATAGATCAGCGCGGCCGCTCAGTAGGTTTACAAATCAATGGCAAGGGCTATGGAGACGCCGTCACGGAGGTTGTTAGGCTCGGGTCGACGGAGAGGTGGAGATTCGTCAACGCGACGGAGGATGCGCATCCGATTCATCTGCACATGGCGCAATTTCAGATCCTTCAACGTCAGGGTTTCAACCCCGTAACTCTTCGCAATGGCACGGTGGAGTTAGTAGGGATACCGCGTCAACCCGCGGCCTATGAAGCCGGATGGAAAGATACTGCCGTGGTCAACCCGCGCGAAGTGCTCACCCTCCTGGTTCGATTCGAAGGCTATGCTGGCCGTTTTGTTTTTGAGTCCCAGCTACTGGAACAAGCAGACAAGGGTACGATGCGGCCTTATCTGGTAGCGGAAGGTGAAGCGAATCTGCAGGCGCAGTAGGGAAAGCTTGGTAAAGCACGAGGGAACCAAGGCGCATGATCCTCGGTTCCCTCTCGAATGCCAGTCCCGCAGTTGCGGGACCGGCGCGAAGCTCAAGGCCCCATCTTTGTGGGTGTGCACGGGTTGTATCCCAATGACTCGGCCGTTACCGGGGCTGGTGGACTTGGTGGTGCGGCCCAGGGGATGTTGGTGAAGTCGAAAAACTCCAATAGGTCGGGCTGTGCGGCGTCACGAGCAGTTAGATGGGCCGATGGGCCAATGAAGCGGCTTTCAACGAACTTGATCACCGCTGTATGGTCGATCGGCGTGTGCGATACATAATGGCGCCGGATGAACGGCGAGACGATTGTGTTCGGCACCCGGAAGCCAAGTTGCGCGGCAAATCCAAGTTTGGCCGAGGCATCACCTGGCGAGGATCCTTGCTCGGTGGAGCTCAAATCGCAATGCATTGTGGGTATGCCGCCGGCCGGCACGCATGGAAGATATCCATCTGGGTTGACCGCGATTGCCGCTATGTCCGGAATTGTGCCCAGAGAGGCATCCGTGAAATCGTTGGAATGGTTCGGGACCGGTGGAACGTGATCGTAGGGGCCACCACCTTCGTCATAGGTGAAGAAGAAAACCGAGTCGCTCCACGAGGAACTTGCCATCAACGCATTTACAATTTTGGCCACCTCCGCCTGACCCTTCAGGATTGATTGGCCCGACCCAGGATGCTCATCGTTGTTGCCGTAACCCGCCTCAATGAAGGCAAAGCTGGGAAGTGTGCCGTTGGCCAGATCGCTGAGATAGGTAGACAGCGGAGCAATGTGATCCGGATCGATGCAGAAAGAGTTCGGCGCATCGCCCACCACACTCGAAGGCAGAGTGGGCGGGGCACAGGTACCGGTGTGATTTTCATGAAGGTACTTATACGAGTAAGTGAAGTTGGAGAAATAGGTCGCGGGATATGCAGCATTCGAACTTCCGCTGCACTCATCCTCGGTAAGACAGAACCCCTCCGTGACGGTGTAATAGATTTTCCAGGACACATTTGCCTGATCCAGCTCCTGGAAGATCGTTTCGATTGGAAGTTGCGGGAGGTGGTCATCGCCACCAGGGTCCTTCACCAGTCCCTGGGTGGTGCCACCCGTAAAGGTGGCAATGCGATTATCAACACTCTTACTCGCCACTGGGGAGAACCAGCGATCGGATAGCGCGAACTCAGATGCCAGCCAGTAGTAATAGTTGAGAAATCCCTGATCGTAATACCCCATTGCGAGTTGGCCATTGAGGTCAGTAAAGGCGCCGGAACACCCCGAGCCGGGTAGCACACAACTCTTTGCGTAGCCTTCTGAGTTATGAACAAAGCCATCCATCAAGATGGGACGCGTGCTGGCGTGGTTGTAGCGATTGACATCGCCGAAGCTGGCCAGCCAATCAGAGCTGTCATCGTCAATGCATGTTCCAGTGAACTTGAAAAGCGGATAGGAGACGCCCTCGTCGTCCACATTCTTGATCTTGGTCAGTTTGTCGTCGATGCCGTCAACGTCATACTCCTTGCCGTCATCGCCGATATTCCATCCATTTGCCTTGCGATAGGGGTTCAACATCCCAAGGTAATTGTCGAACGTGTGGTTTTCCTGCTGCATGAAAATCACGTGATCGATCTGTGCAACCGAACCTACCGGCTTCACCGTGACCGTCGCGCCTGCAGTAGCATTTCCTTCGCTTCCGATTGCCGTGGCCGTGTAGGTGGTGGTCTGGGTCGGCACAACCGTTTGTGTTCCGCCGTCCAACGGCAGTGTGTACGAGCTAAGGTCTGTTCCCGTCACTGTCACCTGCGTGGCGTTCGTGGCAGTGACGGTCAAGATCGATGAGTTACCCGAAACAATCGATGTAGGATTCGCGACCAATGCCACAGTCGCCGCAGGCTTGGCCGTAACCGTCACGCTTGCGATTGCCGCAGCATTCCCTCCCGGTCCGCTCGCGGTCACCGTATATGTCGTGGTGGCCGATGGGCTCACCGTCTGCGTGCCCCCGGTTGCCAACAAGGTATATGAGCTTTCGTCGCTTCCTGCTATCGCAACCTGCGTGGCGTTAAGTGCGCTGACCGTTAGTGTCGACGATCCGCCTGAGTTAATCGACGCAGGAACTGCGGTCACCGTGACGGAAGGGGCTGGATTTGCAGAGACCGTTACGGTTGCCGATCCCGTCGCGGTACCACCCCCTCCTGTCGCCTTTGCTGCGTAAGTGGTGGTCGTAACCGGGCTGACTGCCTGGGTTCCACCGCTCGGCTGCAGGCTATACGTAGTGCCGTCAGTCCCAGTCACAGTCACTGCCGTTGCATTCTGCGCAGTGACGGTCAGAAGCGATGATCCTGGTGCGGAGATCGACGCGGGGTTCGCCACCATGCTGACAATCGGCGCGGGGTTCGCAGTCACATTTACGGTTGCTTTTGCGGAAGCAGTTCCGCCTCTTCCGGTCGCCACGGCCGTGTAGGTGGTCGTCACAGTGGGATTCACCCCCTGCGTTCCTCCACTCGCGCTCACGGTGTAGGAGCTGCCATCCGTGCCGGTCAGTGCCACTTGTGTCGCGTCGGTTGCAGTGAAGGTTAACATTGCTGAGCTTCCCGAGATGATTGAAGCCGGGTTTGCTGCAAGTGTCACCGATGGAACGGAAGCGTGATCGTTCATTTGAACCTGGCTGCAACCAGTCGTGAACAAGGTCAAGAACAGTCCCACGACGACTAAGGCAATTTTCTGGCAGAATTGAATGCAAATGCGTGCGTAGGTCAAGGTGTTCCCCTTCGAGCACAAGAATCCTTGATAGCCCATTTCTTGTCCCAGCAATTCGACAAGGTTAAGCTAAGCCAAAGCTGTGCGCGCTCTAAACCCCTTTTACGGCCCGCTGGATTAAGGGTCAGCATATTTGGGGTGAGTTATAAATCCTATCCGCGACCATACTACGAACTCCGGCATGAATCTGTGACAAATAACAAATTCCAAGTTTTCAACCTTCGCTCGTAACAGAAAAGCGATTACTACAAATCAACTGGTGATTTAGCGCACCTTGATTGAAGAAGATGCAGCGCAAAGAAACGGGCCTCTAAGCACGGTGCAGTCAAATCTCCAACATTCAATTTAGCTTCCTGGAATTCCTGTTTAATTCAAATCGAGAATATGCGCGACCAACTGCAACAACTCGCAGGCATGGTAAGGACCGCCAAATTCCGGCACGATGACTTAATCGATTCGACCATCTCTCTGGAAGCGCAAGCGCATTAACCTCGAACAAATCTAGCGCTAGTTGGTAGGGCTGAGCGGCGCGGCAGCTTGCGAGGTGGAAAAACTGCGGATATAGAGGATGATTCCCCTCACGTCTTCATCCTTGGTGCGGTCTTCGTCCTCAGGCAGCATTTTGCCCCTGCCTTTACGAATGAACTGGAACAGTTCCTCATCCTGCTTGCCGGCCAGTGCCTTGGGGTCGGTCCAGTCCTTAAGACTGAGGGTCAGCATCTTGGCCATCTCGGTCTGCCCGTTTCCATTGTCTCCATGGCACATGGCGCAGTCGCGAGTGTAGATCTTTTTTGCACGGGATCGTGACTCTGGATTCGGAAGTGTTGAATTGTTCGTTGCCGCTGTCGGCTGCTGAGGCATGATCCCGGACGTTAACGCAGCCATAGTCGCAGACAAGGTAAGTGACGAAAGGAACAAAATAGGCTTCAACATCGCGACCTCCTAATTGCAAGTTTCATTTTGGATATCTTGCAACTGAATGTCTTTTTCACCCTCATCATATGCTGGATGGCTTAATCAGGTCGTGATACTTATCACAGCTGAATAGGGACGCCCCTAAACCGCTTCCGGGGGGTGCGGTGACGGTGGGTGGTCCGCGATCTCCTACCGGGGGCTGCGTAGGAAGCGCATGGAAATGAAAGGCGTGATGTGATTTCATCGCCGGGTCGATGGCTGCTTCCAACTCCGAAGCCACATGCGGTCTCACGACGTACTTAATCGCCAGTGCCGTAGTGCTGTCGGCCAGCATCTCCCGGATACCGGTCTGCCGTCTGGGCCATCGCACATTGACGCTAGTTTGCGGCAATCACCACCAGAGTCGCGTCGTCCTGGAAATGGCCTTCGCAGAAACCCGAAACACGAGCGAGCAATTGGTTGGTCAGTTCGCCAGCTGAGCGGATGGAGTTCGTTCGAGCAACCTCCGCAACGTTTGCTTCGCCAAACTCCTGCTCATCCTGGCCTGATGCTTCCGTGATTCCATCCGTGAAGAGCAATAAACGGTCTCCCGGCCGCAACTCAATCGTCGCATTCTCATAGGTCCACGAAGGAAAAACGCCCAGGACAGCGCCGCTTCTTTCGAGCATCCGGGTCTGGCCACGGGATACGAGGACCGGGTAGGGATTTCCTGCATTACAGTATTGCAAGGAGCGTGCATTGCCATCGAGCACTCCGTAGAAAAAGGTGACGAACTTCCCGGTGGCCATATTTTCATAAAGCAGCGCGTTCACCTTCCCGCATAGCCATGCTGCGCTCTCCGATTCACTCGCTAAGGCGTGAACGGCAGCCTGCACGTTAGCCATCAACAGTGCAGCCGACACTCCTTTGCCAACAACATCTGCTACGCAAACGCCCAGTTTATGTTTGCCCAGCCTGAAGACGTCATAGTAATCGCCGCTGACCGCGCGAGCCGGGCGCCAGATTCCCGCAACCTCGAATCCAGGCAGTTGGGGAATCTCCTTGGGGAGAAGCGATTGCTGTATCTCCCGCGCGCGTTGCAACTCCTGCTCTTGCATTTCAAGCTGCGCGGTACCGAGAGCCACCGAGCGCTGCAGTTCGGTATTGCGCCGCTCAAGCTTCTCCTTTGTGGTCTGGTAAAGAAAAATTAGCACGCTGGTAACAAATGTGATCAGTATTGGAAATTTCCAGCCTGTTCTGAGCAGGTGCCCCAAAGTTTGTGGCGTGGGTGGCGCAAGAATCCAAACGACCACCGACGAGAGGATGTAAACCGGGATCAGGAGAACGAGCAGGATCGGGAGAAAGAGCAACCAGTTGTAAGGAAATGGCTTTTCAGAATAGTACCTGTGCAACCTCTGCGTTACAGGCACAACAATATTCCCAATCGCAATCGAATAGACCAAGATGGTGAGCGGATTAATCTGCTGTCCAATGGCCCAGAAGACGGCTCCGGCGATTGCGGAGATCGCGATGTAAACGATTTGCTGTCTCAGGAAACGTACGAGAGAAGACTGGGTTACCCGCATGCCGACACGCTTTCAAGACCTTGCGGATGGTGACGAGCTCATTTCCAAGCTCTGCACGGCAACATATCCAAAGCAGAATAGGAGGAGAGCAAACCCCAGCGGGTCCAGGATCTCGGGTGGACTCGGGAGCCTCAGTGGAAGCGACAAGTTGCCATAAACCGCCTCCAACGCGAAAAGAAGGATGCCGAGAGAAAGAACATTGTAATTGGGCAGGACGAGAAATCTCCGACGGAGCCTTGGCACAGCAACGACGATAGCCAGGACCGTGAGCGAAATGGCTGCGAGGAGATGGTTGTATGGCATGATTTTGAACGAAGAGCCGGTAAATAAGAACAAGGCAACGCCTGCCACAGCGATCGCAAGCCCCGCCACAATCGCTCCTTGAAGAAAGAGCCGCAGTTTGTCTTGGCTTAGGTCGAGAAAGGCCAGCAAAGCAATCACCACGACTGAGAACGACAAAATATTGCCCACGTATGGAAGGCTGGGCACAAGCCAACGCGGCAAAAGTCCGAGGTCAGCCAACGAACCACCCAGGTATTCGGTTCCCTCAATCGCACTCCAGATTCCAAGCCAGATGAAGATTTTTCTCCCGCTTCGGCGCCGCATCACGGCGATGCCGCAGATGCACAATCCGATAAACAGGAACACTGTGCCAAACAGAATGTATGGGATCCGATCATGAAGCACCTCAACAACTTGATCTGTCAAGGCCACACCTCCACAGACCGTGTTAACCCGTGCCCGCATTCGTTGTCGGTGCGCAGCATCACGGTGAATGAGGTGCACCATGCGAACATGCAGCTTGAGGATGAGGTAATCGAGTAGGAGAAGCGGGGCGGAAAAATCGCCCAGATCGGAGTGCACAGTCCCATGCCCGGAATGTCTAGGGCATTTCGAAACGCCAAGCGACTTAAATCTCCGAGCAATTCTGATTCTGCTGGCGTGACCGCTCCGGCTCAAAGAACCGGAGCGCATCCGCACGAATCAGGAATCTCCAAAGTGGGCTCTGACGGTCAAAGACGTGTCGGACCGTGCTTACTTCGTCACTATCAGCGCAGTCATACGCCCGTAGAGCAGCAACGGCCCACGGAACATAAGTCCAGCCCTTGCCCATCCTGCTGTCCTTCCGGCATGACGGCGTAGAACTGGTCGTTCTGATATAACACCCCATTAACAGCTTTGTAGGCGGAAAACGAGCTGTTGGGGTAACCAAAGTTGAAGACGCCATAGGCCAGCTTGTCGTTGGAGGCAATGATCGCTCGTCCCGAGAACCTAAGCCTTTTCATTTGGTGTTTTGCTCAGTTGTCTAAACCACGATTGATTCTGGCGTATCGGGACCAGGACCTGGAATCGCGGCGGGCAGGTTCAAGTGAAAAGTTGCACCGCGCCCAGCGACGGCCTCGGCCCACAAGTGCCCGCCATGCGACTCAATGATTGAGCGGCTGATACGAAGCCCCATGCCGGTGCCGTGAGGTTTGGTTGTAAAGAACGGATCGAATATCTGTTCCGCGAACTGCGGCGGAAACCCAGGGCCATTATCGCTGACAGAAACAAGAATCTGCTCGTTTTCACCTCGCCGTGACTTGATGACCAACTCTCGCATTCCATCAAAGTCTTTCATCGCTTCAATGCTATTGACGATCAGATTCATCGCGACCTGCTGCAATTGGACGCGATCACCCACAATCTGAGGAAGATCGGCTGCCAGTTTCGCCCGTATCGAGATGTTGTATCGCACGGCCTCGCTGCGAAGGAGGGCGACGGTTCCTCGAATCAACTCATTTACATCAAGAGTCTGTTGTTTCGGGGCGCCCTTCTCGAATTGTGCGCGAATCCTGGCGAGGATCTCGGTCGCGCGTTGTGCATCCCTTCCAATCCTGGCGGCAGCCGCGCGCACTTCATCGAGATCCGGTTTATCACTCCCGAGCCATCGCAGGCAGACGTTGGCGTTAGTCAGCGCACCACCGATCGGTTGACTGATTTCATGCGCCAGGGATGCCGTT
>JBEKVS010000122.1:0-15025 GCA_049513795.1 Occallatibacter sp. | reverse complement strand
GCGAGCTCGCTGAAGGGCAAGATCGTGGTTTACGTGAATGGGGGCCCGGCTGATCTGCCCGGCCCGCTGAAGTCGTTTGCGCGCACGGGACCTTTCGTGAAGGCGCTGCGCGAGGCGGGTGCTCTTGGTGCGATTGCGATCCCCACTCCCAAGTCGATGGATTTCGGCTGGGATCGCATGGCCAGCAGCGCATCGCAACCGGGCATGCGGCTGGCTCCGTCGCCCGACGCCGCAGAGTTGGCGGCGCGGCATCCTGCACTCGCAGACGATCACGGAGAGCTGTTCTCAGCCACATTCAATCCCGCCCAGGCGGAGAAGCTGTTCGCCGGCACAGGTCATACGTTTGCGGAGATTCTGGCCCTCGCCGACGCCCAGAAGCCGCTGCCCCGATTTGCCCTCGGCAAAAGCATCAAAGCTGCGGTCACGACGGAGATTTCGCACGTTGTGTCTCCGAATGTGGTGGCAAAACTCACCGGGTCTGATGCGAAGCTGCAGAGCCAGTATGTACTGATTTCGGCTCACCTTGACCACCTGGGCGTCGGCGCGCCGATTCACGGCAAGACCATCTATGCCGGCGCCATGGACGATGCCTCCGGGGTCGCCACGGTGCTCGAGGTAGCGCGGCAAATGACCGAATCCCAAGAGAAGCCGAAACGGTCGATGCTGTTCGTCATCTTCACTGCCGAGGAGAAAGGCTTGCTGGGGTCGCGCTACTTTGCCGGCCATCCCACCGTGCCCGAAGATAAGATCGTCGCGGACCTCAACCTGGACATGTTCATGCCCATCTTCCCGCTCAAGAAGCTGCATGTGATGGGGCTCGAACAGTCGACGCTGGCGGACCAGGCCAGGGCTGTCGGCGCCGAGCACCACATCGAGATTGCGCCCGATCCGGAGCCTGACCGCAACTCATTTATCCGAACGGACCAATACAGTTTTGTGCAGGCTGGCGTTCCCGCGCTGGCTTTCAAGTTCGGCTGGACCTTCGGGTCGCCGGAGTACAAAGCATGGCGAGCGTGGCTGGCAGAGCGATACCATTCGACCGACGATGACCTGACACAACCGGTCGACCTTGCCGCCGCGGCCCAGTTCAACGACTTCCTGGCCGACCTGGGGCGGGCCGTCGCGAACGATCCAGGCTCCCCGCATTATCTCGATTCGAGCTTTTTCAAGCGCTTTGAGAGCACCCGCTAGGGCCATTTCAAGCTTCGGGACGCCAGGGCAGGCGGAGGCTGGTTCGCTTCCCTGCTCCCCTAAAGTCACCCAAAATGGGCCGGTCTGCTGTTGCATCTGCGTCGCAAGCCGTCTAAGATGCGTCAATCGATCAAGATGCCCGAATTGGCCCAAGACGGCTCCCCCTCCCTGCCCGCTCGACCTTTTATCCGGCCGCGGGTGGGCAAGGTGTGTGTGGCCATTCAGGCGGATTCGCCGGCTGCTCTTCTTGTTCGCGCCCAGGAAGCCCTTGCCGACTCGAAGTTCCTCGAGCTGCGCTTAGATTCGCTCCCCGATCCGGCTGCGGCCGTCCCCGGCGTCAAGGAGCTTCTGGCCCAGCATCGCGACGCTACCGTCATCGCCACCTGCCGCAGAAAGCAGTTTGGTGGGCACTTCGCGGGGTCCTTGCCCAAGGAGTTCGCGATTCTTCTCGCCGCCGCCGAAGCTGGATGTCAGATCGCCGACCTTGAAGTGGAATCGGCCGAGCAGGCCACGCGGCAGGCTCTGGGCCAATTTCGCGAGGGATTGCGGGCGGCAGGAACCGCCCTCCTAATCAGTTTTCATGACTTTACCGGCACCAACGGCGTTGAACGTGCAGCGGATCGAATCGAGGCCTTTGCGCCCGAGTACGTCAAAGTGGTTTCAACCGCGCAGAGGCTTACCGACAACCTTGCCGTGCTCAGGCTGATCGAGCAGCGGTCTCTTTCCACACAGGTGGTGGGGATTGCCATGGGCGAAGAGGGCCTGGTGAGCCGCGTCCTTGGGCCGCGCGCAGGAGCGGAGTTTACCTTCGCCTCGGCTTCAGACGGCGCAGAGACAGCTCCCGGCCAGGTATCGGCACGCACGCTGCGCGACCTCTATCGTGTCGACCAGTTGGACCCCGCCACGCGCATCTTCGGGGTTGCGGGCAATCCTATTACGCATTCGCTCTCGCCGCTGATGCACAATACGGCCTTCCGCAAAGAAAACGTCAACGCCGTGCTTCTGCCGCTGAAGGTGCGCGCTTTGCATGACCTGCTGACCATGTTGCGCGAACTCCCTCTGGCCGGAGTAGCCGTCACCATGCCGTTGAAGCAGGAAGTCCTGCCCCATCTGTCCAATCCCGTTTTTGGCAAGACGAAGCCACTTACGCATCGCATCGGCGCCTGCAACACCTTGCGGGTTGGAGCGGAAGGCAACATAGTGGGCTTCAATACCGATGTGGATGGCGTGGTGCGGCCGCTCGAAAAGCGGCTGAAGCTGAAGGGAGCGCGGGTTGCGGTTCTGGGCGCGGGCGGCGCGGCACGGGCAGCGGTATTCGGCTTGGTGGAGCAAGGCGCGGAAGTCTTCATCGTCAACCGCACCCACGAGACGGCGGTAGCGCTGGCCAGGGAGACGAAATCCAAATCGCTCCGGCATGAGCTTCTTGCCAAGGCCCGATTCGACGTGCTCATCAACTCGACGCCCTGCGGCATGAAGGGATCGAAGCTCGCCATGCCTATCGAAGAGAACGAACTGAACGCCGGGCTGGTCTTCGACATGGTCTATAACCCGCTGGAGACGCCGCTGCTCAAGCTGGCGCGGGCGCGTAAGATCCCCGTGGTCACGGGCCTGGAGATGTTCGTGCAGCAAGGCGCGCGGCAGTTCGAGATCTGGACCGGCAAGCCGGCGCCCGAAGCCGAGATGCTGCGCGTGGTGGAGTTGGAGTTGCGCAGACGGGGTTAAGCATTGAGTCGCGGGCCTTGACTCCGGTCAAATAGTATATACAATAAACCATGGGAATCGAATATGATCCCGCTAAGAATAAGCGCAATATCCAGGAGCGCGAACTTTCATTCGAGCGGGCGGCGGATTTCGATTTCGCTACCGCATTGATTGCGGACTATTCGCGGAAGGGCGAGGAGCGACGCGTTGCGGTCGGTTATCTGGACGGACGATTGCACCTTCTCTGCTACATCCCAAAACCCGACGGCATCCGCGTGATCAGTTTCCGCAAGACGAACAAGAGGGAGGCAAAACTTTATGGCAAACCGCAGAGCATTGCGCGCGCCGTTGATTAATGCCGACGGCGAGGTGAGAGAAGTAACAGCCGAAGACATCGCCCTCTTTAAGCCTTTCTCCGCGTTACCCAAGGCGGAGAAAAAAATGCTGCTGAACCTGCGCAAGCGCGGGCCGCAGAAAACTCCCAAGAAGATTCCGATTTCGATTCGGCTCTCTCCCGATGTGGCAGAGGGCCTGCGCGCAACCGGGAATGGCTGGCAGAGGCGCGCGGATGATGCTCTCAGATCCTGGCTGGCCGGGCATACCGCGTCCCGCGTTTGAGATTTTGGCTTTTGCCCCGCCTACGCGCACAATAGCGCCTTACTTCCGCCCCTTCTTCCCCGCTTTGCCACTCTTTGGCTTCTCCCCTTCAATGTGGCCCACTGGGATGGGTCCAAGGTCCGGCCCGATGCGCTTGACCTGTGTGTCAACCATCTCGTAGGTCAGCGTGCGTGGCGAAACAGGATGCGCGATTCCGGTGGCTGGATCGACGGCCAAGTCCTGGGAGTTGGCGATCTGAAAACTGAACGAAGGCACGCTTCCACCGCCTGGCCCGGGTACCGAACCAACCTTGACTGGGAGAAATCCCTGGATGGGATGCAGACGGAAGGCTGTCTCGTAGCGGTGCCGCTTCATGCTCCAGGTGAAGACGCGCACCTGGTCGAAATCGAAGGGCAGGCCCTGACTCGGCGGGGTGAGCACGGTCACGTACTCCGGGACCTGGTGATCGGGAGTGGTTGCCGCCGCATCGGTGAGCTTGGTGAGGACATAGGCGCCCACCATGCGCTGGCCTTCGGCGTAGGCGCTCACCTCGTCGGGCAGGTCGACGTCTACGCGGCCAGCCAGCAGAAGCCAGCCGACGTGGCCGTCTTTGTCCCGCACCAGCCACCAGTCTTCCATCACTACGGGAGGCAGGTCAGCGGTGTTTGGGGCTGGTTTGACGGCCGGAACCGGCATGGCCGCCTTTGCGGGAGCGGGAGACGCAGTGGACGCCTTGTTCGTATTTGCACCCGGAGCGGTTCCGGACGCAGTTGTGGTTTTGGGTGGGCTTGGTTTCGGTGCCGGAGCAGGCGCCTGCGCGGCCACCTTGGGTACCGAAGCGCGGGCCAGCAACTGCACCTTGGCATTGCCGGGAAGCAGGTAGAAATGTTCCGTCTCGCGGCCCGGCATATTGTGCAGGTATAGATCGTCTCGTGTGGTGCCTGTTGCGATGACGGGATCGAGTTTGTGCCGGCTGCTTAATTGCGCGAACGTGTCGTACGTCTTGCTGTCGATGACGGCGTGGTCCTCAATCCATCCAATCTCGTTTTTCTGGGTCCGGACCTTGAGAAAGCGACGCCCTTTGTCGAGGACTTCCAACTGCTGGCCATTCACCACTTCGGCCACGCGGTTGGAGACAGCGGCAACACGATCATGCAGGTACATTTGTCGCGCGGAGACATAAACCGTCTCATGCTCCACTTTTTGAAACCGCTCGCAGCCTGCGCAGAATACGAGAAAACACAGCAGGAGCAGTGAAGACGCCCAGGCACGGAAGCGTCTGTCGCAGCGGATGGAGGGGATGTTGTATCGCGTGAGCACAGCCTGTGGCGTTCAACTAGAGGATAACATTTCAGATGACAGCTGACAGCATTCAGATGATAGCGAGAGGCTCTGACCTCGGTGTCCGGTTTTCAATTCGCGATCATCATCCGTTCGTTCGGAGACGTTCAAGATCGGCCGATGCAACCGAGCGGGGTCCACGAAAAACTCTCATCTGAAACCTGTGGCGTGTCGTCTGCTTTTACGGCGCGGCAACGATGGCGGTGTAACTGGCCGCGGTGGAAGAAGATACCTGTGCATCCAGTTTGCCGGGGGTGGTTGTGTCAAAGGTAAACGAATCGAAGTAGGGGCTGCCAAGCGAACCGACTTCTAGCACGAAAGTGCCGGTCGAGTCCTCGGCCAGGGCAAGCGGCTGAATGCCGGTCGCCGTGGAGGTATCCGTCGCCAGCGTATAGGTGATGGGCGCGGTTGTGCTGGCGGTGATGCTGAAGCCGGTTATATTGCCCGTGGCTGTTGTGCCTTGGCCATTGGCAACATACACATACTCCCCAGACGCGATGGGCAGGATGACGTTGGGGGCGAGTCCGCCGCTGGATAGCGGAGACCCCGTGGCCTGAGTGAGCGTCGAGGTCAAAGAGCTGTAATTGAAGACCCGCAACCCGCCTGAGGTGCCGGCGGAGTTGGCCAGCGTCTCCCCTACATAGAAAAGGCGTGGGGTGGTGCCGGGGTCGACCGCCACAGCCAAGGCGGAGCCGGCCGCGTTGGCCACTGCAATAGTGGCTGCCTTTGTGCTGAGAGGATTCGTGCCCGCTGTCACACCGGCGTTGAAGGGGACGATCAGAGTTCCGCCAGCGCCGAGCGATATAAAGATATTCGCATTGTCCCCGGAGATGACCATCCTGTTGGCTTGAACCGAGGCGTTTGCCACGGCAAATGACACTGTCTGCTCGGTGCCGTTGGTCGCGCCCGTCGTGCTGTCGATGGGAATGGCGCCCACGGTCACGCCGCCTGTTCCGGGGATGGCCTCGAGCAGCCAGGAACCGGTTGCGTCCACCTGAACGGCGTATGCCTGATCCGTGGAGATGACACTCCCGGTTCCCAAAGCTCCGCTGGTGAGGGGATAAGAAAACACGCCAGAAGTGGTGCTGATCACGAGGAAATTTCCGTTGGTGGGCTCGATGGCCATGGCGTACGGCGTGGCCTGCAATACCCAGGGGCTGCCGGTAATGCCGGTAAGCGTCCCGCTCGCGAAGGATTCGCCGATCACTTCGGGGGTAGCGCCAGCATCGAGGACGTAGAAATTGCCGCTGCTGGCCGTGGTGCAGTTGGTTGTGCACGTAGTGGTGCTGCCGGTGCCGGTGGGCGCTTGCCAGAAATCGCCGCACCCGGTGGCTAACCCAACCATGAGCGGGGCCATCAGGCCCACCAACCATGCCGTGTTTCGAAGTCTCATCCCCGCTCCTCGGTCCCTAGCTTCGCGGGTCGTGGCGACGGTTCGATCACCGGCCAATGCCCTTTGAAAGGGTATCGCTTTCGCTCGTCTTCTGTCCCGTCACCAGGCCGGATTTCGAGTTCGCTTGACTGACGAGTTAGACGGGGAAACCTGTCCCCGGGCCGTAAACGTCTGTTGTCAGTTCGCACATCAGAGACGCGGCGGGCCTGGGAATCGCTCACAGCGAGCTGCGCGGCCTTCGTGAATCTTGCATTCCGCATAATTCGGGCACCCTGCCCTTGGCGCGAATCTTTGATCGAACCGGCTATTGCCTAACGGAACCACGCACCTGCCAAACGAGCCGAGCCGCGGTCAGATCTTCAATGGCCATGCCGACCGACTTGAAGACCGCGCGACGGCCGACGGGTGCGGCGATGGATCCGGAAAGAATCTCGCCGATCTCGGCCTCAACGTGGGAGCCGGACAGAATCACATCGCCCGACTCGCGTTCGGCGGCGGAGCGAGACTCGGCCACAACAAGGCTGCCGAGCATGGCTTCGTCGTCGAGTTCGCGCAGGCTGGCCCCGGTCGCGCCCACGGCGAGCACCAGCGCATGCGGCGCCAGCCAACAGCCTTTGAGCACCGACTCGGGCGATGCCGTCGCGGTAAGAACCACATCGGCAGCAGCAGCTTCTTCAATGGAAACCGAGCGAGCGCCGAATTCATTGGCAAGCCGTTCGGCATTTGCCGCCGTGCGACTCCAGATGCGAATATCCCTGAGGCCGGGACGAACAAGGCGCAAAGCGGCAAGGTGCGAGCGAGCCTGAACACCGCTGCCAAGAATGCCCAGGCTTGAGATAGCGGCCGGCGCCAGCGCGTCCAGCGCGACGGCGGAAACGGCGGCCGTCCGCATCTCCGTGATCACGCGGCCATCCATCAGGGCCAGCGGCTCACCGGTCGAGCGGCGCAGCAACTCGATGGTCGCCATGTGCGTATGCAAGCCCAGGCCGGCATTGCCGGGGTAAAACGTGACTGTCTTCACGGCCATCACGTCGCCGGCAATCACCGGCATTACCGCAAACCAGCCGTTGTTGAAACCCTCGGCATTGCCGGCGCGCAGAATAGTCCGCGGCGGTTGGACCACCAGGCCGGCAGAGAAATCGATCAGAGCCTGGCGAATGGCCGGGATCAATGACTGGTAGTTGAGAACCGCGCGGACTTCCTGCTCGGAGATATACACAAGCTAGATATACACGTTCTTCATGGAAACAGTTCAGTTGGGCCGGCCGCCGGAGCTGGTGCGGCGGCGAAAGCGCTCATCCAGAGGCTGACGGCCCTGAAAGCCGGCTTCAACCGTGTGCCAGTGTTCGATGGACGCTTCTCCCATGCGCCAGCACAGCAGCACCACCTGGTCGTCAAGGCGGCAGGGGAAATCCAGCAGGCCGGCTTCAATGTCCTTTACCTGAACGCCGATGGAATCGATCTCGGCCAGGCTCTCGCGGACCCGCTCCAAATGGGCTTCCACATCCGCCCGCTCCTTGGCTACGTTCGCCACGTCTACCCTCATGCCGCCGGAGACATAGATGCGCCGCGCAAGTTCGGAGAGGCTGGACTCAATGTCTTCCGCGGCGCGCTTTCCTTCGATGGCGCGCTTCAGCAGCGACTCCAGCACCGGCAACAAAGATTGCGCTTCATCCAGCGTGAACGTTTTCATGCCATGCCCTTGTATTGCCTTTTAGAATACGACCAAACCGCTTCCACTCCCCGGGTTTAAGAGCGGTTCCACAAACATGCGCACGAATTGAATGGTCAAGAGGCGCTTTTCCTTGAGTAAAAGCGCGCTCAGAATCTGTTGTTTCCAGTAAAGCAATCAAGTACAGCAACTGTGAAACCGGTCATGCTGACAGTTTTTATTGGCTGTCTTGTTAATTAGATGTTGAAAGTCGCCGGACGGCTGCCAGCAACCAGTTCTCTGGGCTTCAAGCGTCGGGCCGGGAGCAATTTTCGCCCACTGCTTTGTTGGCTCAAAAGCCGGCCGGCGCAGGACTTCTTCCCGGCCATCGGGGCGCTGACAGCCCTCCCATAAAATGGATGAGGCCCTGCCCGAAGAGGAGAAACAGTGATCGAACTCGAACAGGTTCTAGCCGGGGATAGCGCGCACACGCCGCCCGCCAACATTCTTGAGCAACTCTCCCGCGATGCGGCCCACAAAACAGTTGCAGGCGCTCCCCACACGATCTACGAGGAACTCTGGCATATGGCCTTCTGGCAGCAAGTTACGCTCGACTGGATCAACGGCATCGAGACGCCCGTACCGGAGCACGCGAGCGCCGGATTCCCCACGCCGAGTGACCGCGCCAAGGAAGACTGGGATCAACTGCGGGAACGCTTTTTTGCCAGCCTTAAGGAGGCTGTTGCTGCAACGCGCGACGCAACCCGGCTGGACCTGCCCATCCGTTGCCCATCGCGGCCAGGTATGCCGGTGCGCGTTATGAGCGTCCGCGATCAGTTGGAGAGCCTTGGCGCGCACAACGCCTACCACTTCGGCCGCATCGTTCTGCTGCGGCAGATGCTGGGCTCGTGGCCGCCTCCTTCTGGCGGCTTCAGCTGGTGAGACGGGCAGCGAGTCTAACCTAGACTGATTGTGACCTCTTTGCGCGGAAAGGTATCATTGCACTCAATGGGCATGCCGCCGACAATTCAGATGGCCAACCTGGGGATGGCTGACTCACTGATTCTGATGGTGATGGCGCTGGTGGTCTTCGGGCCGCGCCGCCTGCCCCAGATCGGCCGCCAGATCGGCAAGCTGATGTACGAGTTCCGCAAAGCCTCGAACGACTTCAAATTCCAGATGGAAGAGGAGCTTCGCCTGGCCGAAGACGCCGATCGGCGCAAGAAGGACGAGGAGCGGCAGGCGGCACTGGCTCTGGCTGCGCCGAAGCCAGTTGAAGCTGCGCCGGCGCCGGTCGCGAATCCCGTTTCCAGCGAGAGTACGTACACCTCGGAAAGCATGGTCGCCGCGACTCTGGCAGAACCTGCTGCACCGCCTGTCGAGCCGATGTCCGAAACAAGCTATCCTCGCGACGAGACTCCGGTCATTCAGCCGCTTATCCAGACTCCGGTCATTCAGCCGCCTTCGAGCGGCGAGCAGGTTGCCGCCGAGCGCCCTAACCGTTATTTCACGCCGCCGGAGCCTGCTTCTGACAGCGCTCCCGCAACCAGCGCGCCCGGCCGAAACGGGACGTCCGTCGCCGCTCTGGCTGCCATCGATTCGGAAGAGCACCCTACCACCCCGGTTGCCCTCAGACTCCCCTTCGACGACTATCTTCCCGAGCCGCCCGAGCGCGAATCCTCTGAACCCGCAACCGCCGAGCCCGCACCCGCAGAGGAGTCGGCCCATCATGCTTGACACCGCGGAAGCCATCGGCAAAGCACGCGCTGTGGTGACGGAGCGCGCCGAACTGCCCGGCATGAGCCTGATGGAACATCTGGACGAGTTGCGCCGGCGCATCGTTCACTCGGCGATCTACCTGGTCGTCGGCTTCGGCATCTGCTGGTTTTTGCACGACCGCATTGTCGGCTTCCTGCAGGCGCCGCTTAATCACATCGGCAAGTCGCTGGTTTTTACCCATCCCATGGATGCGCTGAACCTCGATCTGCAAGCCGCCCTGCTCGCCGGAGCCATTCTAGCGTCGCCGTTCATCCTCTACCAGGTGTGGCTGTTCATCGCGCCCGGGCTCTATCAGAAGGAGCGCAGGTTCGTCGTTCCGTTCATGGCCGCCACCATCGCGCTGTTCCTCTCCGGCGCGGCCTTCGGCTACTACTACGTCCTGCCCGGCGCCATCAAGATTCTCGTAATCGATATGGGCCACAACTTCACGCCCATGATCACCATCGAGGATTACACCAGCTTCTTTCTGTCTATCATTCTGGGCCTCGGCATCAGTTTTGAAATGCCTATCCTGATCTTCTTTCTCGCTCTGTTTGGCATCGTCAGCCCTAAATTCTTGTGGAAGAACATTCGCTACGCGATTCTGGCGGTTTTCCTGGTCGCAGCCTTCATCTGCCCCAGCCCCGATCCATGGACGATGTGCTTCTACGCCATCCCCATGCTGTCGCTCTACGTGATCGGCATCGCCGTGGCCTGGTGGGTGCATCCCTCGCGCCGCAAAGCAAAAGAAGCCCAGGCAGGCGCTCTATGAGCGGCGCCGCAAATTGGGAGGCCCTTGTCTCGTTTTCGAGACCGGGGAAATCCCGCTTTGGCCATCGAACCATGGGCACCCCATCCTCGCCGCGTCTTTGTTTTTGCGGCAAGGGTGGGAAAGCACAAACCTCGATCCGCGGCTTCTTCGCGGCATTCGCACTCTTCGCGTTGCTGGTCGCCGGTCCACTCGCCGCGCACGCCCAGCCTCACTTCAACGGCGCCAAAGCACTCGATTACGCAAGCCAGTTTGTCGCCATCGGTCCGCGCTGGGTCACCGGCTCCGGCCATCTCAAAGCCGAAGCGTTTCTGCGCGATCACTTCCAGCACGACCAGCTTGAAGAGGACACCTTTACCGCCAACACGCCCATCGGCCCCGTGGCCATGCGCAACTTCATTGTCCGTTTCCCGGGCAAGAAAGACGGCGTCATCGTCCTCAGCACGCACTACGAAACAAACTATCCGCTGCGCAACATCAACTTTGTCGGCGCGAATGATGGAGCTTCAACCACGGGCCTGCTGATGGCCATCGCCGATCAATTACGCGCGGAAGTGGCGCGTTCGAAACAGCTGGACGGCTACTCCGTCTGGCTGGTCTTCTTCGATGGCGAGGAAGCGATTCAAACCTGGTCGGCGAGCGATTCGACATACGGCAGCCGACACCTGGCCGCAAAGTGGGGCCGCGACGGAACTCTGGCTAAGGTAAAAGCTTTCATGCTGGCCGACATGATCGGCGATAAGGACCTCGACATCCAGCGCGAGACCAAGTCCACCGGCTGGCTGGTCGACCTGGTGCGCCAGGCGGCACACAAGTACGGCTACGACCACTATTTTTTCCAGACCGAGGAGGCCGTGGAAGACGATCACCTGGCTTTCGTCGAGCGGGGCGTGCCGTCGATCGACGTGATTGATCTCGACTACGGCCCCAACAACACCTATCACCACACCGCCCAGGACACGCTGGACAAGATCAGCGCCCGCAGTTTGACCATCGACGGCGACGTGTTCATGGAGACGATCCGGCTGATCGATCTGCGCTAATCAAGCCCAGGCGATGGAATTTCCTCAAGTGATACTCTGCCGGCAATCGATGCCAAGTGCGCATTCAAACATCAAATCGAAGAATTGCATCAAGATTGACTTTGATGTAGATTATTCTCCATGCGAACCACAGTCACGCTCGACGACGACGCCTATGAACTGGCCATGCTCTGCGCCAAGGGCAAGGGAATTACGCTGGGCGCGGCCATCAGCGAGTTTGTGCGCAAGGGCCACGAAGCGCGCCTGAAAGACAAGCCCTTGTCGCCCGGCCTCGTCCGCGGCCCCAAAGGAATGCTCATGTTTGCGCCGCGCAAGGATGGGCGAGTCATCACCAGCGAGATGGTAAAGGCGGCCCTGGAAGAGTACGACGATTGAGCTCGGCGAGACATCTGCTCGACGTGAACGTACTGCTCGCGCTGTTCGATCCGGGGCACATTCACCATCGCGCTGTTACGCGATGGTTCAGTTCTCCCGGACTGCAATGGGGCTTGTGCGCATTTTCCGAAGCGGGCTTTCTGCGCGTTTCAACCAACGCAGCGGCCGGTAATCGAACCTTGGAGCAAGCAACCAATGTGCTAAAAAGCTTCTCCAAGGATCCTGGCTATCGCTACTGGCCAATCAAAGATGGCTGGGTCTCCCTCGCTGAGCCGTTTCAAGGCCGGATCTACGGCCACCAGCAGATCACCGATGCTTATCTGCTCGGCCTCGCGGTGAAAGAGAACGGCGTCCTGGTCACGCTGGACAAGGCATTTCGCTACATGGCCGGCCCGCGTTTCAGCAAGCATCTTCTGGTGCTGGAATAGCCATCGCCCCCGAACACCAGAGCCCGCCCTTCGATTCCTGTAGCATTCAAAGATGATCGCCGGCGTCTCCTGGGTGTCGTGGCTTGCTTTTCATGCAGTGGTGGCCGCGCTGCTGCTGGCCGATTCCCTGCTGCCCGGACACAAGCGCGAGGCTGGCCACTCGCAGCTCTTCGCATGGCTCTGGACCGCCCTGCTGGTGCTGATCTCGGTCGCCTTTGCCTTCTGGATCAATGCCGTTCAGGGACGCCAGACGGCGCTTGAATGGATCGGCGGCTACACCATTGAAACCTCGCTCAGCGTGGACAATCTCTTTGTCTTCCTGGTCATCTTCCAGGGCTTCCGCATCAGCCAGCAGCGCCAGCACAATGCCTTGCTCTGGGGAGTCGGCGGGGCGATCGTGCTGCGCGGGCTATTCATCCTGCTTGGCGTCACGCTGCTCAACCGCTTCCAATGGATCACCTGGATCTTCGGGATATTTCTTCTCTACGCGGCCTGGCGCCTGGTGCGCGGCGGCTCGGCTCATGCCGTCATCCCGGAGTGGATTCGCAAGCTTCAGCCGGCGAAAGGGTCGCTGCTCCCGGTCATCCTGGCCATCGAAGTCACGGATGTGATCTTTGCCACCGATTCCATACCCGCCGTGCTGGCCATCAGCCACAACCCATTCGTGGTCTACACATCGAATATTGCCGCGGTGTTGGGATTGCGCTCCCTTTACTTCGCCCTGGCCGCGCTGCTCGACCGCTTCCGCTACCTGCATTTCGGGCTCGGCGCCATGCTGGCCTTCGTGGCGCTCAAGATGCTGGCGGCGCGCTGGGTCGATGTGCCGATCACTTGGTCGCTGGCCATCATGGGCGCGATCCTGGCTGTGTGCGCGTTAGTCTCTGCGGCTGCGGGGCCGGCGCCGCTAGAAGCAGGGACTAGGGACTTGGGGACTAGGGACTAGGGACTTAGGGACTAGAAGTCGAGGGCTGGCGGAAAACGTGCCAACGGATCATGAGACAGTCAAGCTTGGACCTGAATTCCGACGGCGCGAAAACGCGATGGTTCAAACTGCTCAGACTCACTTGAGCGCATGCGCCTAGGGTGGGAAGGTAAGGACAAGTAGCAAACAACCTCCGAATGCGTGAGGGATCGATCAGAACGGATTCAAAATCCTTATGATGGCTGCGAACGGCGCGAGAATGCTCGCGGACGCAGAGCATCCCACGCAATACAGGTAACCGCAGACACCTTAAAGGGGGTCAACACTTGCGCGGATTAAAGACTCTATTTTGTAGTACCGCATTGCTCGCCGGCATGGCCATCTCGACGGCCGCACCGGCACAGATCGTCGTCAATGTCGGCATTCAACCGGTCTGTTCGTATGGCTATTACGAGTACGCGCCCTACGCCTGCTCGCCCATGGGGTTCTATGGGCCGGGGTACTTCTACAATGGCATCTTCCTGGGCATGGGCCCTTGGGCCGGCTGGGGTTATGGGCACGGCTGGGGCAGCCACCGATTCGTAAACGGCGGCGGGGGACGCTATCACGGTAGTGGCGGCGCAGCAGCGGCGCGCGGGCAATGGGGCGGAGCACACGCAGCCAGCGCGGGCCGAGCGGTCCATGAAGAAGGGGCGCGACCTGCCGCAAGCCATGCGACGGCCAACCGGACCGAGGCATCACCGAGAGCTCACGCCGCACCAGTCCACTCTGCCGCTCAACATGCGGCAGCTTCGCATGCAGCAACTGCGCATCCGAGCGGCGGGGAACATGCGGGCGGACATCCAGGCGAAGAGCATAAATAACCGCTGGCGGCTGGATGAATAGCCGCTTGGTACGCGAGGGAGGGAGCAAACCAGCTCCTTCCCTTTTTGCTTTCTATTGCGGTCTTGCGAGAACACCTTCGAGCCAAGAGACCGAAAAGGAGGGAAATACTAATCCTCCCCAAGCTAGAAAGCTGTCTGTCAACGAACATATAAACGTAAAGACACAAGCTGCGGCGACAATTCGACAAGTTCTGTCCAATAGCGAACATAAGGATTTGATTTTCAATGAGATAATCCACGCAAAGATGCGTGTTCAAACATCTTCCCAGAGAACGCAAGACTCGAGCTCATCCATCAGCGGCGTCCTTTGTAACCATCGAGAGAAGGACGCCTCCATGAACGGTCAGGCTTCAAACCTGCTGCTCGCCGCGCTTCCCCCTGCATACCGCAATTCGCTGCAGTCCCGGCTCAAGCCGGTATCCCTTCCCATCCGGACGGTTCTTTACGAGCCGGACGAGACGCCCAAATACGCGCATTTCATCACCTCCGGCATCGCTTCCATCGTGAGTTCCATGTCCGACGGCGCGAGCGCCGAAGTGGGTGTCTGGGGCAACGAGGGGCTGGTGGAGAGTTTTCACCTGTTGGGCCGGGCCAAGATTCCCACTCGCTGCTTTATCCAGATGGAAGCGACCGCCCTGCGCATCCCCTTCAAAGAACTGCAGAAGGAGTTTCAGGAAAGCACCGAGTTTCGGGAAGCCGTGCTGCAATGCGTACAAAGCCAGGGCTTCATTCTGGGGCAGTTGGCGGCTTGCAACCGCCTCCACGAGGCCGAGGAACGGCTGGCGCGCTGGCTGCTGATGGTCCGCGACCGCGTGGACAGCCATACATATTCCCTGACCCAGGAGTTTCTTGCCAACATGCTCGGCGCGCGCCGCACCACGGTGACCGCCGCGGCGGGCGAGCTGCAGCGCAAGGGGCTCATTAAATACAGCCGTGGCCGCATCCGCATCGTCGACTCCGAGGGGCTGGAGG
>JBEKVS010000121.1:0-15033 GCA_049513795.1 Occallatibacter sp. | reverse complement strand
ATGGCCTGTTGTGCTCGTTGCTCTGCTTGCCGCATCCCCCGCCCTCATCCGTTTCAATGACTGGCGCGTCGTCAGCCGGGCAGCTCAACTGGAATCGAGCGTCGATTCCTTGGAAGCCCTGTTTGCCCTGGAGGACGACCGGGCGATCGGCCACTCCCAGCCGTGGCGGCAGAGATAACTCCCAACCGCCCGGAACCGCAGTTGGACGCCCGCCCAAGGGAACTGAGGAAGGCCAAAAACTCGGTTAGGGACGAGCTGCGCATGGACCTCAGGTGCGCCCGCTGGGATGAAAATCGGTGAGCTTCGACGGAGCTGCCAGGCATTCGTCCGCAGCCCACATTTCAGCTCGGCAATCTCAGCTATTGATTTTTCAGCGTTCCGCAAAATTGTATTCTGGAAACCGTGCGAGGCGGTATATCGAAGCCGCTGGCCGCCATCAAGGCACTCAGTGACGCAGCAGCCTTTGGAGCGTATCGGCCGCGCAGATAGCGCCAGTTGGTTGCTCTTCGTGTTTGAAATAGGCGAAGGCCTCGCCCTCGGCAGACCGCCGGCGCAGAGTATTCTCAATTGCATCGAGCTGCGCTTGAGAGTATGCACTCTTCCGAAACCGGTAGCAGACGAACGAAGCGGTCACAATATCCGGCGTCTCTAAATCTTCGCTCTCTGCAACACAGAGCGCGACAGAATGACGTCGCAGTACGGCATACACTTCATCGCAAAACCAGGTGCTGTGCCGAAATTCGAACGCCATCCGCAGGCCACTCGTATCCACATCCATAAGGAACGAGTCGAGACGAGGCACATCGGCCTTGAAATTGGGCGGAAGCTGGAAGAGCACTACACCCATCTGTCCCGCAGCCGCTGCCGGAGCGAGCGCACGCGACAAGGCGGCGACTGCGTCTGCACAGTCCTTGAGTCGAAGGATGTGAGTGATCCGCTGCGGCGCCTTGAACGAGAAGCGAAAGCCGGCGCCGGTCGCGGCCAGCCAACCGGTGAGCATGCTCTCGGTGGGCAACCGGTTGAAGGTGTAGTTCACTTCGACGGAGTTCAATTGAGTTGCGTAGTACTCCAGGAACTTCTTTTGGGAAAGCGCCTGTGGATAGAATCCCGGTTTCCAGCTCGAATATTCCCAGCCGGATGTGCCAATGAAGGCTCGATTCCGCAAGTCTCCCGCAACTTCTGCAGGCTTTGAAACTCCCGAGCCTTCGCGGCCGGCTGCCTCTTCGGCGGATATTCGGGTGTTCGCATCCACGCGTGAAACCACCGTTCCTGTCTGTGAAAGAGACGAACCGTAAACTTGGCCCGGCTCCCTTGGGCGCCAAGGGATCTAACACTAAGATCCAGTCTGCAATCCATGACTCACGGAAAACAGGCTAGCACAACGGACATATGCAACGAACTCACCCACCTCGAAGGGCTCAGGAACCATACTGGCCCAAGTTCCCCGACGATTACGACGCACACGTCCCATCATTTGGCGCGCCTGTTCATGGGTTGGTCAAATCATTGATTTTGTTGGTGCCGGGAGGGGGGGTCGAACCCCCATGACCGCAAGGGTCGGCGGATTTTGAGTCCGCTGCGTCTGCCAGTTCCGCCATCCCGGCCTCGGGTAGGACGATGCTCCCAAGTATCGCACAGCAAATGTTCGCTGCGCCACTGGCACAAGCTGGCTCGCGCCCACAGCCTTGAGCTGCAGAAGTGCCCGTCGGACAGGCAATCGCGGAAGACGGTTTTCGCGAATGAGGCAATTCTCACCCGAGCTTTCCACAGACCCTCGGCCTTTTGGGGGGTCAGCATGCTCAAACGCGCCTGATTCCAATCCGCTGCCGTGCGACAATGTAGGCAACCGTGATGAACCCCGCCTCCTCTGCAGTCGTTCCTTCACCGGTCGGGATTACTCCGCAGTTGCTCGCCACCCACAGCATTACGGCGGACGAGTACGAGCGCATTCTGGCAGCTCTCGGTCGCGTGCCTTCCCTCACCGAACTTGGGATCTACTCTGTAATGTGGAGTGAGCATTGCTCTTATAAGTCGAGCCGCGTGCATCTCAAGCGTCTGCCCACAAAAAGCGACCGCGTGGTGCAAGGGCCAGGGGAGAACGCCGGCATCATCGACGTGGGCGAGGGTTGGGGCTGCGCATTCAAGATTGAGTCGCACAATCACCCCAGCTACATTGAGCCGTTTCAAGGGGCTGCCACCGGGGTTGGAGGCATTCTTCGCGACATCTTCACCATGGGCGCGCGGCCGCTGGCGGTGATGGACTCGCTGCGTTTTGGGCCGATTGAGGCTGGCTTGGCGGAACCTGAGTTGCTGGCCAAGAATCATTCCATCGTCGAAGGGGTGGTGAGTGGCATTGCCGGCTACGGCAACTGTTTTGGCGTGCCTAACCTAGGCGGCGAAACGAAGTTCGAGCCTTGTTACAGCGGCAATCCTTTGGTGAATGCGTTTGCGCTGGGACTGGTTCGCATTGACGAGATCTTTTATGGCAAGGCTTCGGGCTCCGGCAACCCTGTAATTTATGTAGGCGCAAAAACGGGCCGCGACGGGATCCACGGCGCAACCATGGCGAGCGAAGAGTTCAGAGAAGGCTCGGAGCAGAAGCGGCCGAATGTGCAGGTGGGTGATCCGTTCATGGAGAAACTTCTCCTCGAGGCCTGCCTTGAAGCCATGCGCACGGGAGCGATTGTCGGCATCCAGGATATGGGAGCGGCGGGGCTGACTTGCTCGACTTGCGAGATGGGCGCGCGGGGGGGCGTGGGCCTCGATGTTGAACTCGACTTCGTGCCGCAGCGCGAAACCGGCATGTCGGCTTACGAGATTATGCTCTCAGAAAGCCAGGAGCGGATGCTGCTGGTGGCCACCAAAGGCCGCGAGAACGAAGTGCTGAGCGTGTTTGAGAAGTGGGGTCTCGACGCGGTGATTGTGGGCACGGTGCAGCCCGAGCCACGCCTGCGCATCCGCCATCACGGCGTGCTCGTTGCCGACATCCCTAACAAGTCGCTCACAGATGACGCGCCTCTTTACCATCGCCCTGTTGGCGTTTGGAAATGCCCGCTGCCGGTTGAGCCGCCGGAAGAAGTGCTTGCCCAGCTTTCAGAAGACAGGGATTACACGGCCGACCTGAAGAAACTGCTGGCCAGTTCCAATGTATGTTCCAAGCGCTGGGTTCACGAACAATACGACACGATGGTGCAGACCAATACTGTGCTGGGCCCGGGCGGTGAAGCGGGCGTGATGCGCATTAAGGGCACTGGTGTCGCCGGGCCGAACGGCGAGCCAGGAAAAGAACGCGGCCTTGCCATGGCGCTCGACGGCAATGAGCGCTGGACGTATCTCGATCCGAAGTTAGGCGCGATGCATGCCGTGGCCGAAGCCGCGCGCAAGGTGGCTTGCACGGGCGCAACGCCTGTTGCCGCCACGAACTGCCTGAACTTCGGCAACCCGGAGAAGCCGGAGATCATGGCCCAGTTATCGACGGCGATCGACGGGATTGCGGAGGCGTGCACGGCTCTCTCAACACCGATCACAGGTGGAAATGTGTCGCTCTACAACGAGACCCGCGGTGAAGGCATTTATCCCACGCCTGTGCTCGGCATAGTCGGCATTCTTGACGATGTTACAAAAGCCGTTCCGGCGGGATTCCAGGATGCTGGCGATGCAATCATGCTTCTGTGGCCCGTTCCGCGCGGTGAAGCGCCGGATCCGAATCTCGATGCACCTTTCACGCCCGCCCCGATCAGCCCGTACATCGTTTATCCGATGACACTGGATCCCGCGTTTCCCGTAGCCGCGCCCATTGCCGAGCCTGTTGAAGACACGCTCGAGGACAGCGCAGACACTGCCGCCACCGAACTCGCCGCATTCGGTAGCTCAGAGTTCGCGAAGGTGGTGCTGGGCTGCGTTTGGGGAAATCCACCGGCGCTTGATCTTGAAGCGGAAGCAGATCTGCATACGTTGCTGGCAGTGCTGGCACAGCGAAAGCTGCTTCGTTCCGCGCAAGATATTTCCGATGGAGGGATAGCGGTGGCTCTTGCGCAATGCTGCTTCGCGCATGGAATCGGGGCAACCGTTGAGCAGGATCAAAGCCTGATGGTGCATCCACTCTTTGGGTTGTTTGCCGAGCCCGCTTCAACGATACTTGTCACCACTGACTCGAGCAATATTTCGACCATTGAGAAGCTCGCCGAAGAATATAGCTTTCTGGCCGCCCGCATCGGCATAACTGGTGGCGACAGGCTTGAGTTATCGGTCTATGGAAATCCACTCATCTCTGCGCCACTCAAGGTGCTTCACAAGAGCTGGGCAGACGCACTTCAGGCCACTCTCCATAATGAGGTAACGGCATGAGTAGGTTGCTGTTTCAGGGTGTCAGAGGTGTTCAAGACCGCTCCGAATTCCTTCGTTTTGCCGTAAATTCTCGCCAACATGCGCGGAGTCTGGCGGCTTCGTCGCCATCGAGACTCGATGAACATGCGCCGCATCTGCCGGCTGCGGGAGGTTTCGCGTTTGAGACCTGGGACAAGCCCGACCCAAAACTTCGCGAGGAGTGCGGGGTCGTCGCCATTCACGGCCATCCCGACGCGGCGCGCCAGGTCTATCTCGGCCTCTACGCATTGCAGCATCGCGGCCAGGAGTCGGCGGGCATTGCTTCTGCCGACGGACAAAGGCTGGCAAACATCAAGGGCATGGGCCTGGTGAGCGAGATATTCACCGATGATGTTCTACAGAAGCTTCCCGGCCCGATGGCCATCGGTCACACGCGCTACTCGACGACGGGTGACTCTGCGCTGCTGAATGCGCAACCCATCCGCGTGGAATCGATCCGGGGCCTGATCGCCATTGCGCACAACGGGAACCTCGTGAACCTGGGTAACCTGCGCACACGCCTGGAGCGCGAGGGCGCCTACTTCCAGACCACTTCAGACTCCGAAATCATCGTTCAGCTTATCGCTCACTCGAAGGCCGGCACGCTTGTGGATTGCATTGCCGACTCACTCGGTCGCGTAGAGGGCGCATTCTCGATTGTGATGATGACTCGCGACCGGATCTTCGCCGCCCGCGATCCACGCGGGTTTAGACCGCTTTCGCTCGGACGTATCAAAAATGCGGAAGGCCCGGACACGATCGTATTCGCAAGTGAAACCTGCGCCTTCGATCTGCTGCGCGCGGAGTACATCCGCGATGTGCTGCCGGGCGAACTCGTCATGGTGACCGAGGACGGATTGACCAGCCGTCAATATTCCACCGGCGTGCCGCAAACCAGTTGTATCTTCGAGCATGTTTATTTTGCCCGGCCCGACAGCCGCATTTACGGGCGCTGGGTGCAGGAGAGCCGCGACCAGATGGGACGGCAACTGGCGCGGGAGTCAGGCGTCCCCGCGGATGTTATTGTGCCCGTTCCCGACTCCGGAGTTACGGCAGCCATCGGCTACGCGGAAGAAGCCGGTTTGCCGTTCCGCATGGGACTCATCCGCAATCATTATGTGGGCCGCACCTTTATTGAGCCCGAGCAGCGCGTACGCGACTTCGGCGTGCGGCTCAAGCTCAACCCGGTTCACAACCTGCTTGAAGGCAAACGCGTGGTGTTGATTGACGACTCGATTATTCGCGGAACAACGAGCAGGAAAATCGTTCGCATGGTGCGCGGAGCCGGGGCTAAGGAAGTTCATTTGCGCATCAGTTGTCCGCCGACTATTTCTCCCTGCTTCTACGGTGTGGATACGCCCAGCAAGCGCGACTTGATTGCGGCGAATAAGTCTGTTGAGGAAATCCGCAAGTTTATTGAAGCTGACTCGCTTTCCTACCTATCTCTTGACGGACTCCTGAAGTCTTGCGAGACCAAAGAGAAAAGTGGCTATTGCACGGCATGTTATACCGGGAATTATCCTACGCAATGGATCGATGTGGATGAGATTCTCCCCGCCGCAGTCACCTTTTAGTAAAGTTGAAAACACAAGTAGACGAGTCATTGGCCGAGAAGGCACAATGGGTTGTCCTGCTTGCTTAAGGCGTATTAGGAAAGCGGTAGCCGTATTCAACGGCGTGCAAGGTTGTCGCTCCTTGGGGTCGCGCCGACTTAACGGTGCTGCTTTCGGTTTACAGTATTTCCTGATACGCCGAAGCAGCCAGGGGCGATTGACGGAAAGCAATGAGTCATGCGGCCGACTTGTCAGTCAGAGCCCCGACTCTTTGCGTACACGGCGGGGGTGATATTGCGCATGACCCAATCACGAGCCTTGTTTGGCGGCCCAGTTTTCCTCGCTTCTTTTCTGCTGTTTCTTGTCGAACCCATGGCGGCCAAACAATTGCTGCCCACGTTAGGCGGATCGGCCGCAGTCTGGATTACTTGCCTTGTATTCTTCCAGACAGCGCTGTTAGTGGCCTATCTCTATGCACATTGGCTTGCATTGCGCTCGAGATGGGATCTGCACGTTGCGCTGCTGCTGGTCGCGTCTGTGTCCACAATTGTTTGGTCGGTGCATACCATCGATCTGAGTCGGGCGTCGCTGCATCCCATCGTCTCAATCTTTGCGGTGCTTGGTTTATCGATCGGGCTTCCATTCCTGATGCTGGGCGCGACCAGCCCGCTGTTGCAGGTGTGGCTAGCCCGGCTTGAAACGCGCGGCATTCCCTATCGGCTCTTCGCCTTGTCAAACCTGGCATCGCTGCTCGCTCTGGCGTGTTATCCGACCCTCATTGAACCGCACTTGACTTTGAAGGCGCAGCGGGTCGCGTGGTGCGTTGGTTTTGGCGTGTTCGCAATTGTCTCAGCCATGCTTACCTGGCGAACGCGGTCTGCGGTTCGCGCGCCGGAGCGGCTCCCGCTGGAGGACGAATCGTCCGTCACTCCCGCGCCGCTCAGCCATAAGCTTCTTTGGGTCCTGTTACCGATGGGTGCTGCGATGCAGTTATCCGCTGTCACGAGCTATCTTACCCAGAACATTGCCGCCATTCCACTGCTATGGATTCTGCCGCTGGCTGTCTATTTGATAACACTGATTCTTGCGTTTCAGTTTCCCAGCTTATTGCCACGCGGGATTATTACGCGCTTTCTTGTCGTGATGCTCGCCGGGCTGGGGTACATGCTTTCAAAGGTAGACGTTTCCGTGCCCCTGGGCGTTGCTCTTTCTTTCTTCCTTATCGAGGTTTTTGTCTCTTGCCTCTTTTGTCACACCGAGGCATGCAGGCTGCGTCCGCAACGAAACTCGGAGTCTACCTTGTTTTACCTTTTGTTTGCGGCGGGAGGAGCGCTTGGGTCTTTCCTCATGGGCATCGTATCGCCGATGATCTTTTCATTCAATTACGACCTGGCACTTACCTTCTTCGTGACCGCAATTCTGGCGCTTGCCGTCACATGGTCCAGCGGCTGGGCGCAACGGCTGCTTTGGACTACTGCCAGTGCGCTTCTACTGGCGCTGGTGGTAATGCTGCACATCGCCTTCCAGCGCAGTACGCCATTTGCCACGCGCAATTTTTATGGCAGCCTGAGAGTCCGGCAATCGCTGGCTGCCTACCCTGGTACGACGTTGCGCACCCTTACCAATGGCACTATTCAGCACGGCACGCAGATTTTCTCGGCCGAGTTGCGCAAAACTCCTACGACTTACTACGCAGAAGACTCGGGCGCGGGCCTGGCTCTGCGCTTTTGTTGCCAGGGACGCGCGCGCAACATTGGAGTTATCGGGCTCGGTGTGGGCACAATCGCTGCTTACGGCAAGCTCGGCGACCGCATTCATTTTTATGAAATCAATCCCGCCGTAACTCCGATTGCAAAGAATCTTTTTACGTATCTGCGCGACTCGGGCGCCAGCATCGACATTGTGGAAGGCGACGCGCGTACCTCGCTGGCAAATCAGCAGCCGCAAGCCTTCGATGTCCTCGTCGTCGATGCTTTTTCCGGGGACGCCATCCCCTTGCACTTACTAACTACTGAGGCTGTCGAAGTATACAAGCGGCACCTGGCACCGGGCGGGATTCTTGCCTTCCATATTTCGAACCAGCATGTGGATCTGGAGCCGGAGATTGCGCTGCTTGGCAAGGCTGCGGGCATGGAGGCGCGCAGAGTGTCGAGCCTGGAAAACACAAAACGCGGCGAGTTTACGGCGACCTGGATGCTTCTTACTGAGAATGCAGCTTTCTTCACGCAGCCAGAAGTTGCAAGCTCGGTTCGACAACCTGCCGAGAATGCAAACGTTCGTCTTTGGACAGACGATTACTCGAGCCTGCTGCCGCTCTTGCGCTGGTAGCATACGGCGGGCGACTTGCATTAGCAGCCGTAACTCGATCCGGTTCTAGGTTGCCGTTTCTCCTGCCTTGACGAGCGAAACGATAACGCGCTTTTTCAAGTTTTGCGTCAAGGCAAACATCACTGCGGCCGCGGCCAGAGCGGGCAGTGCCAGCCCTCTTAGTCCGGCCTGATAACTGCCTGTGGCATCCTTCATCAAGCCCATCCAATTGGGTCCGACGAAGCCGCTGAACATGGTGAGGGTATTCATGGCGGCGATGCCGGCCGCCGCGGCTCTTCCGGCCAGGAACTGCATCGGCAGGGCATTTGCCGGCCCCAGCATCGCCTGAAAACAGATGAAACTTGCCGCCAGCGATAATACAACAATCCACGGCACCCGAGCATAACTCGCAGTGACAAAACCTGCCGCCATTACCACGCAAGGGACGATGCAGTGCAGAGATCGCTCGCCGGTGCGGTCGGAATGTGCGCTGTTGAGGAGCATGCCTGCAGCTCCGGCAAAGCCGAAACACGCTACCAGGTAGCCAACGCTTGTCACGCTCCAGCCGGTTACGCCTTGCAGAATGGCCGGAGCGGAAAAGCCGTACGCGTAGTTAGTTGTCAGAGCGCAGAAGAAGTACGCGCCAATCATCCAAACCTTTGGGGAGAACAAGGCTTGTAAAACACCAGCCTCATGACCGAGGTGCGCCTGTTGGCTGTCTGTCCGCAATTGGTTCTGCAGCCAGACTTTTTCCTCGGTTGTGAGCCATGGGGCCGCGGCCGGGCTGTCGGGCAGCAACTTCAGAATGACAAAACTGAACAAGACGGCGGGCAGGCCTTCGACGAGGAAGAGCCATTGCCATCCTGCCAGCCCCAGTTTGCCGCCGAGCCCAAGCAGCGAGCCGGCGAGCGAGCCCATGACTACCGAGCTGAGGGGGAGAGCAATGTAAAAGCGGCTCACTGCCCTGGCCCGCATGTGGGCCGGGAACCAGAGTGTGAGGTAGTAGAGGACGCCGGGGAAAAAGCCAGCCTCTGCCATGCCCAGCAGCAAGCGCACCGCGTTGAACTGGAATGGCGTGCGGACAAACATGGTGGCAGCGGCCAGCAATCCCCAGGTGAACATGATGCGCGCCAGCCAGCGTTTAGCGCCGAAGCGCAGCAGAAGCAGGTTGGAGGGCACCTCGCATAACGCATACCCGATAAAAAACAGCCCGGCGCCAAAGCCATATACCGAGGCGCTGAAGTGCAGATCGCTATTCATCTGCAGAGACGCAAAGCTGAGGTTGAGGCGGTCAATGTAGGCCAGCCCGTAGCCGATCCCGATCACGGGAATCAGCCGAAGGCCAGCTTTACGCTGAGCCGATGCGCCGATCGCAGCCAGCTCGGCTTCGGTAAGGCGTGGGTCGTCGGGCGTCTCGACCAGGCCAGGCATTCTTAGTCACCTTCAGATTTGGTCGGAAAATGGTTTGCGCGAGGCGTCGGGTAAACCGACTCTATCACAATGTTGACGCTTCACCTGACGCCTGTGACCGGCTTGTGCGGCCAGTCACAGGACGTTTACACTCCGCGTGTGATAGCATCCGCTTCTTAGCGATAGACGCCGGGCGAAGCGCTCTTATGACGCACGACCCGGCGCCGGTCCGAACCTCACTATGGACGAGGTAGACGGCAGACCGGGACATGTGGCCCTCCAATTCGGCCACCTGGACGCCCACCAGGACGCCCCCAAGCTTTCTCTGTGCCTGCCGTGTTCGACTCCTCCTCTGAAGCTTCAATCACACAAATACAACGCCAACGCAGGTGGCCGAAGGCAGTTGGCCCCACCGCAGGTGGCAAGGAGAGAACCATGAAAACGTACCAGGGAAGTGAGATCCGCAACGTAGCTGTAGTGGGGCATGCGCACAGCGGCAAAACCACCTTTATTGCCGCGTTGCTGCATGCCGCGAAGATGACCCCGACGCAGGGCCGCGTGGCCGATGGCACGGCCGTGACCGCTTACGACGAGGAAGAGATTGCGCGCGGCGCGACCATGCAGAACGCCGTCGCCTTTGCCGAGTGGCAGGGCGTGAAGATCAATCTCGTGGACACTCCAGGCTTTCACATGTTTTCGCACGAGGCGCGCGCGGCGCTGCTGCCCGTGGAGGCGGCGGTAGTGGTGGTAAATGCGCAGAATGGCGTTGAGGCCGTCACAGAGCGAGTCTGGAAATATGCCGAGGAAGCCAACGTTCCGCGGGTAGTGGTCGTGAACCAGATGGATCATCCCAAGGCCGGCGGCGGTGGCGGATTGAGCGCGCTGATCGACGACCTGGTCGATCGCTGGGGACGAAACTGTGTTGCGGTGCAGTTGCCGATTTCGGATTCGCAAGGCTTTCATGGCGTTGTCGACCTGGTGACGATGGAAGCGTTCTATTACACGCCCGGCGGCGATGGGCGCGGCAAGGTAACGGGTGAGATTCCAGCGGGCCTGGCGGCCGATGCGAAAGCGCGTCATGAGGCGCTGGTGGAGCTTGTGGCCGAGGGTAAAGACGAGTTGATGGAGGAGTTCTTCGAGAAGGGCACCATCCCCGAAGACCACCTGATTGCCGCGCTGCATGAGGCGATTCGAGAAGACCGCATCTTTCCGGTTCTGTTTGCCAGCGGCCACGCCAACATGGCGCTCGACCATCTGCTGGACTTCATCAAGGTCTACTGCCCATCACCGATTGAGCGTGCTCCATTCAGTGTGAGAACACCGTCTTTTGTGGCTGCATCAGGCGGCGCGGACGGCGGCAGCACCGACGACGCATCGCTCGCCTTGCGCAAAGTGGACGACCGCGAACCGGCCGCAATGGTGATCTTCAAAACTATGACCGATCCGTTTTCGGGACGCATCAGCTTTTTCAAGGTCATCAGTGGCGTAATCAAAAACGATGCGACCGTTGAGAATTACACACGGCGCGGCCAGGAGAGGCTATCGCACTTATCCGTGATGCAGGGACGCAAGGCTGTCGAGGTTGCCGAGCTCCACGCCGGCGACCTGGGCGCCGTGGCCAAGCTGCGCGATACACTCACCGGCGACATGCTGGGCGCCAAGGGCGCGGAGATTCAGGTCGACCTGAGGCCGCTGCCGGAACCGGCCATGACCTACGCCATTGAGCCCAAGAGCCGCGCCGATGAAGATAAGCTCGCGCCGGCTATTCACAAGCTGATGGAAGAGGACCTGCTGATTCGTTTTTTCCGCGACCCCATGACCAATGAGTTTCTGATTGCCGGCGCGGGGCAGCCGCATATTGAAGCCATTGTGAGCCGACTCAAGAAGCGTTACCACGCCGAGGTGACGCTCAAGGCGCCCAAGGTGCCTTATCGGGAGACTATCCGCGGCAAGGCTGAAGCGCAGGGGCGGCACAAGAAGCAGACCGGCGGGCACGGGCAGTTTGGCGACTGCAAGATTCGCATGGAGCCGTTGCCGCGCGGCGGCGGGTTTGAGTTCGGCAATGAAGTTTTTGGCGGCGCGGTGCCCAGGAATTTTATTCCCGCCATTGAAAAGGGCATTGTCGAGTCGGCGGCGCGCGGCTATCTCGCCGGCTTCCCGGTGGTCGACTTCAAGGCTACCGTTTACGACGGAAGCTATCACGACGTGGACTCCAACGAAATGTCGTTCAAGATGGCTGGGCGTCTGGCCTTCCGCAAGGCCATGGAGTCTTGCAAGCCGTGCTTGCTGGAGCCGATCATGAAGGTCGAGATCGAAGCACCGGACGAATTTGCCGGTGCCCTGATGGGCGACCTGAACGGGCGCCGTGGTCGCGTCGCCGGCATGGAGTCAAAAGGCCGGACCACGGTGATCAATGCGCAGGTGCCGATGGCCGAGATGCTGACCTACGGCACGATTCTGACTTCCATGACGCAGGGCAAAGGCAGCTACCGGATGGAGATGGACCACTACGACATCGTTCCGCAACTGGTGGCGGAAAAGATTCTAGCCAACGCCAAGCGGCCTGTCGAAGAAGAAGAAGAATAAGCATTGCATGCAGCAGACGCTCGCTATTCGCTCGCAGGGGCGATCGTGGTTCCCAGGTCTCAGGAGCGAGACCTGGGGCACCCAGTGGGTATGCCGCCGGGTTCAGATGTCATTCGACGGGCGAAGGGTGATCGCCAGCCCCTGTGTTAGGATGGCTCGCAACAGCACCGTGTCATCTCCCCCGAGTCGGCTCATTCTGATTTCCAGTCCTCATCGCTCGGTACCCAACGGTTTCTGCCCAATCCATGTTGAAGATTGTGCCTGGATTCATGAGCCGCGTTCCGAATGACTTGACTTTCAACGACGCCCATCACAGGTGACTTTATGAACGCTGACGATCTGATGACGTGCCGCCGGACACGAGCTTTCGGGCGACGTGTTCCTGTCTGTTCATTTCTCTGCGCGCTTTTTGCGCTTGGCGCAGGATTGCTGACTCCGGCTCTCCGCGCCCAGGTGCCGGCCGATCAGCTTGCCAAGCCGCCTGCCAATGCGCAAGCGTACAGCATTGTGTCGACGGCGGGATCGCATGGGAAGGCGTTTATCTGGACCGCGGACGACGGCAGCAAGATGTCGCGCGATAGTATGCTGCTGCGCGGCCAGGTGTGGGAGCTGGATCAGAAAGTTGTGATGGGCACGGATGGGATGCCGGCAACGATGGTGGTGCGCGGAGTTACGCCGGAGGGCGACGCGGCCGAAACATTTCAAGTCAGCGGCGGCAAAGCGGCCTGGAAGAGCCCGGTGGACGCCGGCAATGGCGCGTATACTGAACCGGCTTTTTATGTGGCCCAGGGAGGCACGTTTGCGGGGACTCAGCTCTTGCTGGAAGCGCTGCTCGCTTCCAAGGACAAGTCCATGGCGTTGTTGCCGGGAGGCCGCGCTCATGCCGAACGGCTGACCGAGGCCACCGTCGGCGAGGGAGCCGCGAAGAAGACGGTAACGGCTTGGGCCATCACCGGACTCGCGCCTTCGCCCATACCCGTGTGGGCCACCACGGACAACAAGTTCTTCGGCTTCGTGTCGGGTCTTGCTTTGCTTCCGGTTGGCTACGAGAGCGCATTTAACCCGCTCGACAAGGCTCAAGATGACGCACTGGCGGCGCGCAGTCCAGGGCTGGTCAAGGCACTGCTCAAGACTCCGCAAGGCCCGGTCGCGTTCACGCATGTGCGCGCATTCCTCGATGGCGCTCGCTTCGCCGACGATCAGACTGTCATAGTGGAGCACGGCCTGATCAGCGCGGCGGGGCCCGCGGCGTCGACACCTGCGCCCAAGGGCGCGCAAGTCATCGATGGGGCGGGCAAGACGCTGGTTCCCGGCCTATGGGATTGCCACCAGCACTTCGGCGACGACTCGACCGGGCCCTTCCTGCTATCGCTGGGCATCACTTCTGCGCGCGACCCGGGCAACGACAATCGACTGACGCTGGCCCGCGCGGCGCGGCGCGCCAAGGGGGAGTTGCTCTCGCCCAAGGTTTATCCCTCGGCGCTGATCGACGGCAAGGGACCGAACAGCGCGCAGTTGGGAACGATCGTTACTTCGCAGGAGGAGGCGATTGCTGCGGTCGACAAGGCCAAGGCGGACGGGTTTACCGGAATCAAGTTTTATGGCACCTATAATCCGGCCTGGGTTGCGCCGGCGGCCGCGGAGGCGCACAAGCTGGGGCTTCACGTGCATGGCCATGTTCCGGCGGGGATGCGTCCGTCAGAGGCGATTGCAGCCGGATACGACGAGATAACGCACATCTACTTCGTGATGATGGAAGCCATGCCCGATTCCGTGGTGGCCACATCGAACGGCATCAACCGGTTCGAAGGCACCGGGCGCTATTCCAAGGACGTCGACCTGAACGCTGATCCCATCAAATCGCTCGTGGCCACGATGGCGGAGCGTAGAATTGTCTCCGACCCAACGCTGGTGGTGGCCGAGTCGCTGTTCGTGCCGGAGAATGGCGATCTCTCGCCGGCGTACGCGCCATTCGTCGGCACACTGCCGCCGGCTACCGAGCGCGGCTTTCGCCAGGGCGGCTTCGCCGTGCCCAAGGACCTGACCCGAGAGGACTACCGCAAAAGCTTCGCCAAACTCTCTGACCTGGTGGCGCTCATGCACAAATCGGGCATCGAGATTGTTGCCGGCACCGACGGTTCGGGCCTCGAGCTTGTGCGCGAGCTTGAGCTTTACGTGGCAGCTGGATTTACCCCCGAAGAAGCGCTTGCGTCGGCGACCATCTCGCCAGCGCGATTGTTGAAGGTAGAGAAGACGACGGGCTCCATTGCCGTGGGAAAGGCCGCTGACCTGGTGCTGGTGGAGGGCGATCCTTCACGGCGCATTGGCGACCTGAGGAACACGCGAACCGTGATGATGGACGGCAAATTGATGGATGCCGACGCGCTGCGGTCGGCGAGCGGATTTTCGGGACGGCCTAAACCGGCGGAGTGAACGTTTGCGAAATCCAAGCATTCTGCTGGACCGTACTCTCATTGAATATGCGATTCATTCTCTCCATTGCCGTGCTGGTGTTACCGCTTCTGCTTTCGTGCTGTGCACAATCACAGGCTCCAGCCGACAAGCTCGAATGGCAGCCGTGGTCGGACGTGGCCTTCACACAGGCGCGCGTGGAGAAGAAGTTTGTGCTGCTCGACCTGGAAGCGGTGTGGTGCCACTGGTGCCATGTGATGGATGACATCACGTATCGCGATCCGATTGTGATGCGCTTGCTCAAGCAGAAGTACATCCTGGTGAAGGTGGATCAGGATGCGCGGCCCGACATTTCCAATCGTTATCAGGATTACGGCTGGCCGGCGACGGTTGTGTTTGC
>JBEKVS010000120.1:0-15094 GCA_049513795.1 Occallatibacter sp. | reverse complement strand
GGCGTTGTGGTGCAAAACCGGCGCTGCCGGGCCGTTACCGCAACCTGCCGCATAGCAGGGCGCCAAGTGGTCCTGGCCAAGCCGGAGACGTTTATGAACCTGAGCGGGCTTTCCGTAGCCGCTCTGGTTCGGGAGTTTGATGCGGACCCAGCGAAGGATCTGCTCGTAATTTACGACGAGCTCGATCTACCGCTGGGGACCATCAAGATTAACGAGCGCGGATCGGCCGCCGGGCACAACGGAGCCCGCAGCATTATCGGCGCTTTGGGAAGTCAGGAGTGGTTGCGCATTCGTATCGGCGCCAAGCCGGACTTGCCGCCCGAGGCCGCAGCGGCCGTAGGTGGAAAGCGGCCGGGCAAGGATTATTTGCTGGGGCCGATGCGCAAGGCGGATTTGGCGGTTCTGGACGAGGTGTTGGACCGTGTAGCGAATGCTACCCGGCGAATCATCTCGGAAGGGCCGGCAGCCGCGATGAACGAGTTTAACCGCCGCGAGAAGCTCGAAGGCGGAGCAGCATAAGAGCACCAAGCCGCCAAGGCATGAGCCGTCTTCTTTTGACGATCCTCAAGCCGGCGGTTCGAGGCCAGGCCCGTGAGCCCGGCGGAAAAGGAATACCGATGTCGCGTGTATATGAAGTGATGTTCATTGTTCGGCCCGATACGGCCGAAGAGGATGTCGACAAGCTGATCGCCGGCTTCTCCACCACCGTTACCGGTGGCGGCGGCGTAGTGAAGCATGTCGAGAAGATGGGCCGCCGCAAACTTGCTTACATGGTACGCAAGTTCAACGATGGCAACTACGTTCTGCTCACCATTGAGGCCGCCGGCCCGGTGGTGCTCGAACTCGAACGCCGCCTACGCGTGACTGAACAGGTGATCAAGTTCATCACCGTGCGCATCGACGAGGAAGAGAAGCGCCTGGCCAAGGTGAAGGCGCTGCGCGGAGTACGCCGCAAAGTCGAGCATGCGGCTCCCACGCACTCGCACGCGCCAGCTGCCGTGGCCGCGCCGGTTGAAGCAGCCGAGCCGGCTTCTGCCGCCGTTTAGGCAGCCCGCGGACGGCTCGCTGTCAGGAGCTGCACGCTGTTTCGATGGGTACGAGCCTGAGCTCACATGAAGGGTACGGGCTTCAGCCCGTACATGATCCCAGCAGATGCGGCGGGCTTTAGCCCCCGAGGGAATGCGGGATCGAGATTTGTAGTCACAAATGAGTCGCGGCAACGCCGAGCGCGCCGCCGCCACCACCAAGAGAGTAAAGAGGAAACGCAATGTCTGATGAAACTCCAGTAAGAGCGTCCGAGTCGGGCGCATCCACTCACTCTGAATCCGGCCCGCCGCAACGCTCCGGCGGAAGGCCCGCGGGCGGACCTGGCGCACGGCCATCCGGTGGACCCGGCGGCCGCGGCAAGTTCTTTCGCCGCAAGAAAGTCTGCAAGTTCTGTACGGAGAAGATCGACGCCATCCCTTACCGCGACGTCCGATTGCTGCAAGGCTTTGTGGCCGAGCGCGGCAAGATCGTGCCCCGGCGGCTCACCGGCGTTTGCACCACGCACCAGCGTCGCCTGACCCGCGCCATCAAGCAGGCCCGGAACATCGCCCTGCTGCCGTTCGCGACACGGCACTAGAGCGTTCGATTCACGGGCGTTCGCAAGACTCTGGGCGCCCCATCTTGAATCGCTATTTGATTCATGGGTGGGAGAGCACCGAGGCCCGGCGAGCGATCGACGACGATTCAACCAAGGTCAGCGCAACAAATTCTTCGCGCACCCTGAGTCGTCGCAGGATACAGGTCAAGAGGACCAACGCGCCTACGGCGCCACAATTTTGGAGAGTTTCCCATGGAAGTTATTCTGAAAGAAGATGTAGTCAACCTCGGCCACCGCGGAGACGTGGTGAAAGTTGCCGACGGCTACGGCCGCAATTTTCTGCTGCCGCGCAAGCTAGCGCTGCAGGCCACCCTGGCCAACAAGGCCGTGATTGAGACCATGAAGACCGCTGCGGCACGCCGCTCCGCGTCCGAAAAGGTCCAGGCCGAAGCGCTGCTTGCCAAGCTCGAGCCGCTCGCCCTTAGCTTCACCCGCAAGTCGGGCGACTCCGGCCAGCTGTTTGGCTCCGTCACTTCGGCCGACATCGCCGCCGATCTGGCCGCCAAGGGCTTCGAGGTCGACCGCCGCAAGATCGTGCTCAATGAGCCCCTCAAGACGGTTGGCGACTTCAATGTAGCCATCAAGCTGCACCGCGAAGTCACGGCGCACGTAAAGGTCAAGGTGATTGCAGAGGCTTCAGCGGAAGCCCCGGCCACGGAGTCTGCGGAGGCGGTCGCCGCCGAGTAGTGTTCGATTCCTTCGGCCATCCGCCCCTTGAGCGATCCAAGTAAGCAATCGAAGGGCGGGTGGTCATGGGCATAGCTGGCTAACTTTTCGCCCTGTCGACGATGGGACGCAAGGCAGAGTCTCGCGTCCAGAATAAGGCTTCGCTCCCGGACTAATGGCTTCCCTAACCCTATAACGAATCAAAGATTTGCCAGCCAAGAGCTCTCCATCCCCCGCCCACTTGAGTGCAATTCCGCCAAGCTTCCGGGCAACGCCTGCGAAGTCGCGGCCATCTCTACTTGAGGATTGGAGGACTTCAATGAATCGCAAATGGCTGGCTGTTTCGACTGTTGCTCTTTTTCTCGGACCGGCGGGGTTGGCCTCGGCATACGGTGCACCCCCAAACGGCTCATCCCAGGGTGCGCCCCCGTCTTCCGCCTACGCGCAGGATGACCACGGCTGGGACACTCCTCCAGGGGAGTTCCGCGAAGTGCAGCGCAAGGGGTTTCTGGACGGCGTCGAAGGCGCACGCAAGGACTTCGATAACCATCGCCGCCCGGACGTCAACAACCGCGAGGAATATAGGCATCCCAACGTGCCGCGAGGCGATCGGGAAGACTACCGTGATGGCTTCCGCCGCGGATACGAGGCGGGTGTGGCGCACCTGATGCTGGGCGCGCCGCCCAGACAATAGGCCTCAATACAACCTAAGCGGAGGGGCCGGACGCAGCAACACCGGCCTTTCGCTTTTTCCGCAATGCCAGAAGTTGAGCACCCCTAAGAATCGATTGTGTCGTCGAGTTTGTTCGAACCATCGATCCCGGGTCAAACAATCGTTGCCAGCGGTCGAGTTCGGTCCGTTCTGAGGGTCGGAACAGCAGCCAGCAAGCGTTGCGTGTATTCGTGCGCCGGACGAGTCAGCACATCGCGCACAGCCCCTTCCTCCACGATTTGGCCGTTGCGCATCACCGCCACGCGGCTGGCCATCTGCCCGACCACGGCCAGGTCATGAGAGATGAACAGCATGGCCAGCCCGTGCTGCCGCTGCAAATCTTTCAGTAGCTCAAGCACCTGCGCCTGCACCGTCACATCCAAGGCCGTCGTCGGCTCGTCGGCAATCAACAGCCGCGGCCGGTTGATCAACGCCATGGCGATGAGAATCCGCTGCCGCTGTCCGCCCGAAAACTGATGCGGATAATCTCCGTAGCGCCGCGCCGCTTCGGGGATGGCCACGGCTTCGAGCGCGGCGATGGCCTTTGTCTTTGCTTCCCGCCCCGTCCATGAGCCTGCGTGCGCCGCGAAGCCTTCCGCTACCTGGCGGCCGATGGTCATCACCGGATTGAGAGCTGTCATCGGCTCCTGAAAGATCATGGCAATTTCTTTGCCGCGCAGGCGCCGCAGACCCTCTGCGGGCTGTCGCAAAAGGTCAATCCCATCTCGCTCGCCGCCCCAAAGGATCTGCCCCTCAACCCGCGCAGAAGGTCCCAGCAATCCCAGGATCGCCAGCGCCGTGGCGCTCTTGCCTGACCCCGACTCACCTACCAACCCAAGCGCCTCGCCTTCATCTACCCGCAGGCTGATGCCGTGCACCGCCTCCGCAGCCCCAAAGCGTATGTGCAGATCGCGGATGTTGAGAAGCGCGCCCATGAACTCATCGTATTGCATCCACCGTCCGGCATTGGTTCACGTTGGCCGGAGGAATGGTTTAGTCTCCCAGTAGCCAGGCTCCGGCTTGGCTGACATCCCCGGAGACCTCCATGCACCGCTTGCCGAGCATCGCGCTTTTGACCATCCTCATCGGCGCCGCATTCGCAGCGCATTCCCAGGCATCGACGGCGCCTCAGGTGTCACCAGCTCCGCAGCCGCCGTCGACCGCAGTCCCTCCACGCGCCCCGCGTCCTCAGGCTCCTACGCGCGACCCGCACACTCCCGGCTATGTCACCGCGACTGAACTGCCCGACGGCGCCAACGCTCCCGCCAATGCCGATGGCAACTTCATCCTCGGCCCAACGCATCCAGCTGCTTCGGAATCGACCGAACAGCCCGGCGTGCCGCAAGGCAAAGTCATCGAGTTCACCATGAGCTCAGCGGACAGCAAGCGCTACCCCGGCATCGCGCGCGAGCCGAACACCTTCGGCAATCCTGATCCCACCGACTCCGCCAAGCTGCTCGTCCCCACCAGTCATCCCGCTCCCTGGACCCGGCGCATCACCGTCTACGTTCCCGCTCAATACGTCCCCGGAACGGCAGCACCTTTTATTGTCGGCGCGGACGGCCCCGATCGCATGCTCTTCACTGTGCTCGATAATCTCATTGCCGAACGCAAAGTCCCATCCATGGTCGCCATCTCCATCAGCAATGGCGGCGGGGACGCACAGGGCAGCGAACGCGGACTGGAGTATGACACCATGTCCGGCCTGTACGCAGAATGGGTTGAAAACGAAGTGTTGCCTTTGGTCGAAGCCCAGACCCAGGTAAAGCTGACCAAGGATCCGGACGCCCGCGCCACCATGGGTGGCAGTTCAGGCGGTTCGTGCGCGTTGATCATGGCCTGGTATCATCATGAGTTATACCACCGCGTCCTCACTTACTCGGGAACTTATGTCAATCAACAATGGCCTTATAACTCCCAATCTCCGCACGGTGCGTGGGAGTTTCATGAGCATCTTATTCCCAACACGCCAGCCAAACCCATCCGGCTGTGGATGGAAGTTGGCGACAAGGATCTATATAACCCCAACATCATGAAAGACGGCATGCATGACTGGGTCGTGGCTAACGAGCAGATGGCCAAGGTGCTGGCCGCCAAGGGTTATCACTATCAGTTTGTGTTTGCCGAAAATGCCGGGCACGTCGACCACGCCGTAAGGTTACAAACATTGCCGGAAGCGCTCGAATATGTATGGCAGGGCTATCCGCTTGCAGTAACGAAACACTGATCGGCAATAATCGCCATCGTCTCAATTGTCCTCTGCGATGAAAAACCACGCTGGGTCACTTCGATGTCACGGCGAAATCAGCGCCTTGGTCCGCAAGCGAGCTTCCCCCAATCCATACCGTGTAATGCGTCGCTTCGATGGCCGGCACGCTGGCCAGATTGAAGAACGATAACTCGTTGAACCCTAGCGGAAAGCTCACTTGCTTTGACTCGCCCGGCGCCAGAGTTACCCGCGCAAACCCCTCCAGGCTGCGCACCGGCTGCTCGATACTTGCGCCGAGGTTGCGCACATAACACTGCACAACCTCTGTTGCGGCGCGGATGCCCGTGTTTGTCACTGTCGCTGTTGCTTCAACAATCGGTGTGCTGCGGTTGCTCAAAGCTCGTTCAAGAGGAATGCTCGTCGTTGACACCTTCACATCTTTGTAGGAGAAGCTTGAGTAACTCAATCCATACCCAAAGGGAAACAGCGCACTGTTGGGCACATCGATATAGCGCGAGAAAAAGCGCGTGCTGAAGTTCGGAGGCTTTGACAGATCGAGCCCGGTAGGCGGCCTGCCGGTCGGAAATTGATTGTAGTAAAGCGGCTCCTGGCCCACGGCGCGCGGAAAGCTCATGGGCAGCTTGCCGCTGGGCGACACATCGCCGTAAAGTACATCGGCAATTGCATGGCCGGCCTCGGTTCCCGGAAACCACGCTTCCACAATGGCGGACACATGCGCGGCGGCCCAGTCCAGAACCAGCGGACGGCCAGAGAACACCAGAAGAACTACGGGCTTCCCCGCCGCCGCGACTTGTTCAAGCAGAGCCTCCTGATTGCCGGGCAAGTCGAGATAGGCGCGCGAGCCTGCCTCGCCGCTCATGTCTCCCGATTCACCCAGCGCGACAATTGCTACGTCGGCCTCGCGTGCGGCCGCAACAGCCTGAGCAAAACCTGCGCTCGATGTGCCCAGAATCTCTGTTCCCTTTGCATAGTCCAGTGTGCCGCCTGTTTGCTGCGCTCGCTCTTCAAGGGCCTTGCGCAGCGTGATGGTGTCGCGATCCGCACCGGCTCCGCCCCACGCTCCAACCATCGCTCCGCTGTCGTCTGCCAGTGGCCCAATTAGCGCGACCTTTTTTGCTTCTCCCGCAAGCGGGAGTAGAGGCGCGTGGCCTTCGACCTTCTCATTCTTGAGCAGCACGAGCGACTCCTCAGCCGCCTTGCGCACCAATGGCCGGTGCTCGGCAACAGCACTCGTTACTTCGGGCGCGTCCCCATATGGCCGCTCAAACAAGCCGGTCGCAAACTTCACGCGGAGTACGCGCCGTACGGCCTCATCCACCACCGGCATGGGCACCTGCCCGGTGCGAATCAGTTGCGGAAGCTGAGTGTCGTAGAAGTGGGACATCATGTCCACATCGACGCCGGCGGTGAGAGCTTTGCGTGTGGCGGTCGCAGCGTCGAGAGCGATGCCGTGATTCATCAGTTCCATCACCGCGGTGTAATCGCTCACCACAAATCCATCGAAGCCCCACTCTTTGCGCAGAATTGTATTCAGCAAAAACGGATTCGCGCTCGCGGGAACGCCATTCAGCGCATTGAACGCGCTCATGATGGTGGCTGCACCGGCGTCGACAGCCGCTTTGTACGGTGGCAGGTAGTCCTGGCGCAGCCTGATCTCCGACATGTCGGTGGTGTTGTATTCGCGGCCCGCTTCCGCCGCTCCATAGGCGGCAAAATGCTTCACACTGGCCGCCACATTTCCCTGCTTCGCCAGGTCGTCGCCCTGATATCCACGAATGTACGCACGCGCCATCGCAGCACCTAGATACGCGTCTTCGCCGGCGCCCTCGGTGGTGCGGCCCCAGCGCGGATCGCGGCTGATGTCGACCATCGGCGAGTAGAACCAGCGCACACCGGCGGTGCTGGCCTCTTCGGCCGCAATATGCGAAACGTCAGCGACGAGGTCCGGGTCCCAACTCGCAGCCAGCCCCAAAGGCACGGGATAGATGGTGCGAAAACCATGAATCACATCTGCGCCGAAAAGAAGCGGAATATGCAGACGGCTTTTCTCGACCGCCAGGTGCTGATAGGTATTTGTGCGCTCTTTGCCAACCGTGTTGAGCATCGAACCAAGCCGCCCGGTAGCCGCCAGTTCCATCGAATTTACATGGCTCGTGGTCTCCGGATTGACAGCGGCCAGCCCACCCGGGTTGCCTGCGGCCGCCTTTGGTGCCGCGGCCGCCGCGGCTGGCGCGTCGCCGGTGTCGTTGTACTGCACCAGCTGGCCGATTTTTTCCTCTATCGTCATCTGCCTGAGAAGCCGTTCAACGCGCGCATTCAGCTTCGCAGCGGCGAGCTGAGCGTTCGGGTGACGACGGCTCACTCCCGCTGCGCGTTCGGGCGACGACGGCGCCGTCTGCTGCGCATAGGCATCCGCTGCAAGCCACGCGAGTCCAATGCCAATTGCACAACAGGCAAGCACGGTGCGTTGCAAGGGCGACCACGTGACGCCCCCACCGCTCTTCAAATCTCCGGCGCGATAAACCAGGCTTTTCAATTCAGGGTTCCTCCCATGGAGCCTGTGCGGCACAGGTCTGCAGCATCCCGATTATAGGATGCGGGAAAGGAGGGTTCGCGCAGATAGAAATGCCCCAGGAACGCTTCAGCGTTCCCGGGGCTAAGTTGAAAGACCACTCTTGCGCAATCTTTCCGCTGGCCGTACGCGAATCGAAGTTACGCCAGGGATCAGGATGTTTCCATCATCGTCAAATGCGTCCCTACTTCATCGGCCACGCTTTGGGCATCCCGACTTGCTTCGTACGGGCCAGCGAATGCTCCGGCGTCGGTGAGTCCGTAAAAATCTCAGAGTCAACGCCGACATTCGTGTACACGTTCAGCTTGATGGTATTCCCCTTTTCACCCGAGCAGCCATCCTCGCTTGTGCGGTCGTCGATAACACCATAGAGAGCTTCGCTGATGGTGTTGTTTTCTACCTTGTTGTTGCTCGAGCAAAGATAGACGGCAGGTTGATCGTCTTCCAGTCCGGCACGAGCGATCACGTTTTTCTCGAATTCGACGCCATTCGAGAGCGCGGAGGCCAAAGCAGAAGCGCCAATGGTTTTCGAAATATTGTTACCATTCACCGTGACATCGTTCGACTCGTATACATAAATCGCGTTGTTTGTGTCGCTGAGGGTGTTGTCATTGATCTCGCTGTGGGCATCGAGGTTATACAGCAGGATGCCGGAAGCCGAATATGCGTACCCCGGTGCATCGCCCGTGTAGTCATCGCCGGTGACGACATTGTTGTTGACGGTTCCCTTGGCTCCATCGGAAACCTGAATGCCATTTTGAGCCGTTGCAGGAGTGGGGCCAGCGCCAGTGACGGCGTTGTTTGTGGCCACCAACGTAGCGGCAGTCCCATCCGCCGTGATTCCATTCTTGTCGTAATCATGAACGCTGGTGCCATTCATCTCGACTTTTGCGGTTCCGCCATAGCTTTCGACAAATATACCAAGACCTTCCTGGCACCCGGTCACCGAGCCATCGGGGTTGAGCCCGATATAGGCTACGGCCGAGTCCACGATCGATCCGGACGCATTGAGGAAGTAGATTCCAGCATTGCCGGGGGCGCAGCCGCCACCCGTAGTAGTGGCCATGTACCCATTTACTGAGATGTTGTAGATCTCCACGCCGGACACTGAAACAACAGCCAGAATCGTGTTCTCTATCGGACTTTCGGCTGAAGGATTGGGGTCGGAGATGCTCAGCCCCGTGGCCGGCTCGAGTTCGATCAAACTCGAATTGTCCGAGGTTAAGCCATTCAGCTTAATGCCATTCTTGTTAATGTAAACGGCTTCGGGGTAGGTGCCCGGGCAGACATCGACCGTATCTCCCGGATTTGCTGCGGTGATGGCGGCACCGATGGTAGTGAATGCGGCCGTGTTGCATGGGCTCTGGGTGTTTGCCAAGTTATTGTTAACAACAAGCGTGCTGCCGTAGGCCGATGTGCCCGCCGCCAGTAATAGAGTCAGAACCAACTTCATAGTTCCCCCTAAGTGAAACTGATTTATGTCTGTATCTGCGTCACAGAGCTATAGACGAGCTGAGTAGAAATCCACCTCAGACAGACGTGATCGCACGTGAATGTCGTTGAATCGGTACTGCATTGTTGATCCGACCCAGGGAACTCTTGCGAGGATTTTGCGGCAGCTTTCTCCATCTGAGAACCACTTGGGAGTGCTGACCCCGCATTCAGCAGTTGTGCAATCAGTATGGGATAGACCCCGTGCCAGGGAGTGCAGGTCGGAATATCCCAGTTTTTTGTAGCCCGACATCGCCCCGTCGCAATAACTATTCCGGCGGGGCGAGTTGGCGAGCCCTCTTGATTCGTGTTTCAGGGCCTTTGTTTTCGCGCTAGGTGAATCGACTACGGCTTCGGCAACGGCCTGGTCGCGGCGTTCCGGTTGTTGCGGTTAAACGAGTGCAACGCAGGCGTGGCTTCGTCTGTAAGCGTCTCGGAGTCTGACCCCACATTGGTGTACACGTTCGCCGACTTGGTGTTCCCACTCGCTCCCGAGCATCCATCTTCACTCGTGCGGTCGTCTTGCACGCCGATGAGCGCCTCGCTGATGGTGTTATTCTCCACCTTGTTGTTGCTGCCGCAAAGATATACGGCGGCCTGGTCGGCTTCAATGCCGGCGTGGGCGATCACGTTCTTTTCGAAGACCGTGTCATTTCCGAACGCGGCCAGGGCATTATAGTTAAACGCCTTGGAGATATTGTTCCCATTCGCCGTGCCTTTGTTAACTTCGTAGAATTCGATTCCGATGTTTGTGTCACTGATGGTGTTGTCGCTCGCCACGGAGCCGTTGGCGCCCTGATAGAACAGGATGGCAGTAGCGTTGCTGCTGGTGGGCGTATAGTTCACGTCGCTGATCACATTGCCAGTGATGGTAGCCTTGGCTCCGAGATTGACCTCAATGCCATTCTGAGCAGTGGCAGTTGTGGGGCCGGCGCCGGTGATGGCGTTGTTCTTGGCCACCAGCGTAGTTCCCGACTGGACCGCCGAGATTCCATCCTTGTCGAAGTCATGGATGCTGGTGCCGGTGACGGTGACACTGGCCGCTCCTCCGTCTCCGCTATCGAGATAAATACCTGCACCTTCCTGGCAGCCGCTGACAGAGCCATCGGTGTTCAGCCCGATGTATGCCACCGCCGAATCCGTGACCGTACCGGATGCATTGCGGAAGTAGATGCCCGCATTGCCGATACCGCTGCAAGGATTGGTCCCACCCTGCGAGCCATCGACGTCGATGTTGTAGATCTCGACGCCGGTGACGGAATCGACGAGCAAAATCGCATTGATGGTCGGAATGGGGTTATAGGAGGGCGGGTTGGGATCGCTGGTGACGATTCCCGCGGTCGGCAACAAGAGGATCAGGCTCGACCCATCAACTGTCAATCCGGTTAGCTTAATATTTTTCTTGTTGATGTATACAGCCTCTGGATAGGTTCCGGGGCAAACATCGACCGTATCACCTGGATTGGCGGCTGTAAGGGCGGCAGAGATCGTGGTGTAGCCCGCTGTTGAGCATGGGGCGCTTGTATTAGATCCATTGTTGTTGACGACCAGCGTGCTACCAAAGGCAGACGCACTGGTCAACAGGAGTACCGCAACGAGTGACTTCATGAATGACCCTCCAGCTAAGTTATCGTTCGACCGCGACTATATGGGTTCACAAGGTCTCTATGCAAGGCAAAAAGAGGCCCTGCTCAACTCATGGGCACATAAGTGCGAATCGGAAGTAACTTCAAAGGTCACACGGCCGTAGTTACTCAACCAACTGGCTGGGTATAAGTTCGAGAGAGCTTGTCGGAGCCTCGTAACTGATGAAAGTAAGATCGTCGTTGCGAATCGCAGATCGTGCTCCCGAAGGCCAAGCTTGATCCCTAACGCCCCGCTTGGGGCGCATTGAAGAACCTTCTCAGTTGTGATTCGTTGTTTTCGGTCTAGGATATCTATGGTGCCGAAGAAGGGACTCGAACCCCCACACCCTTGCGAGTACGTGGACCTGAACCACGCGCGTCTGCCAATTCCGCCACTTCGGCACGGTACACAAAGTTCAGCACTTTTGCTGAACCGGCAGCATCTCTGAGTCTCGCAAATGCAGGCTGCTGTGTCAAATGCCGACGAGCTCGCGTGCACGCGGTTCTTCCCCACGTTTAGCCCGGTGTTTTGACGCCCTTTCTGAGCATCTCCACCGACTTTTCGAGACGCATCTGGCGGGTCTCTTCGCGCTTCGCGCCGGTGATCCAACGGCAGTATTCCTTGCGGTTGGTGTAGCTCAGCTTTTCAAACGAGTCGAGAAGGCCTTCTTGCCTGATGAGTCTCTCGAATTCCGCCGGAAGTTCGACGGTTCGCTCCTGCTCATCCTTCCATATCACAACCTCGATGGTGTCGCCCGGCCCCTTGCCGATTTGTTCGCGAATGCCTTTGAGCACGCCTAGCATATGGCTTGTCGGTCCGCACTTTACCAGCGAGCCTCTGTATGGAATTCCATCGAGCGTCGACTTCACGGCAACTCGGCCCCTGGTGCCGAACTCCTTCTCGACGTCGTAGGGAAAGATGACCGCAGCCCCGCCGCCGATGCCGGCCTGAATTGTCGCTTTGAATGTGTAGTTTTTCATCGCCACACCCATTTCCAGCCTGCGCCTTTCGGGTCGCAGTGAGGACTCTACCACTTTTCCATCGATTTGGAATTCTTTCAACTCCGGGCCCGCTTTGGCGATCGGGCGCCAGGAATCTGCCGACACCTCCAACGACAAATGCCCATCCCGGCCACACGCCAGGTTCGCTGGACACGGCAAAGATGGGCATCGACGGTGAAGCTTTGGTTGTCCCTAATCCGCGGCTGTCTTATACAAGCTTGGCGTCCAACTCAATCTCAGTGTTGTTGGCGAACAGCTTGGAGATGGGGCAGCCGGCCTTGGCGTCCGCCGCGGCCTTGTCGAAAGCTTCCTTGGTCGCGCCGGGAACGCTGGCCGTGGTGGTGAGCGCGATCTTGGTAATGGCAAAACCCGCATCTGTTTTAGCCAGCGTGACGGCGGCCTTGGTCTCGATCTTTTCCGGCGTGAAGCCGGCGCCGCCAAGCTGCGCACCCAGGGCCATGGAGTAACAGCTGGCGTGGGCTGCCGCAATCAATTCTTCAGGAGTGGTGCCCGAATCGGCGCCCTCAAACCGTGTTGCAAACGAATAGTTCGCGTTGCTAAGAACGCCCGTCGCCGTCGAAATGGTGCCTTTGCCTTCCTTCAGTGAACCTGTCCAAACCGCACTTGCCTTGCTTGCCATTGTCCCTCCTTGGGGGATAACCCGAATCTCGGATGTTGGTGGATTTCAGACTCTTGCCCGATGATGCGCAGTGGGAAATCACATCGCCTACGGGAGAGTTGATGCTTCGGGCACCTGCGGGCATGCTGCACTGCAGGCTGCCGCTTCCTCTATGCTAATCTGTCCAGCATGCTCCCGCACCGCCCCCACGCCTATGACGCCGCTTTCGAGGTCGAAATTTCACAATCCGGCTCGAGTTCGGCCTCTGGCCCAGGGCAGGGACAAGTCGATCACCACTGCCAGATTTGTCCCAACTGCGCGCATCGCCTCACCGGTCACCACTGCAAGCTGGTCTGCGCCCAGTGCGGCTACTACCTCAGTTGCGCGGACTATTACTGAAGAGCGCAAGCTTGCTCATGGAGTCTGGCTGGCCTTCCGCGCCGCTTCAAACTCATCGCCCGGCAGCCATTCCACGGGCTTCGATTGCTCGCTGGCCAGCCAGCCCAGCACCAGCCCAAATCGCGCCAACTTGGCGTTGCCGCGGAAGTCCCAATCGGCGTGGTACTCGTCTGACGGCTGGTGATAATGGTGAGCCACAAAGTCCTCTTGCTGAGCGCGCCCCCAGGCCTCGTCATGACCCTCAAAAAGATCGCCCTGATCGACTGAAAACGCCGGGATGCCCACGCGGGCCAGCGAAAAATGGTCGGAGCGATAGTAATGCCCCGCACCCGGCGTGGGGTCGGGAAGCAATTGCAGATCGAAGGCCCTCGCAACTGACTGCACGGTTGGCCAAAAGTCGATGCGCTCGGCGCCTCCAAGGTCCACTGATCGCGGAACGCCGATGGGCAGCAGCATGTCGTAGTTCAGATCGAGCGTGATTTGCCCCGCCGGCACAGGCGGATGCATGCCCAGATATTGCGAGCCAAGCAGACCCTGCTCCTCGGCTGTGACGGCAGCAAAGTAGACCGCGTGCGGCGGCCGCACCGGTGACTGCGCAAAGGCGCGCGCCATCTCGAGCAGGATTCCGCAGCCGGTGCCATTGTCGGCCGCGCCGTTATAAATGTTGTCGCCCTTGGCGTCCGGATCGATGCCCAAATGATCGTAGTGGGCGCTGTAAAGGACGGCCTGATTCCCCGACCCCAGCGACGAAGACCTGACGCCGGGGACCCCCGCGTTGGCAGAACTCGCGCCCGGCACACGGCCCACAACGTTGGTGCTTTCGTAGCGCCGCACACGGCTCTCAATGTGCGCACGCAGCTTGATCGGCAGTTCAACGGCATGAAAAGCGCCAGGCTTTCCTGCTCTCTCAATCACTCCATCGAGATCGCCGAGACCCGCCAGCGTGAAAAGCCGCTGCGCCACGTCGTGCTGTATCCATGCGGCCGCGCGCAGCGTTGCATCGGGGTCGCCCTGCAGGTAGCTCTTCTCGGTGGCCTGCGAGTTGCGCACCACCTCCCAGCCGTAGCTGGCCAGATCGGTGCGATGAATAATCAGCACGCCCACGGCGCCGCGCCGCGCCGCTTCTTCATACTTGTAGGTCCAGCGGCCGTAATAGGTGAGCGCTTTTCCCTTGAAAAATTTCTCATCGTCCGAGGGCGGCTCGTTCACGATGACCAAGGCAATCTTGCCCTTTACATCGACACCGGCATAGTCGTCCCAGTGGTATTCCGGCGCATGAATTCCGTAACCGACGAAGACAATGGGGGCGTCGAAGTCCGCCGTCGCTTGCCCGGTTTGATCCTTCGAGACGATCTCCGTACCGTAAGCCAGATCGACAGCCTGGCCCGAGGCCGGCACGAAAGCGAACCTGGTCTTGTCCTCGATGGTATGCACCGCAAACAGCGGCACCTTTTGAAAATAACTCCCGTCGTCGCCTGCTGGTTCAACGCCTGCCAGTGCCATCTGCGTGGCAATGTACTCGGCTGCCAGCTCAGCACCGCGCGTTCCAGGCCCACGGCCCTCCAGCAGGTCGAGCGAAAGAAAGCGCACATGGGCACGAATCTTCCCGGAGTCAATTGAAGCGACCGCCGCACGCGCTGCCTGCGGCACGCCCGGAATCTCGGGCACAGAAGTTGTGCCGGCTTGCTGCGCGTGAATTGCGACAGCAGTCAAAATAGCAACCGCAAAGAGAGTTGACGCTGGGATGGGGCGCATGAATTCTCCAATGGGAAGTTAATTTCGGGCCTCGCGCGAAGAGTCTGCGATGGGCGGTCTGGAATCAGGTTTGATTTTATCCTCACCGTGTTCGACGCCATCCAAATCCATCAAGCCTGGGCGAGACCGACCCGAGAAATCGGCCGGAATCACACGGGGCGATGCAAAGAGGGATCGATCAATGAGTCAGCTTCCGGCGGCTTTACGGCATTTGTGGCCGGGCCGCTTCGAGCGTCCTGGAAATCCACTGTGCGTGAGGAAGACCGCATTCCGCAAGCGCCTTCAACTCCCTGTCGAGGTCGTACTCGACGCGCCGAATCGATGCTTCATTTTCATCCAGCAAAAGATAGCTCGCGCGGCGATCGCCATCGTGCGACA
>JBEKVS010000119.1:0-15100 GCA_049513795.1 Occallatibacter sp. | reverse complement strand
TCCGCGCCGAGGGCAGTGGCGAGCTCCTGCACGATGGGCAGATTGTCGGCTTCCTTGATGCCGCGGCCCACACTGACGATGAGCTGCGCGGAGCCAAGATCGACAGTCTGCGAGCTGCCGCGGAACGGCTGGCCTGGGGTGGTGCGGATCTGGGTGGCCTCGATTGTCGGAGTGAAGACTGAGATGGGTGCGGGCGATGAAGACTCAGCCATGGGCGCAGCTTCGGCGCGAAAGGCTCCAGCTTGCACGGAGACGAAGCAGGGACCTGCGCCCGCATGGCGATAGGCGCCGTTGAGGCGGCCTTGCATGAGCTGGCGGGTAAAGGTTGGGCCGTCGTCCCCACTGCCAATGTCGACGACGTCGCTGACGAGCACTTGACCGAGCCTCGCGGCGAGAGCGGGCGCATAGTCGCGAACCTGATATGTGTGCGGGAAGACTACTTGCGCGGGGCTCTCGTTCTCGATGAGTTGGTGCAAGGCGAGAATGAATGCGTCGGGGGTGTATTGGGCGAGGAGCGGGTGTTCGACGCGGATAACTTTGGCATCGGAGTGCGTGGCAACATCTGCGGCGAGGGCTTCGGTTGCCGATCCGAGAAGAACGGCGGTGATCGATTCGCCAATCTGCGTGGCCAGGCGCTGGCCGGCGGCGAGAGCCTCCCAGCTGATGCGGGCAATGCGGTCATCTCTTTGCTCGATAACGACAAGAACTCCGCTCATAGGACGCGCACCTCGAACTTCAACTTTTCAACCAGCGCCCCGGCGGCCTCTTTGGGCGAGCCGGGCAGCATTTGCGTGGACTTCTGTTTGTTGGGCAGGGTGACGCGATCGAGAACCACGACGGGTGATGCATCCACTGCCAGCTCAGCTGCGCTCAGCTGCCGCACTTCTTTTGTTTTGGCGCGCTTGATGCCCATGAGCGTGGCATAGCGCAGCTTGTTGCCGCCGGATTGGATTGTGAGCACGGCAGGCAGAGGCATGTCGATCTGCTGAAACCAGCCTTCTTCGAGCTCTCTTTTGACGGTGAGGCCTTTGTCGGTTTTTTCGACGTGCAGGATCAAGGTAGCGTGCGGCAGGCCGAGAAGCTCGGCGAGGATGACTCCGGTTTGGCCGAGGCCCAGGTCTTCCGACTGCAGGCCGGTGAGGACGAGGTCGGGGCTTTCCTGCTTGGCGGCGGCGGCCAATAGGCGGGCAACGCTGAGCGCGTCGCGGGTGGCGAGATCGTCGCAGGCGATGTTGATGGCGCGGTCTGCTCCCTTGGCGAGGGCTTCGCGGATGGTCTGGCCGATGCGCTCGGGGCCGGCGGAGAGGACGATCACTTCTCCGCCGTGCTTTTCCTTGAGCTGAAGCGCCTCTTCGAGAGCATAGGCGTCGGATTCGTTGAGGGCGAACTGCAGGTCGGATTCATCGATCCACTTGGCGGCTGAGTCGATGCGAAGCTGCGCGTCGCGGTCGGGGACTTGTTTGATCGCTACAATGATTTTCATTTTTTCGGGCTCTGCTTCATATTAATTGGCGCCGTGGCCATCGGGACTTTGGCCGGGTGCGGGCAAACCGCGCGCGGCCAGTTGGGCGATGTCGAGCAATTGTGGGGGCGTTGCACCAGTGGCGGCCAGGGCATCGCGAAACATAGTGTTGCAGAAGGGGCAGGCGGTGCCTACGGTTTGCGCACCGGTGGCTACGAGTTCGGCAGCGCGATTGTGACTGACGCGCTCGCCGGTCTCTTCGCCGAGAAAGGCCCGGCCGCCGCCGGCGCCGCAGCAGAAACTGCGCTCGTGGTTGCGTGGGGCTTCGATGACCGTGCCGGCGAGAGCGGCGACGGTGCGCGGTTCGTCGTAGACGTTGCGGTATCGGCCCAAATAGCAGGGGTCGTGGAAGACGATTTTTTCTTCACCAGAATCGATTTCGTTTTTGTTGTCTCGCGGGAGTTTGTCGGCGTAGCGCGCCAGAAACTCGCTGTGATGCTCAATCTCCGGAGGCGTGCCGTATTCCTTCCAATCTTCCTGGATAGTGCGCACGCAATGCGGACAAATGGAGACGATCTTCTTGACCTTGTTTTGCGCTAATGTTTCGAGATTGGCTTCGGCCAGTTGCTGAAAGACGAGATCGTTGCCCAGCCGGCGGACCGGGTCGCCGGTGCATTTCTCCTTGCGCAGAACGCCGTAGCTGGTGCCGAGATAGTTCATCACGCGGGCGAAATCGGCGATGATCTCGCGGCCTTTGGGATCGTATCCTCCCATGCAGCCCAGCCAGAGACAGTATTCCTGCGTCCCGTCGAAGATGGGCAGGGATTGTTTTTGAACGAACTTGTCGCGCTCGGCGGGGCTGATACCCAATGCATTGCTACCGCGTTCGAGAGCCAGGAAGAGCTTCGCGCCATAATCATTCTCCCATTCGCCTGTATTGACGGCCCCGCGGCGCAGGCCGACGAGGATGGGAACGTGCTCGATGCCCACCGGGCACTGGAACTCGCAGGCGCCGCAGGTGGTGCACTGAAAGACGGCTTCCTGCGAGTTGTACTTGCCCAGCAGGGGTTGATCCGAAGCGGGACCGAGGTCGTTGAGGTAGGCGCGCACGCCGAGAATGATTTCCTTGGGGTTGAGGAGCTTGCCGGTTGTGGCTGCCGGGCAGTGTTCGGTGCAGCGGCCGCATTCCACGCAGGAGTAGGCTTGCAGGCTGACGAGCTGGGTGAGGTCGGTCCCGGTGACAAGGCCGAAGTCTTCATCGCCCTCTTGCTCGCTCACCTGAAGCGGTGGAATCTGCGCGAACGTGCCGCGAGAAAGAAAAATCGTGGCCGGGCTGAGAACCAGATGCAAGTGCTTGGTGTGGGGGATGAGGGGCAGAAAGGTGAGCAGCGCCAGGGTGTGCATCCACCAGAGTGCGCGCGCGGAAAGGGAAGTGTCGGCGACGAAGAAGGCGGCCAGATATGTGGCCATGAGTGCGAAGATAAGCAGGGCGATCAGGCCTGATTCCCAGGAGAGCTTTTCGCCGAGCCATTTGGGGCGGACGAGAAAGCGGCGAATGAAGAGGCCGAGAATGCCCACGGCGCAGGCAAGAGCGAAGACGGCGGCGAAGTAGAAATAGAAGCGGCCGACCAGGCCACCCGGAGAAAGAAAGCCGATGCCGAGTCCTACGGCGCAATGGTTAAGCGTGACCAGGGCAAAGGCCAGAAATGCCCAGAAGACCAGCGCGTGCGCAAAGCCGGGGAGCGGCCGCTCGCGAATGACTTTGGCCTGGCAGAGGACTTCCCAGAAGAAGTCCCATACACGCTTGCCCAGGGGAAAGAGCTTGAAGTTGGCATCTTTTTTCGAGGCGAGGATTTTGTGCAGCACCACGCCAAAACGGCGCCAGAAGAGATAACCGGAAGCGGCGGCCATTGTCGCGAAGAGGAGCTTCTCAATCAGGGAGAAGTGCTGGGGTTCGGACACGGTAGGGAGTGATAGCAGCATAAACGAGCGGTGCAGGATTACAGGCCAACGATACAGGATGGGGCGAGGGGTTGTCGCCGCTTGAGGGTGAGAACGGATCGGTTAAGCAAGTCGGTTGGTAGCTGCCGTCTACGTATCGATGGTGATCACGACTTTCCCGCGCGCGTGTCCCTCCTCTCGATACTGGAAAGCTGCAACGGCTTCAGTGAAGGGGTAGGTTCTATCGATGACAGGCGCGATTTTTCCGGTTTCGAGAAGATCCTTCAGAATGGTTAAGTCGCTCGTCGTCATTTTGGCGATAAAGAAACGGAACTTTTGGCTGCCCAGCCGCGAGAGGATTGGGCCTAAAAGCAGGGCCTGGAAGATGCGGCCCATGGCGCCGCCGACCATGACGAAGATTCCGTGATGTTTCAAGGCGCGCCGGTAGGCCAGGATCGAATGGTGCGCGTTGGCGCCGAGAATCAGGTCGTACTTCTGTCCGCTTTGCGCGAAATCTTCCTTGTTGTAATCGATCACGTGATCTGCGCCAAGCGATCGTGCTGTCTCCACATGCCGCGTGCTGCAAACAGCTGTGACCGTGGCGCCATACGATTTGGCAATTTGAATGGCGAAGGTGCCCACGCCGCCGGATGCTCCATCGATCAAAATGCTTTGGCCGGGCTGAATCTCTCCGTGATCGCGTAGTGCCTGCAGGGCGGTGATGGCTGCGACAGGTACAGCGGCTGCCTGTTCGTAAGATAGATTGGCTGGTTTCAGGCCCAGGTTTTTCTCTGCAATACAAACGTACTCGGCCAGGCCGCCCGCATTTTTACAACCCATCACGTCGTCGCCGATGCGGAACTGTTTTGTCTGACTGCCAAGAGCTTCGACGCGTCCGGCGATGTCGGATCCAATGACTTTGGGCTTGGGCTCGAGCAGCCGGCTGATGGCGGGCAGGGCGGAAAACCAGCCGCGCAGCACAAAGCTGTCGAGGGGATTCACCGAGACCGCATGAACCCTGATCAGAACCTCATCCTCTGCGGGCGCCGGTTTCTCTATCTCCTGAAGTCGAAGCACATCCGGAGGTCCGTAGTGCGCGCGGGACATTGCTTTCATGCGCAGCTCCCTTGGTCAGGCGCCATGGGGCAGCAACCTGGGCCCTCCACTGGAAGCATACGCCAAAGCCGTCGGGGTCTTTGAGGTAGAGCTGCTTCATGCCACAGTGGGCGACTCTCGGCTCCCGGACATCGAGGCCCTTGTCACGCAGGTGGCGATAAGCCCCGTCGACGTCGGGGCGCGGCTATATTCTCTACACAGTGGGAGCATTCAGCATACAGTTTTGGCATGGATGGGGGTTGGATTTGGCACGGTATCTTGTGACTGGAGCGGCAGGTTTCGTCGACCGGCCGATCGCCGCGCTTGCGGTCGTGGCCGTCATGATCCCAATCATCTTGGGACATGCCTATGGACAACCGTCGCAGAAATCTCCGAAGCTGGCCTTCGATGTGGCCTCGATTCATGAATTTGGTCCAGGACAAGGGCCGGTTGGCCCATTCACTCCCGGCGTTCAATTCTCAACCGGACGGGTTCGTGCGCAATGTGTCAATCTGGCGGGACTGGTCTTCAATGCGTATCAACTCACGGGATCGGAGCCGCTCGAAGGTATGCCTAAATGGGGCCATGCGTCCTGCGGTTACCCTGACTCCAGGGATACTTTTGCGATTGAGGCCACTATGCCGACGGACACAACTATCGCTCAGTCGAGACAGATGATCCAAGCTCTACTGGCCGAGCGGTTCAAACTCGCCGCCCACTGGGAAACTAGACAATTGCCAGTGTACGCACTGCGCATTGCTCCTGGCAGATCTAAGCTCAAACCGTCGGATCCAGACAAGGATTCCCACATTCCAGCGGCTCCTGTAGGCTGTTCGGCTGATGACCCCGATTGCCATATTGGCTTCTATAGTTCAGCGACGATAACAGTCTTGACTGGAATGCTCAGTCGCACTCTTGGAAGACCGGTAATCGACAAGACTGGTCTGACCGGCACTTATAATTTCGGGATTCTGGAATGGGCTGGCGAAGAAAGCAGTAACTCGTCGCTCCCCTCACTACCGGCTTTGATGCGCGAAGAATTTGGCCTGGAGTTGAAGTCCGAGCGGGGACCCGTTCCCGTCCTGGTAATCGACCACGCTGACAAGCCGACGGCGAACTGAGATCTTATCGAGATGCGCGTGGCTATATTCTCTAGATAGCGGAAGCGGATTCAGTCGCCGCAATTTGAATGGGATGGGGAGTTGGATTTGGCACGTTATCTTGTGACGGGAGCGGCGGGCTTCATTGGCCGATCAATTGCAGCGGCGCTGCTTGAGCGCGGAGATACGGTGCGCGGCGTTGACAACTTCATTACCGGCAAGCAGGCCAACCTGGACGGCCTGGAGGCGATGGAGTTTGTTGCAGGAGACCTGGCCGACCCGGCGGTCAGCGCTCGCGTATGCCAGGGCGTGGAGATTGTGTTTCACGAAGCCGCTCTGGCATCGGTTCCGCGCTCGGTGGCTGACCCGGTGGCCACCAACCTGGCCTGCGTAACGGCTACGCTCAATCTGCTGGTAGCGGCGCGGGAGGCCGGGGTTCGACGCGTAGTGTATGCGGGTTCATCGTCGGCTTACGGGGATACGCCGGCGCTGCCCAAACGCGAAGACATGCTGGCTAACCCTATCTCTCCCTATGCTGTGGCCAAGCTGGCGGGCGAACATTACATGCGGGTCTTCTGGCGAGTTTACCGACTGGAAACGGTAGTGCTGCGTTACTTCAACGTCTTTGGGCCCTATCAGGATCCGACATCGCACTACTCCGGCGTATTGGCCATCTTCTGCCGCAAGATGCTGGCCGGCGAGCAGCCCACTGTCTATGGCGACGGCGAGCAGAGCCGCGACTTCACTTACATCGATAACGTGGTGCACGGCAATCTGCTGGCGGCGGCAGCGCCGGCAGAGAAGGTTGCGGGGCGGATGATGAACCTGGCCACCGGGACGCGGATCACGCTGAACCAGACGTTTCAGATCCTGTGCGATTTGACGGAATATTCGGGTAGGCCGGCTTACGCCGAGGGACGCGCCGGGGATATTCGCGACTCGCTGGCGGACATAGGGCTGGCAACAGAGCTGCTTGACTATGAACCGGCGGTTGATTTTCGCGAGGGACTGCGGCGGACGGTTGAGTGGTACAGGCGAGCTTGATTCCTGATCTTCGCGACTCTTCAGACGCGCCATTCGTCGGGGCGCCAATCCTTGATGCGCTCCTTGATCTGTTTGCGGCTTAACTTATGCTCGAGCGCCTGCTTGGCCAACTCCACGACCTCATCGTCGGCGGCAAAACGCAGGGCGATGAACTGATCTTCGCTGAGGCGATAAATCTGCGCGTGCCACTGCTCGGGGGCAAGGGCTTGCAGACGTAGCCGCTCTTCCAGGCGAATGACGCGGTCCTGCACCTTAATCGGGTAGGCACGCGCCTTAAAAGCGAGTAGGAACGCGGCAATGGCGAGGATCACCAGCCAGGCGCTGTAGAAACTGAAGTGATGAAACGCATAGGTCCCTGCGACGAACAGATTCACCAGGAAAACGAGGGCCAGGAAAAAATGGAAGGGCGGGTCGAATCTTGTGTGGTTCTTCAAGCTCTGTGGGGAATCACTCATGCTCAGCCTTCATTTCTTTCAGGTTCTGACTGGATGTTGGTTCGACCTGCGACTCCGCAGGAGTGGGGCCAGCGACAACCGCAGCCTGAAAACTTGCGCTGCGCTGATTCTGCGGGGTGAAGGCGGGGGCTGTCAATGCGGAGAGACTCATCGCGTCGAGCGTTTCGGCCGTTCTGGGCACGGGGTTGAAGCGGCCGCGCGCGAGGTAATCGACGAATAGCCCTCCGGCGATATAAGGATTTACGAGCAGGATTGGAACGGCGTAGATGGTGGTGGCAAGAGACTCGGCAACGCTCTTGTTGAAGTGGCTGCGGTGACGATAGCCAGGCACCTGGGAGATTTCGAACACGCTAAGGTGCATGTCAGGATGCTTGCGGGCGTAGCGGGCCAGCTTGGAGGCAATCTGTTTCGGTGTTGTCATGCCTGCGTCGGGAAAAAAGCTGCGGCGAAATGTCCGAGGATAGTAGAAGTTCAGAACGGTTCGCGCAAAGTCCGCACAATTGTTGTAGAAGAGGTCGAAGTGAGAGCGATTCTTGCCCGAGTTGAGGCGCGCGATCAGGGCGTCGTCCTGCTCCTCGGTGGTCGCAAAGCGGAAGGCGTAGATGCGGCGGTCATAGGCCACACCGGCAAGCTGGCTCCATCCGCCCTGGAAGAGACTGCCGGCATGCAAGTTCTCTCCCAGCGCTGGCAGGAGGTAATCCTCGTGATAGAGGCTGCGCAACTGGTCGACGGTGTGGCGATCAGCACGATTGGGGACTTGCGCCGTGCTGTCGACCGCGTAGAGATAAGGAACCAGGGGGATCGCAATCCAGTCGTATCCGGTCATGCCCTGGTAACGCGCAATCACGGCACCCGGCTCGCCCGGCTCACAAGGGCGGAGCTTCACCGGAGATTCCGCGCAGATATGTTCAAAGTAGATGGCCGTATGGCCAGTGGGATTCATGGTGCCGAAGAAGCCGTAGGGCTCCTCCAGCAACAGTGCGGCTTGGGCCTGGGCCCATTGAGCGGAGAGGGTGAACGAGGCCATGGCCGCAAGAGTCAGGATTCTTCCGTATACGCTTCGCATGAGAGGCGCAGTCCTCCGGATCGATTGAGCCTTTGCCGCCAACAAATGGAAAAGTCAATGAATGTGCGGCACTTAGGGGAAGATGCGGATCGAGCGGCGGGGGTTATCCTGGGCAAGAACCTCGGAGATAAGACCCGCTTCGGCTCGACCACCCTTTGCTGTTGATTCGACCCGCTTCGGAAACCGATGTTGCGGATGGACCTGTGGATAATTGGCGCCGATCAGGATTTTCAGTGTGGCGTTGGCCTGTTTGTCTCTGCTAGTTTTGAGTGCCCGGAAAATTCTGCTACTTCAACGAGGCAAATGCTCAAGGCGAAAATGCCGGAGGCTCTGTTGCACCAAAGGGGATTCTCTTGAAGATGAGACTTGCGCTGCTTACTCTTACGCTGACTTGCGTGCCGGCGTCTTCTGCACTCGCTCAGATCACCCTTCCCAAAATCCTGTCCAGCCACATGGTGATTCAACGCGGCTTGCCGGTGCATGTCTGGGGGATGGCCGCACCGGACGAAGAGGTGCAGGTCAGCTTCCGCGGCGAGACAGGCTCAACGAGCGCCGGAAGTTTGGGCCGGTGGAGCGTTTATCTTCCGCCCGGACCGGCTGGCGGGCCCTTTGATCTGACGGTCAAAGGAACGCCGGCGACCGTTGCCGGAAGCGCAGAGTCAGCCACACCGCAAACCATTGCGCTGACCGACGTATTGGTTGGCGATATATGGGTGGCATCGGGACAATCGAACATGGAATTTGCCATGCGTCAGGCGGCAACAGCGGACCAGGATCTGCCCCATGCCGCCAATGCGCAGATCCGCCTCTTGATGGTGAACAAGAAGGCGGCGGAGTATCGGTTGGACGATGCGGATACGGACGGGTGGGCGGCATCTTCGCCGGAGACGGCGCGGGATTTTTCAGCAGTTGCCTGGTACTTTGCGCGGGAGATTCAGCAGCGGGAGCATGTGCCCGTGGGAGTAATCGACTCGACCTGGGGTGGAACGGTAGCCGAGGCCTGGACGCGCATGGCTGCTTTGGGCGAAGATGCAGCGCTGGCGCCCTTGTTCGTTTCCTGGGGCAAGATGACGGAGCACGAAGAAGATGCGCTGCTGGCGGGCAAGCAGGAGGAGCGCCTGCGCGATGAAGCAAAGGCCGCTGGCAAGCCCGCGCCGCAGTTTCCATGGCATCCGCAGTTGCTTAGTTGGGGGCCGGGGATGCTGTGGAACGGCATGATTGCGCCGCTGACGCCGCTGCCAATTTGCGGTGTGATCTGGTACCAGGGAGAGAGCAACAGCGCGTTGGCGCGCGCGCCGCTTTACCAAAGGATTTTCAGCACGTTGATCGCGGATTGGCGGCACGAGTGGGGCGTAGGCGATTTTCCATTTCTTTACGTCCAGATTTCCAATTTCAAATCGACTCCTGCGGAAGATTGGGCCGAGCTGCGCGAACAGCAGTTGAAGACACTGGCTCTGCGCAACACGGCCATGGCAGTGACCATCGATATCGGAAATCCCGACAATGTGCATCCCACGGACAAGCTCGATGTCGGGCTCAGGCTGGCGCTCGCGGCGCGTGCGATCAGCTATGGCGAGGACATCAGCTACTCAGGCCCGATTTTCCGCCAGGCCACGCCGGAGGGGAAGGCGATCAGGGTCTGGTTCGAACATCACGCAAAAGGACTGTCGGCAAAGGGAGACACTCTTATTGGTTTTGAAGTGGCCGGCGCCGATGGAAAATTCGTGCCTGCAACCGCTGCGATCGACGGCAGCACGGTGGTGGCACGGAGCGATTCGGTAGCCGAGCCAAAGTATGTTCGCTATGGCTGGGCTAACAGCCCGCAATGCAATCTGTTCAATGGAGAGGGATTGCCTGCATCGCCGTTTTCCTCCGCGGAATAGGTTGCTTCGTGGCCTTGGGCGCTGCGTGATGGAGGCGGCGCGTCGTCTGTAAGGAAACGTCCTCGGCAACTTTCAGGAAATTGCCTTAGCCAGAAAGTTACCGCTCCACACGGCTATCAATCCCAGAACCAGGCTTCCGCCCGCGTAAAGTGCGGCCAAGAAGAATGCTCCCGAGCGCACTGTGGCAAAGGTCTCCCACTCAAATGTAGAGAAGGTGCTGAAAGCTCCGATAAAACCCACAGCAACGAGAAACCTCCACGCTGAGCCGACACCGGCCCGCTTGGTGGCTGCGGTAATTAGGAATCCGATAATCAGGCAGGCCGCAAGGTTAACGGTAAGCGTGCCAAATGGGAAGGTAATTCCCATTCGGGCAGCGACCGCGGATGTAACCCAGAAACGGGCTACGGAGCCGAGTGCACCGCCGATGGCAATAAGCAAATATTTCTGCATGTTGGCTGTGGCGCCGGAGGCAATGCCCTTGCGGCGCGTCGACAACAGGATAGCATCGACGGCATCTGATGCAGGGCCTCAATGCGCAGGCTCAAACCTTGCGCATCATGCGAATTCCGCGCTGCATGCTCTGAGACGGAACTGCGTCCGAAGTTCGAAGAATTAAGAAATGAGATTGGACACAGCAAACCGTGCCTATCCGCGAGGCAGTACGCACGAGACAGCCCCCAAGCAATAATCCCAGAATTACTTCACCAGCCATCTTCAAAACTGTAGACAACGAAAATGCGTAACTCTATCGAGTCTTGACGTCTGGGATATTGCTCTTTCAACCTGCTCTCTTATCGCGCGAACTTAGGAAATTAAGGCGTAAGCACTTAGAATGGCGCGATCGATTGCAGTCTTGCGGTGGTCAAGTTATTGAATCGCGACAATCAATGCGCGCCCGATGCGGTGCCAACGGGGAAGTGCTTTTGCTATCGATATGTCGAGACCGTTAAAGCCCCTGAATCTCCAAGATCAAGAGGCCTTTTGGCACAACTCCTGTTCCGCACGAAACCAATCCTGATCGGCATATCCATCCTGGTAGCCACGCTGCGCCCAGTATTTCTGTGCGAGCTTTTCAATCTCCTCACGAGACGGCATCGTAGGCGCCACAAGCACGGTGGTTTTCTTGGCCGCGGCCTTGCGGGGCTTGGCTGGCGCCTTTGTCTTCTTCACTGTATCTGGCATTTAGAACTCTCCTCAGTTTGAATTAGTCACGAACGTACAAAACTTCCACTATAGTTTACAAAAAGTCGCGGGATTATGCGACCCAAGAGCAGGCATGCGTACCAATTTGTTCAACCCTTTCATAATGTGCACAATCATCCCGGTAATGCACAGATTTGGGTATTGACTTTTTCAATCAATCTCACCAAGAAAAATGCGCGTGCAGAGACTTCAACATCCTGATTCAGTGCGCGAATCAATAATCGATTCGCCGCCAATCTAGATTGCTCGCCAAAATGTGAGCGCTGGATTAACATTCCATTCAATCTGCCCGCTTACCAAGCGCCTCGCAGACGATGAATTGCTGGGAAGGAATCCTCGGCCAGTTCGACTGAGCGGCTTGCGTGCCTCGGTTATGCAGAGCTTACACTGGAGAGCACGGAGCACCAGGCGATGAGCAAAGCCATTGAGTTTCGCGATGTGTGCTTCGCCGTGGCGCAGGCCCGGCTTCTGCTCAATCACATTTCACTTGCGCTTGGCGAGGGGACGACGACCGCAGTTCTGGGCCGGAGCGGCTCCGGCAAGACCACCCTCTTGCGCACGGTGAACCGCATGGTCGAGCCCACCAGCGGCGCCGTGCTGGTAAATGGGGTGAACAATCGAGACGGCGACCTGGTGGCCATCCGCCGCACCATGGGCTACGTCATCCAGGAGACGGGACTGTTTCCTCATTTCAATGTGGCCCGCAACGTTGGGTTGGTTCTGGAGGCGGAGGGCCGCTCTCAGGAAGAGCGCACGCGGCGCAGCAAAGAGCTGCTGCACACCGTTGGTCTTGACCCCGCGAGCTTCATGCAGCGATTCCCGCATCAACTCTCCGGCGGGCAGCGCCAGCGCGTGGGCCTGGCGCGCGCACTGGCCGCGGAGCCAACAATTCTGCTCATGGACGAGCCATTCGGCGCACTCGATCCGCTGACGCGCGCCGAGATGCAGGACATGCTGCGCCAATTGATGGGGAAGATGAAGAAGACCGTGTTGCTGGTGACGCACGATCTGGATGAGGCCTTGTACCTTGCGCATCGCATCGTGCTCATGAGTGAAGGCAAGTTGATCGCCGACCTTGAGCCGGCAGAGTTTTTGCGCTCGCGGCAGCCGGAGGTTGAAGCCTACGTCCGCGCTTTTCATCGCGGCAGCCGAATGGCAGCGAAGGAGCGCGAGGGATGAGTTCGGGATTTCTGACCCAGTATGGGAGCGAGATTCTCAGCCTGACCCTTGAGCACTTGTGGCTCACCGCTGCTGCCATGCTGCTGGCGACGGCGATTGCGGTGCCGGCCGGCATTGGTCTTACACGCTCCACGCGCTGGGCCAGACCCGTGCTCGCGGTTGCCAACATCCTGCAGACCATTCCTTCGCTGGCCATGTTCGGATTTCTGTTGCCCTTGCCGTGGCTCGGCGAGCGCGCCGCGCGTATCGCCATCGTGGCGCTCACGGCTTATGCGCTGCTGCCCATTTTGCGCAATACCTATGCGGGCATCCGGGGAATCGATCCTGCTGTGATAGAAGTGGCCAGCGCCCTCGGCCTCACAAGCTGGCAGCGGTTGACCAAAGTTGAGCTGCCCCTGGCTGCGGCCTTTATCCTCGCCGGCTTGAGGACGGCGACAGTGACCTGTGTTGGCATCGCCACCATTGCGGCCGCAGTGGGCGCGGGCGGCCTGGGTGAGCTGATCTTTCGCGGAGTCGCCTCCGTGGACAACCGCCTGGTGCTCGCCGGAGCCATTCCGGCCGCGCTGCTTGCGCTGGCCGCGGATGCTGCATTGGGGATGCTGGAACGCCACTTCACGGTTCCATCCAAATGAGCCGCGGAGCTTGCATCGCCGCGTGGGTTCCAGCATCCCTTGGGCTGGCGTTTCTCCTGTCCAGTTGCGCGCCGCCGCGGCCCGACCATCCGGTGATTGGCGCCAAGAACTTTACTGAGCAGGTGGTGCTCGGCGAGTTGCTGGCACAGGAGATTGAGGCGCGATCGCATCTCAAAGTCGAGCGCCGGTTCTATCTCGCGGGCAGTTATATCTGCCAGCAGGCGCTGGTGGCCGGGCGCATTGACGCCTACGTGGAATACACCGGCACGGCGCTGACGGCGATCCTCAAGCAGCCGGTTGACCGCGACCCCGAGCGCGTTCTGGACACCGTGCGCAAACTATATGCCTCCCATTACAACGTGGTGGTTGCGCCACCGCTGGGATTTGAAAACACGTTTGCCATGGTGATTCGCGGCGAAGATGCGCGGGCTCTGCATGTGACAACGCTGAGCCAGGCCGCGCGCTACACACCGCAATGGCGCCTTGGCGTGGGCTACGAGTTTGAGCAGCGGCCCGACGGCTTGCCGGGATTAAGTGCCGCTTATGGGCTCAAGTTTGCCGCCGCGCCGCGCACCATGGACCTGGGCTTGCTCTACCGCGCCCTGAATGCGCATCAGGTAGACATGATCGCCGCCAACTCGACGGATGGGCCCATTCAGGCCTTCGGGTTGGTGGCACTCGAAGATGACAAGCATTACTTTCCGCCTTATCAGGCTGTTCCGCTGGTGCGCGCGGAGGCGCTCAAGCGCTGGCCGGAAATTCAGATCGCGCTCAACGCGCTGGCCGGCAAGATCACCGCCGACGATATGCGGGCCATGAATGAAGCGGTAGATGGGCATCATCGCGATCCGGCCGAGGTGGTGCGGGAGTTTCGAAGCAGAAAGGGGCTGTAAGGGAGTCACGAGCAGGGCAAAGAAGGGCGAGTCGATGTTCATGATCGGCGCATTTGTACACATTCATGTTACGATCACAACGGGGGGATGACGGTATGGGGACAGCGAAGGCCACCGTGGTTCATAAGCATTTCCGGCTCGATGCCGTGAAGCTGAAGCGTGCGCAGAAGCTGCTCAACGCGCCGACAGAGACCGAAACGGTGGAACGCGCCATCGACTTGGCGATTCTGGAGCATGAGCGGAATTGCATCGCGAATCAGGCGCATGACCGGTTCGTGCGTTCCAAGGCGACGATCCGCGATGTGTACGGCGTGCTTGAGTAAGGCCGATGCAAGTTCTGTTCGACTCTTCGGTCTACATCGGCGCGTTTCGGGGGCATCGAGACGCCGGTTTAATCCTGGAGCGTTGGCGCGGAGAAGCTCCGATCTGGGTGAGCTCGGTTGTGCTGGAGGAACTCTACGCAGGTGCCGATGCGTCGGGCCTGAGGCTCATCGAGAAGCTCGAGAGGGATTTTGAACGGGCTAGGCGGGTGCTGGTTCCGAGCATGAGCGATTGGATGCAGGCCGGGCGGCTTCTCGCAAAGATTGGCGCCAAATATGGGTTTGAGCGCATCCGGCATGGGCGGCTGACGAACGATGCGCTCATTGCGGCCAGCGCTGCTCGCTGCGGCATCACCCTTCTCACAGCGAATGCGCGGGATTTTGCACGGCTTGCGGAGTTTTGCCCGCTCGATTGGCGAGTGGGCTAAGACCGCTCGGAGGGCCAGCGAAGTGGTTGATTCAAGATTTGAAGATCCGAATTTGTGCCGCCCGCCCGTTTCTGTCCAATGGACTCGCTTCGCGCGGTCAATGGGAAGCTTCAGAACTTAACGCCACACGAGCGAAGGTGATATGCAGGCGCGTTCGCGTGGCCTTCGCGAATCGTTCCAGCGTGCGGGTGGATGGCAGAACTTTGCCGCTTTCGAGACGCGCAACAACGGCTTGTGTTGTCCCCATAGCTTCGGCAACCTGCTCCTGGGTCATGTTGGCGTCGGCGCGGGCCTTGATCAAGGCCGATGCAAGGGCGAACTCCGGTTCCAGCGCATCATAAGCGGCAACGTATTTGGGATCCTTCTTCCACTGCTTGAACGATTCTTCCACGGGGATAA
>JBEKVS010000118.1:0-17897 GCA_049513795.1 Occallatibacter sp. | reverse complement strand
GCGGATTACTCGCTGCGCAGCGCCTGCATGGGATCGACGGACGCGGCGCGGCGAGCGGGCAGATAGCTGGCCAGCATCGTGACGGCGGCCATTGCTCCGCACGCGGCGAGAAACGTGATGGGATCGCCGGACTTCAATCCGAAAAGCTGACTTGCGATTAGATGGGACGCAAATACGCTTGCGGGAACACCGATGACCAGGCCGCAAGCAACAAGCAGCAAAGTTTCGCGCAACACCATGCGCGCAATGCGACTGCGCTGCGCGCCCAACGCCATGCGAATGCCGATCTCGCCGGTTCTGCGATTCACGGTATAGGCAAGCAGGCCGTAGAGGCCTACGCACGTGAGCAGCAGCGCGAGGAAGCCGAACAAGCTGGAAAGAGAAGCGACGAGGCGCTCTTCGACGAGCGAGTCGTCGAATTGGTTGCCGAGCGACTTGACCGAGTAGATGGGCAAACGGTCGTCGATGGCTCGCACTGCTCCGAGAATGGATGTCTGCGCGAAGGTGGGATCCATGGCGGTGCGGACCTCGAACGTCGCGCCGCCTTCAGGGGCTTGGAGCATGGGCACATACAGCATGAGCGTGGCCGATTCGCGCAGGTCGTGAACCTTGATGTCGCGAACCTCGCCGACAATCTGCAGCCAGCTCTCGTCGGCGCGATAGGCCGGAATGCTCACGAATCGGCCGATGGGATTCGAGTCGCCAAAATAGTGCCGGGCCGTGCTCTCATTCAGAATGGCCACTTTCGGCGAGCCGGCGCGATCGGCGGCAGTGAACTCACGCCCATGCAGGATAGGCGTCTCCATGGTGCGAAAGTAGTCTGGGCCTGCCGGCTCAATGTCCACCGGGGTCAGGTCTTCGCCCTGCGGGTTAACAACGCCCTGCACCTTGACGCTGCTGTCGCTGACGTTGGTGCTGAGCGGTTCGTGCACGGACATGGAGACCGCGCGAACGCCGGGAACGGCTCCGATTCGTGTCTGCATCTGCTCGTAAAGAGGGACCACGTCTTTGTAACCGATGACGGTGGGATTGACTGCAAACAGCAGGACATTGTCGCGGTTGAAGCCGGGATAAAAGTGATTCAGATTAGACAGGCTGCGCGTGAGCAGTCCCGCGCCAACGAGCAGCATGAGCGAAATGGCCGCCTGCGCCACAACCAGAGATTTGCCGAGCCGGAAGCGCTCGCCGCTGCCGCTGAAGCTGCGCGCATTTTGCGCCAGCCCCTGCGATGGATTGACATCCGTAGCTCGCCATGCGGGGATGGTGCCGAAGACAAGCGCGGTGAGCAAGGAAAGCACAAGCGCGAAGCCGAGCACGGTGAGATCGGGATGCACGCTGAGCACGACCGGGCTGCGGCCGCGGGCCATCAAAGCCAGCAACGACCGGCTGCCCCAGAATGCGAGTCCTATGCCGAGCACGCCGCCGGTCACGCCCAGCATGAGGCTCTCGGTCATCAACTGGCGCACCAGGCGTGCTTTGCCCGCGCCCATGGCTAGGCGCACGGCAATCTCCCGCTCCCGGGCGTTGGCGCGAGCCAGCAGCAAGTTTGCAACGTTGGCGCAGGTGATGAGCAAAAGCAATCCAACGACGGCGAGAACAACCCACAGAGGCTTGGAGAACTGCTCGCGCAAAACCGCGAGGCCCTTGCCGGCTGGATCGAGTTGAAGTTTCATCTGAAGAATTGCCTCGCGTCTGGCGGGCGAATCACCCGCAGTGCCAGCGAGACTGTCCACAATTTCGCGCTGCGTCTGCGCGAAGACGGGCTGCAGGCTGGCTTCCCCTTTTTCTTTCTTGATGTCCGGTTGCAGCCGGCCCATCACCCTCAGCCAGTTGCGGAATGGCGCCTTCAGCGTGTCGTAGGGAGTTCCAACGGCTGCAAAGCCGGGGTTGACAAGTGAAATCGTCGTAAGCGGGATGGTGACATCGATTCTCTCGCCGGGCTGAACACCGTAGAACTCCGGCTCCGTTACGCCGATGATGGTGTAAGCGGCATTGTTGAGAAGGATCTTCTTTCCCAGGATGGCGGGATCGAGCCCAAACCTGGATCTCCAATAGTCGTAGCCGATCACCGCCACGGGGCTCTGGCCCTCGACACCTTCGTCTGCGGGCAGAATGGTCCGGCCCAGAGCCGCTTTGACTCCAAGCACGGAGAAGTAGCTGCCGGAGACAAGCAGCCCATCTGCGAGCGCGCTGTGGCCGTCGACCGCAAAATCGATCTTGGTCATTCTTCGAAATGCAAACGCGCCGGCCAATACGCGCGATTGCCTTTGGAATGTCTTGAACTGCGAGTATGAGAAGGAATCGTTTATGGGAAACGTGGCGCTGATGGTTTTGAATTGCACCAGTTGTTCGGGATTCTGAACTGGAAGCATCTTCAGCAACGCGGCGTCGATCAGACTGAACACCGCCGTGACTGCGCCGATGCCGAGGGCGAGAATCAGGACGGCGGTTATCGCGAAGGCGGGAGACCGGCGCAACTGCCGCAATGCATAACGAAGATCCTGCAAGAGGCGTTCCACGGGCGTCCATCCCCAGACTTCGTGGGTGCGTTCCTTGATCAGGGCCATGTTGCCGAAGGCGCGCCGGGCGGCATAGCGTGCTTCTTCATCAGGCTGGCCGCTTTCTTGCTGCTCTTCTTCTTCCAGTGCGAGGTCGGAGCGCAGCTCCCGCTCCAGGTCAGCGTTGCGCTTTTTTAACTGCCAAAATCGCATATGCGGCCTCCATTTATTTGTTGCGACGCGTCTTCCTGGCCCGAAAATTTATTCACCTCGTAGTGCTTGCACGGGATCAAGAAATGCGGCGCGCCGGGCGGGGATAAAAGTAGCGAGCATGGAGACAGCCGGAACAATCACACCCACCGCAATCGCGACCATCGGCCCCTGAAGCGCAAAGCCATTAAACAATGCCGAGAATGCTCGTGGCAGCGGCAGCGCGAGGAGCAGACCCATCGCGCAACCGATCGCGGATAGGATTGCCCCCTGGCGCAAGACCAGTCTGAGAACATTCCCTTTGTGTGCGCCGAGCGCCACACGGATGCCGATCTCGCGTGTTCGCTGGTTTACCGAATAGGCGATCACGCCATAGATCCCGACGGCCGCAAGCAGCAGGGCCAGGCATGCGAAGACGCCTAGTAGCTCGACCATCATTTTGTCGCCGCCTACGTTATCGTCGACCAGGTCCTTCATGGTCCAGATTCTGCCCAAGGACTGGCGCTTATTTACTGCCCATAGCGCGCGCTGCAACATCGGCGCGAGCGCTTTTGGTTCCATGCGCGACCTGACGACAACCGCCATGCCTGCGGAAGGAGCCTGGAGATAATGCTGGTAGATTTGCGGCCGGGAGTGCAATTGGCCTTGAACCGAGTTCACGTTCCCGACGATGCCCACGATTCGAACGCGCTTGTGGTCGTGCTCGCCAACCTCAATCTCGTGGCCAATTACATCTCCCTGCGGGAAGAAACGCTTTGCGAATTCTACGTTGACGAGAGCGGCCGGCGGCGCGTTGGCGTTGTCAGCTTCTGAGAGAACGCGGCCCGCCATCAATGGAATTTGCATGGTGCGGAAATACTCAGACCCAACGGCAAAGTAATCGGTCGATGGACGCTGCGCCTCAGGAAGAGCAGGCTGGCCGACTATGCTGAAAGGCTCGCTCATTCTGCAGCCGAGCGGTAAGCATGTGTTCGCATCGGCGGCTTCAACTCCTGGAATCTCGCGCACCTTTTCGATGAGATGTTTGAAAAAAGCGGCTTGCGCGGAGGGGTCTTGATTGGCCGGTCCGGACATCGCGACCTGCGCGGCCAGAAGATGATCGGGATTGAAGCCGTTGGGCTCAGTGTATTCGCGAACCGTGTCGCGCATCATCACGCCCGCGCCGGCAAGAAGAACAAATGCCAAGGCAATCTGCACGGCTACGAGCGCGCTGCGCATGCGGATCCGTCCCAAGCCCGCGGTTCCGGTCGAGCTGCGGTCGGTTAACGCATCGCGCGGGTTGGCCTTTGAAGCGCGCAGCGCGGGCATCAATCCAAACATGAGCGTCGCCAATAAAGAAACCGTCAGCGTGAAGAGCAGGGTGGGCAAATCGAGACGGAGGCCTTCGCCGATTTTTTTGCCGGCGTCATTGAAGACGAAAGCGGCCCGCAGCAACTTGATTCCCAGCACCGATCCCAGCAAACCGGCGCCGCCGCCCGCGGCTCCGATGAGCAGACTCTCCGCAAGCATTTGCCGGATGAGGCGAAGACGCGCAGCGCCCACGGCAGCTCTCACCGCCATTTCATGCGTACGCGCCGCGCCGCGCGCCAGCAGCATTCCGCCGATATTCGCGCAGGCGATGAGCAGCACAAAATTGGCCACGGTCATGAGCAAGATCACGCCATTGCGGGAGTTTTCAGATCGGATGTAGTAGTTCTGGAGGGTCATGACCGCGATGCCCTGGTTCTTGTTCGTGACCGGGTAAGCCTGGGCAAGACCCGCCGCAACCGAGGTCATTTCGGCTTGCGCATTGGCGACGGACACGCCGGGTTTCAAACGGCCGAGAACGAGGTCCAGGTCGTCGTGGGCGCGCGCATCGGGAGCGAGATCTTTCGCCTGGATGACGAGCGGCACCCACAGGCGAGGGAACTTGTTGTCCAGTTGCGGCATTACGCCGACGATGGTGTATGGCTCGCCATCGATTTCGAGGTCTCTTCCAATGACCGCGGGGTCCGATGCATAGCGTTCGCGCCAGAGCGCGTTGCTCAAGACTGCAACATGATGATTGCCGGCTTGCCCTTCATCGGCCATAAATCCGCGCCCCAGCACGGGCGAAACGCCGATCACATCGAAATAGCCGGGCGTCACCTGACCGTCATCGATCACTTCCGGCTCGCCTCCACCGGTGATGGTCCCGGAGCTGGATGTGAAGGCTGCCATCGACTCAAACACTTTGTTCTGCTTGCGCCACGACTCGAAGTCGGCTGCGGAAACATTATCGAGGTAGTCGCCTTTGGTCAGGTTCCTCGAAGAGATCGCGCATAGCCTGTCGGGGTCATTGACGGAAGGCTTCCTCAGAAGAGCTTCGCTGACGACGCTGAAGATCGTCGTGCTGAGCGCGACTCCAAGAGCCAGAGTTACGATCGCGACAATCGAGAATCCTGGATTGTGAATGAGTTGGCGTAGTCCGTAGCGAAGGTCCTGCAAAAACTGCTCCATAGGAGTCCAGCCCCAGGCCTCATGGGTCTGGTCCTTAATCAGGGCCGTGTTGCCAAAGGCGCGGCGGGCGGCGTCGCGAGCTTCTTCCGGCGGAAGCCCGTTTTCCTGCTGCTCTTCTTCTTCAAGTTGGAGGTCAGAGCGCAGTTCACGCTCCAGGTCGGCGGTCCGATTCTTCAATTGCCACCACTTCATGTCAACTCTCCATCGGCTCGGAGCCGTACTCGTCCTCGGTCAGGGCGTCGGGTCATTCCATTCGTAATGCCTGCATTGGGTCGAGGCGCGATGCACGCCACGCGGGAACGAAACATGCGATGGCGGCTACCGCGAGCAGAGTTACGGCAACTGCGGCAAAGACCGACGGATCGAGCGGCTTGATTTCATAGAGCAAATCGCGCATCAGCCGGACGGCTTCGAGGCTGGCTCCAAGTCCCACGAGAAGGCCGAAGATCGCGGGCCGCATTCCATCCATCAACATCTTTCGCATCACCTGATCGCGCTTTGCGCCCAGCGCGATGCGAATGCCGATCTCGGTGGTCCGCTGCGCCGCGATGTAGGACATCACACCGAACAGCCCCACCGCGGCCAGCAGCAGCGACAGCGTGGCGAACGCCGTGAGCAGCGTGGCGTTGAAGCTCTGGTCGAACGTGTGCTTGCCGATCACTTGGTTCATGGTGAGTACGTCGGAGACGGGAAGGTCGTGGTCCATCTCCGAGACGATGCGTTCGACCGGGAGCGCATACTGCTCCACGTCATGACTGGAGCGAATCACGAGTGTGCCGACGGTCTCAACGCCCGCATCGAGTGGGAAGTACATCATGGGCATCGGCTTTTCGCCGATGACGTAACGGGAATCGCCGACGATGCCTACAACCACCGCGGTGCGATGCTCAAGCTCGACATGCACATGTTTGCCGATCGGGTCCTCGCCGGGAAAGAACTGATTGGCGAACGACTGGCTGATGATGATTTCATTGGCGGCATCCAACCGCTTGCCGGCGTCAAAAGTCCTTCCGCGCAGGATGGGAACGCCCATGGTGCCGAAGTACTTCGGATCGGCCCAGCGATTGATGGCAAACACGCCGCTACCCTGCGGCAGAGGCGGATGTTCGACGATGTTGAATCCCCAATCGCCCGCGTATCCCTGGCCGGGCGCGACGGTCACAAAGCCTGCGGCGTCCACTCCGGGCAGGGCGCGCACCCGCTCAAGCAGCGTGTCGAAAAAGTTGGCGCGCGGGGCTCCCCTGGCATAGCGGGCATCGGGAAGGCCGAGATGCATGGTCAGCACGCCTTGGGTCGTGCAGCCAATATCGGCGGAGCGCAAGCGATTATAGCTTTTAAGCAGCAGCCCCGCGCCGATGAGCAGGATCACAGTCAGGCCGACTTCGACCATGAGCAAAACCTTGCGCAGCGTGGCCCGCGCGTTGCCGCCGCTCACCGAGCGCGAGGACTCGAGCAAGGCGTTCAGCACGCGTTTGTCGCCGGCGCTGAAGGCCGCGATCGATCCCGAAAACAGCGCACAGAGCACGATGACGCCGACGGTGAACGCCGCCACCACGCCGTCGATGTGGATCGACTGCACGCGGCTCATGTCCGCGCGCGTATGCTCAAGCCAGGCGAGCGCCGCGGCGGCCAGCACAAGGCCCAATGCGCCACCGGCTGCTGAAAGCAGCAGGCTCTCCATCAGCCGCTCGCGGATCAGGCGCAGCCAGCCGCCACCGAGTGCGGTGCGAATGGCCAGCTCTTTGCGACGCGCTGCCGCCCGGGCCACCAACAAATTGGCAACATTCAGACAGGCAATCAGCAGCAGGCAGCAGGTGGCAGTGAGCAGCAAATAAAGCGGCTTCTTGATGTCACCCACTACGAAGTCCAGCAGCGACCGGGCGCTTGCTGCCCTGAAAACAAATGGATTGCTGAGGTGCTGGTTGCGGGTGCGCAAGGAGATCAGGCTCAGATCGGTCACGGCTTGTGCGGGGCTGACTCCCAGCTTGAGCCGCCCGACCACGCGGAACATGTGAGCGTCGAACGCGGCCATCAATTCCGGGGTCGTGTCGTGGTAGACCGGTGTCCAGAGCTGGGTGGACGGATCGGGAAAATCGAACCAGGCGGGCATGATGCCGATCACGGTGTACGGCTGTGCGTCCAGATAGATTGTCTGGTTCAAGACGGCGCGGTCGCCGCCGAAGCGCCGCTTCCAAAGGCTCCAGCTCAGCAATACCGCGCCGTTGGCCGAGGGGCTGTCGTCGGCCTGAGTAAAGCCGCGACCCAGCGCGGGCTGTACTCCGAGAGTGGGAAGCAAGTCCCAGGAGAACTGCGCGCTTGTGAGCTTTTCCGGCAGTTGCCCGCCCCCGCCCGAGAGCCCAACCCGTATGGTTCGCGCCAGCTCGAGGCTGTTGAAACTCTGGTTCTGTTTCTTCCACTCTGCGTACATGCCACCGGACACCGTGTTATAGCCGGGCGCGTCGCTTTCATGCAGGCCCCACTCGTAAAGCATGACGAGACGATCCGGATTCTGGAATGGCAATGGCTTGAGCAGAACGCCGCGCACCACGGTGAACAGAGCCACGTTGGCGCCGATGCCCAGCGCCATCACCAGAATAGCGATCACGGTAAAGCCGGGCGTGCGGCAGAGCGTGCGCAGGCTGTAGCGCAGATCGCGGGCAAGAGATTCGAGCCAAATCCACGACCATGTGGCGCGAGTCTGCTCGCGAATCAGAGCCGGGTTGCCGAAAGCGCGAAGGGCCGCATAGCGCGCATCTTTCTGCGACAGACCTCTTTCGCGCTGCTCTCCTTCTTCCAGGTCCAGGTCGGAGCGCAGTTCGCGCTCCAGGTCCGCATCTCTCTTCTTGATCTGCCGACCCTTCATTTCAGCTCTCCTAGGCGGCAGGCCACATCACGCGCGCGACGGCTTCAGCCATCTGCTTCCACTGCGACTCCTCGACGACGAGCTGCTTCTTGCCCTTATCCGTCAACCGGTAGTACTTGAATTCCCGGTTGCGATCGGGAGCTGTCTCCCACTTGGCGCTCACCCATCCTCTTTCCTCCAGGCGGTGCAAGGCGGGATAGAGCGAGCCGTGCTGCATCTGCAGGAACTCGTTCGTGGTTCGCTGAATGTGTTTGCCGATCTGATGGCCGTGGGCGGGCCCGTAAATGAGCGTTCGCAAGATGAGCATGTCCAGGGTGCCTTGAAGAAGTCCGGCCCGCTGTTGCGTCTGTTTTGTCATGGAAGACATTCTACCCCCAATGTGGAAGTGATGGTAGAGGATCGACCATCGATTGTCAAGCAGAGGTTATATTAGGTCTGTCGACAGAAGCGCTTTTGAGTTATCTAGACTGGAGATTACGGGAAAACTCCGATGGAGAAACTGCTTCTTGATCTTCGCTACGTGGCGCGGCAACTGGCGAAATCGCCGGGATTTGCGATTACGGCGGTGCTGATGCTGGCGTTTGGCATTGGCGCCACGACGGCGATCTTCTCGATTGTCGAGGCGGTATTGCTGCGGCCGCTGCCGTTTCCGGATTCGGAGCGGTTGATTGTGCTGTCGGACCGGCTGGCGGGGTTCAATTTCGGCGGGGACAATGAGGTGGGCGTGACGGCGCCCGATGTCCTTGCATACACGCGAGAGACGCACGGGTTCACGGCGCTGGGCGCGTACCAGGCCACAACCTATGAGCTATCGGGTACCAGCGAGCCGGCGCAGATCATTGCTGCGCGGCTGACGGGCGGAGTTTTCCCCGCACTCGGAGTTGGTCCGCTACTGGGAAGGGTCTTCACGGCGGATGAAGATGAGCACAGCCAGCAAGTGGCGGTGCTGAGCTATGCAACGTGGGTAACCCGGTTTCATCGCGATGCGCAGATTCTGGGAACGAAGATTGAGTTGGACCGCAGACCGTTTGTCGTGATCGGCGTGATGCCGCGCAACTTCGAGTTTCCGCTGGTGGCCGGGCAAGGCTACAACGCCGAGCTCTGGGTGCCCATGAGCTTCACCAAGCTGGAGCTCGATCCTGTTTCCGCAGCCGACTGGAAGTACCTGATGGTGGGTCGGCTCAAGCCGGGCATCTCAGCCCAACAGGCGGAGAGCGACGCGGAGACGGTGGCGCAGGAGATCATGCGGAACTATCCAGCCATGATGTCCAACCTGCACATCAGCGCCATGGTGAAGCCACTTCAGGAAGACAGAGTCGCGCGGACCAGGCCGATGTTGCGGACGCTGTTTCTGGCGGTTGCGGTGGTGCTGGTGATCGCGTGCGTGAACCTGGCCGGACTGATGCTGGTGCGGGCGATCAGGCGACAGCGAGAGATAGCGGTGCGGCTGGCGCTTGGGGCGCGAGCGTTTGCGCTGCTGCGGCAGCCGATTCTCGAGGGCCTTCTGCTTAGCTTGAGCGGCGGTGCACTGGGATTGGCTTTGGCCACTGTAGCGTTGCGGGTGGGTAAGAGCGTGCTTCCGGACAGCCTGCCGCGCATCAACGAGATTGGTCTGAACTGGAATGTGGTGGGTTTTGCGCTGCTGCTGGGTGTGGTGACGGGCCTGGTGTGCGGGCTGGCTCCGGCGTTTGCGGCGCTGCGCACCAATGTGAATGCGAATCTGAAAGAAGGCGGGAGGAGCGGCTCGGACGGCGGAAGCCACGTCCGGTTGCGATCGTCTCTGGTGGTGGCGGAGATTGCGATTGCACTGGTGGTGCTTACGGTGTCGTGCCTGTTGCTGCGCAGCTTCGAGAAGATGCGCTCGGTGGATCTCGGGTTCCGGCCGGAGCACGTCACGACTGCTTCGTATTCGCTTCCTGTAAAGCAGTATGAGAAGCAGGCGCAGGTAGATGAATTTAATCGCGAGCTTCTGAGACGGTTGAATGCGCTGCCGGGAGTTACCGCAACCGGACTGACGAGCATGCTTCCGGATGGGGACAACAACGCCAATCAGCCATTTGTCGTGGAAGGGTATGCCCCGCCCAAGGGCGAGGATATGAACCTGGCAACCGTTTCACATGTTATGGGGGACTTTCTCCCGACAATGGGTATTCCATTGCTGCGAGGGCGCCTGTTCACGGATTCGGATCGTCACGGTTCGCAACTGGTGCTGATTGTGAATCAACGGCTCGCGCAACACTTCTGGCCGGGCCAGGACCCGATCGGCAAACGGCTTCGCATTGGGACGCAAGAGATGGATACGCCCTGGTTGACGGTGGTGGGTGAAGTGGCGGACGTAAAGCTGCGGTCACCCGATGAACCTTCGAACGAGCAGTATTACATTCCAGTGGACCAGGAGGAGGACGATGCCGGTTCAACAGCTTCGCCGAGCGACCTGAATGGGAACGGCGGATACATTGTGCTGCGATCTTCGCTCCCCGCTGAGCAAATGGAGAACGCGCTGCGATCGACGGTGCGTTCCATAGATCCGCTGCTGCCGCTGACTCATGTGCAGACCATGGAGCAGGCGGTGTCGGAAAGCGAGGCGCCGCGGCGCTTCAACACGGTGCTAATCGGCAGCTTTGCCCTTGCCGCAGTCCTGCTGGCGGTGCTGGGGATTTATAGCGTGATCTCGTTTTCCGTGGCCTCACGCATGCAGGAGATGGCTATCCGCATGGCGCTCGGATCGCAGCGTGGGGCAATCGTGCGGTTGGTTCTCGAGTCGGGCGCCAAGCTGGCAGCCGGGGGATGCGTGATCGGGCTCGGCGGAGCTGTGGCGGCCGCAAGGGTGATGCGGTCTCTGCTATTCGGGGTGAGCCCGTTCGATCCGCTGGTGCTGGGATTGGCCGCGGTCGGGTTGTTGCTGCTGGCGGTTGCGGCTTCCGGGCTGCCGGCTTTGCGGGCGGCATCTATTGATCCCATGCGTGCGCTGCGCGGAGAATAGCGCTGAGCCCACCTTAAAATCCAACGCGAGCGAGAGCGATCGAAGCTCCAATTTGCGGCTTGGTGCGTTCGCCCAAGTGCGAATGACAAACTTTTTCCCTTTCGAACATTGGGGCATTTGTGCTATGGTTCATGGCACTCGAAAAGGGACCCGGAATCAGGCTGTCCGCGATTTTGGCAGACGCTTCGAGTCGAGCTCCGATCTTCTCGCAAACGATTGACAGAAAAGGAAATCCAATGAGTCATCCCACCCGGAAAATGATCGCGTTCAGCATCGGGCTGGCGCTGAGCGTGGCGGCAGTATGCGCGCAGGAGCAGGCCGATTCACTCAAGTCGGGATTTGAGAATCCTCCCCAGGCGGCCCATCCGCAGGTGTGGTGGCACTGGATGAACGGCAACATTACCAAGGACGGCATCAAGCTTGACCTGGAATGGATGCACCGGGTGGGCATTGGAGGTTTCCATAATTTCGACGCTGCCTTGCAGACGCCGCAGGTGGTCGATCATCGGCTGGCGTATATGACTCCGGAGTGGAAGGACGCATTCAAGTACGCGACGACGCTGGCAGATCAGCTGGGGATGGCGGAAGGCATTGCCGGTTCGCCGGGCTGGAGCGAGTCGGGCGGCCCTTGGGTTCCAGCCAAGAACGGTCAGAAGAAGTATGTGTGGAGCGAGACGGTGTTGGAGGGCGGAAAGCCCTTCACCGGCAAGCTCGCTCATCCGCCGACTGTGACGGGTGCGTTCCAGGACGTAGGTATTCACGACGTGCTCGGCTCGCCCGACGACAAGAAGCCGCCGGAGTTCTATGGTGATTCGGCGGTGGTGGCGTTCAAAGCGGCGCAGACGGATGTGACCATAGAGTCTCTGCGCCCAAAGATGACGGCGAGCGGCGGCGAGCCTGACTACGCGATGCTGACCGATGGCGACCTGGTGAAGGGTACCAAGCTGCCCAAGCCGAAGCAAGGAGAGAGCTCGTGGATTCAGTACGCATTTGACACGCCGCAAACGGTTCGCGCGGTCACGGTTTCAATGAATATGCCCGGCGGGATCGCGGCCATGTTCTCCGGCGGCGCCCCGCTGCGAACTCTCGAGGTATCGGATGACGGGCAAAGCTTTCATGAAGTAGCGAAGCTGGGTGGCGGGCCGGTTGGATTTGGCGGTGAGGCGGCAGAGCACACGTACAGCTTTGCGCCCGTCAGCTCGCGCTACTTCCGCGTGGTATTCAAGCCTGGACCTCCGCCTCCTTTGCCAGATTGGGCAGCGGACTTTGACGCCAGCAGCATGGGATTTGCAATGCCCAAGCCCGATCCGGATTATGACATCACAGAACTGGTTCTGCATCCTGGCGCGCGCGTGAACCGCTGGCAGGAGAAGGCCGCGTTTGTGCCCGAGGCCGATCTGAGCGGGTTTGCGACTCCGGAAGGAACCGAGGCGGATGCGATTGCCAAGGGCGATGTGATCGACCTGACGGGCAAGATGAAGGAAGATGGAACGCTTGACTGGACACCTCCGGCGGGCACATGGATCGTTCTTCGCATAGGTTTCTCATTGCAGGGAATCACCAACCACCCAGCGACGGCGGAAGCTACCGGGCTTGAGGTCGACAAGCTGAACGGCGCAGCGGTGAAGGACTACTTCGAGAAGTACCTCGACAGCTACAAGGAGACCGTCGGCCCGGAGTGGATGGGCAAGAAGGGCATCACGTTCGTGATCAACGACTCGTGGGAGGCGGGATCGCAGAACTGGACGGATGACATGATTGCGAAGTTCAAAACGCTGCGCGGCTACGATCCGACGCCCTGGCTGCCGGTGTTGACGGGGCGCGTGGTGGGCTCGGCCGCGGATAGCGACCGCTTTCTTTGGGATCTGCGCAAGACGATCAGCGACCTGATTGCGAATGAGCATTACGGAACGCTGGAAGCGGTTCTGCACGAGCACAACATGATTCACTACGGCGAGTCGCACGAGTCGGGCCGCGCGTTTGTGGCCGATGGCATGGAGGTGAAGAAGTTCAACGAAGTGCCCATGAGTGCGATGTGGACGCAGACGCCAGGGGTGAACAAGGAACAGTTCGGCTATAACGCCGACGATCGCGAGTCGGCTTCCGTAGCGCACATTTACGGACGGAGTTTTGTTGCGGCCGAATCGATGACCGCGGCTGCGGCGCCGTGGGGCTGGTCTCCTTCGACGCTCAAGCCGACGGCCGATCAGGAGTTTCTGAACGGGATCAATCGCATTGTGGTGCATGAATCGGCTCATCAGCCGTTGATTGACAAGGCGCCAGGGCTGACGCTTGGGCCGTTCGGTCAGTGGTTCAACCGCAATGAGACGTGGGCCGAGGAAGCGGGGGCGTGGGTGAGTTACCTTGCCCGCACCAGTTACCTGCTGCAGCAAGGAAAATTTGGTGCGGACATTATTTATTTCTACGGAGAAGATTCCAACCTGACGGCGATCTTTGCTGAGAAGGCTCCCGACATTCCGGAGGGCTACGGGTTCGACTACATCAATGCTGATGGGTTGATTCATGAACTCAAAGTGAGCGATGGACGCGTGACGACAGCGAGCGGGATGAGTTATCGCGTGCTTGGTCTCGATCCGTATAGCCAGCACATGTCATTGCCGGTATTGAAGGCGATTCACAAGCTGGTGGAAGAGGGAGCTGTGGTGTCGGGGCCGAAGCCGATTGACGACCCGAGCCTGTCCGACGATCAGGCGGAGTTCCGCAAGTTGAATGACGAGCTGTTTGGCGACGGCAGCGGTGTGCACAAGGTGGGTAAGGGTTCAGTTTATGCGGGCGGGAAGCTTGCCGACGTCTTGACATCGATGCAGGTTCCTCTCGATTTTGCTTACACCAAGCCGGAGGCCGAAACACGGCTTCGCTTTGTGCATCGCAAGCTGAGCAACGGCGATCTCTACTTCGTTGACAACCGCAGCGACCATGCCGCTTCGGTGGATGCGACATTCCGCGTGGCGGGAAAGGAACCGGAGTTGTGGCGCGCGGAGAATGGGACGACACATGCCGTCTCATACAAGATTGCCGATGGGCGCACGACCGTTCCACTGCAGCTGGAGCCGTGGGGCACGACGTTCGTGGTGTTTCTCAAGCCAACCAGCAAAACGGAAAAGACGGTACCCACAGCGGAGCCGAAGGAAGTTGGCAGCGTGAACGGACCGTGGACGGTTGCTTTTCAGCCCAATCGCGGCGCGCCGGCTTCGATTCAACTCGACAAACTTGCGTCATGGACCGATAACTCGGACGCTGGAGTGAAGTATTTTTCCGGGACAGGCACGTACACATCGACATTCGAAGCAACGCCGGAGTTGCTAAAGAAGGGGCAACATATCTGGATCGATCTGGGAAATGTGCAGCACACGGCGGATGTCTCGGTGAATGGCAAGCCGTTGGGGATTTTGTGGCACGCGCCTTACAAGGTGGATGTAACAAGTGCGCTGAAGCAGGGAACGAATGAGCTTTCGATCAAAGTAACGAATCCGTGGGTGAATCGGCTGATTGGCGATCAGCAGCCTGGTGCAACAAAAATCACATTCACGACTTCGAACCCTTACAAGGCGAAATCGAAGTTGATTCCGTCGGGACTTATCGGGCCGGTGCGTTTGTTGTCGGTTGGGGAGTAGGACGGCGTGCAGGCTGAGCGAGTTGGATCGTTGCGCTAGAGGATTCCCTGGTCCCAAACGCGAGACTCCTGGGGCACCCAGAATATGAGGATTCGCGCCTGCAACCGAATCGTGGGTTGAGCCTGTGCAGATGACGGAGGCATGAGGTGGACAGGCGAAGCGTTTTGAAATCGGTGGCAGCACTGACCGCTGCGTCGGCCGCCTGCCCGGTGTTGCGTGCTCTTACTACGCCCACGCCAGTGGTGGATACTCATATACACCTGTTCGATCCCACGCGGCCGGGCGGCGTTCCTTGGCCCGAGGCGACAGATTCCGTGCTCTTTCATCCGGCGCTGCCGCCGCGTTACGAGCGCGTTGCCGGACCGCACGGTGTGGTTGGGGCTGTCGCTGTCGAATGCAGCCCCTGGCTGGTGGACAATTTCTGGCTACTGGATGTTGTGGAACAGAGTCCCATCATGCTGGGCTTCATCGGCGACCTAATCCCCGATGCGCCCGATTTCGCCACGACGCTGGATCTGCTGCATAGAAGCCCGCTGTTTCTGGGTATTCGCTATGGGAATTTGTGGAATCGCGATCTGGGTGCGGCAGCGAAGAAGCCGGAGTTTATCGCAGGGCTGAAACTGCTGGCTGATGCAGGCCCGGTGCTTGAAACGGCCAATCCTGATGCAGAACTGATTGCCGCCGTGCTTGAAGTCTCCGACCGCGTTCCAAGCCTGCGCATTGTGATCGATCATTTACCGCATGCCGAATCTCCTGGCGATGCGAAGGCGCGGGCGAGTTATGAAAGTAACTTGTTTGAGTTATCCAAGAGGCCGGGCGTGCATGTGAAGGGATCGGAAATTGTGCGACGCATCGATGGGCGAGCCTCGCTCGATGTTATGGCTTACAAGGCTCGGTTAGACAAGTTATGGGATTTGTTTGGAGAAGACCGAATGCTTTTTGGCAGCGACTGGCCCAACAGCGATTCCCTCGCTGGTTACGATGAGACCTTCGGAGTCGCGCAGCATTACATCGAGACACGAAGCGAAGGTGCGCAGCAGAAGTATTTCTGGAAGAATTCTACTGCGGTCTATAAGTGGAGGGCCCGGACTGCGGGGCAGGCGAAGCTGCTGAAAGAGTAGAGGAGAGGCCGGATAGGGCGGTCGAATCCTAGGGCTGAAACGCGTGGGCTCTGCGTCGAGAGGCGATCCTTCGACCTGCGTCGCTCGCTCAGGATGACAGTCCATTTGATGACAATCTATTTACAGATAACTCTGGACTCAGGCAATTGGGCGAGGCATAGGTTATGGCTTGACGGGATTGGCTGCTGCTACCGGTTGGTCAGTTGTGGATTGAGCAGGTTCATTGATCGTTATTTGTCGATCGCCGGTTGTATTGAGCAATAGTTGCCTGATGCCGCTGGGCCAGCGAATCTCAATGCGGTCGGCGGTCGATGCGGCGCCCAGCCCGAAGTGCAGGCGTGGATCGCTCGAGGACAGATATCCGCTTGAAGTGGTCACGGTTGCCCATTGGCTTCCTTGCTTTGTGGCGACCTTCACCTGCGCGCCAATGCCATCGCGATTGCTCTTGTGTCCGATGAGACGCAATGTGATCCAGTGGTTTTTGGCCTCAGTCATGTTGAGCAGGACGTGCGGGGCTCCGCCATTGGTCGTCACCACGGCGTCGATGCGTCCGTCATTGTTCAAATCGCCGATCGCCATGCCACGGCCAACCCAGGCTTCTTGAAACGTCTCCCCAGAAATGCCGGAGACGTCCACGAACTTCTTGCCGGTGTTGCGCAGAAGCATCATCGGCTCTTTGTAATGGAGTTGCGGGGAGGTCTTTTCGATCGTATCGAGGTCGTGTCCCTGAGCAATCAGCAAGTCTTTCCAGCCATCGTTGTCGTAATCCAGGAAGCGGAGGCCCCAACCGGAGTGGAGCAAGGTGATGTTGCCCAACCCCGAGGATTGGCTTGCATCGTAGAATGAGTTGTCCCCGGCATTCTGATAGAGCATGTATCGTTGGTTGGCCAGATCGGTGATGACCAGGTCGGGCCAGCCATCGTTGTTGTAGTCGGCAAAGTCGACGCCCATGCCGGCGTAGGTCTTGCCTTCGGAGTTGACGGCGACTCCGCTATCAAGACCGACTTCTTCAAACGTTCCATCTTTTTTCTGGTGGAAGAGAAACTCGGGCATGGAGTCGTTGGCGATGAAGAGATCGATGCGGCCATCCTGATCGTAGTCGGCGATGGCGATGCCGAGCGCCTTGGCCGGCGTGTCGAGGCTCAACTTGTGGGCCTCTTCAGTGAAATGGCCGTTGCCGTCGTTGTGATAGACGAGCATGGAAATGGGCTGAAAGGAATCGGGATGACAATAGGCGCGGTATCCCTCGCGATGTTCTCCGCACCAGAGATCCTCCCAATCCCAGGTGACATAGCGATCAACCACCAGGTCAAGCAGTCCGTCGTTATCGAGATCGACCCAGGCAGCGGAAGTCGACCATCCGCTTCCGCCGACGCCGGCCTTCTCCGTCACATCGGTAAACGTGCAATTGCCATTGTTATGGTACAAGCGATTGCCGCCGTAGCCAGTAACGAAGAGGTCTTCGTATCCATCGTTGTCGTAGTCGGCCACGGCGACGCCCATGCCGTAACCGACGCCCTGCAAGCCGGCTTTCTCGGTGATGTCTTCGAAGGTTCCATCGGGCTTCTGGTGGTAGAGGCGATTCCAGTATTCGGGGCTGGTCTTTTGCGGGATGAATCCTTTGGGAGTGGGATCGGTATAGGGCGCGCCGTTCACGAAGAAGATGTCCAGCAGGCCGTCATTGTCGCAATCGAAGAGGGCGACGCCCGAGCCCATGGTCTCGATCAGATATTTGCGCGAAGTGTGCGGAGCCTGATGAACGAACTTGATGCCTGCCTTCCCGGTAATATCGACGAAGTGCCCGGGTATCGGGGCCGTGACACTCGCTGGTGGAACTTGCGGAGATGCATTTGGATGGACAGATTGAGCGAAGACGATTGCGGTTTCCAACGCAAGTAAGACAGCCAGCAAATGCTTGAGTTGCGTTTTGACGCGCGAAGACATTCAGCGGTCGCTCCTCACTCCAGGCGGGTTGAATTGGAAGTTCATCGCAAAGTCCTGCAAGGAAAACGTAGGTTATTTGGCCTCGCTCAGAGGCCCGTTTTTCGACCTCACCGCTTTGCTATGGTCGCTCAGGAGGGTTGATTGCACGATGAGAAGCAAGCTCGT
>JBEKVS010000117.1:0-25696 GCA_049513795.1 Occallatibacter sp. | reverse complement strand
ATGGACAACGAGTGCGTTACGTTCACATCGCGCTTCGGCGAGCCGGTGGAGAAAGCCTATATCGACGCGGTCCAGCAAGGCTATCTTCCTGAGAGCGTTCTTGACACTGCCCTCGTTCGCCTCTTCACCGCGCGGATCAAGCTCGGCATGTTCGATCCGCCGGATATGGTCCCTTACACGAAGATTGATGAGAAGGAACTAGACAGCACCGAGCACCGTCAACACGCGCGCAGGCTCGCAAACGAGTCCATGGTTTTGCTGAAGAATGACGGCCTTCTTCCTCTGAAATCCGGAATCAAAAAGATCGCCGTTGTGGGACCGCTGGCCGACCAGACACGGCCGCTCATTGGCAACTATGCCGGCCAGCCCACGCATATCGTATCCATTATGGACGGGCTCAAGGCTGAGTTTCCCAACGCGGTGATTACGTTTGTGCCGGGAACGCAGTTCCTCCGCACGGATGGGACGCCGGTGCCTGACGCTCTCTTGACAACTCCCGATGGCAAGCCCGGGCTGAAGGCCGACTACAACGAAGGCATGCGCAGAGGTCCCGGCGGCCCGAACAGTCCTGCGATTGTGAGCCGAACCGAGAGTAATGTGAAACTCTCTGAAGCCAATCTGCCAGCGGAGGTCGCCGGCAAGAAAACCTTCGGCGTGCAGTGGTCGGGATTTCTGACGCCGACGGAATCGGGCGATTTTCTGCTGGGCATCCGCTGCGCGGGATTCTGCAGGGTTGCGGCGGATGGCAAGCAGATCGCGTTGGCATTTGGCGGTGGCGGGCTGGCATCTCAGGTAGGCCGAGTTCACCTCGATAAGGGCCGCAAGAGCGCTCTCGAGATTTCATACGGAAGCAGGGACGGGAAAGCGCAGGCGGAGCTGATCTGGGCCAAAGCAAACAACGCTCCATCGCCGGAAGCGATAACCGCTGCAAGGAATGCGGATGTCGTGATTGCCGTTGTGGGCATTACAAGCCAACTCGAAGGAGAAGAGATGCCGGTCAGTGAACCCGGATTCCTCGGCGGGGACCGCACCAGCATCGACTTGCCTCAGCCTGAAGAAGACCTGGTAGAAGCGGTGGCGGCCACCGGCAAGCCCCTCGCCGTGGTTCTGATGAATGGCAGCGCTCTGGCTGTCAATTGGATCAACGAGCATGCGAATGCCGTCCTCGATGCCTGGTATCCGGGCGAAGAAGGCGGCGCGGCGGTGGCTGAGACGCTGAGCGGAAAAAACAATCCCGCGGGCAGACTGCCCGTCACGTTCTACAAGGGCGTTGACCAGTTACCGAACTTCGAAGACTACGGGATGGCGAACCGGACCTACCGCTACTTCAGCGGCAAGCCGCTGTATCCCTTCGGCTATGGGCTCAGCTACACGAAGTTCAGTTACAGCGATCTGAGTGTGCCAGCGCAAGCCGTCAGTGCCGGACAACCGATTGGCGCGGACGTAACGGTCACCAACGCCGGACAGGTGGCCGGAGATGAAGTTGTGCAACTCTATCTCAAGTTCCCGCCAGTGAAAGGTGCACCCAACGTGGCCCTACGAGGATTTACGCGCATCCATCTCGATCCGGGCGCGAGCCAGAAGGTTCATTTCGATTTGAGGCCGCGCGATCTTGAGATGGTGACGGAGGATGGCAATCCGATCATTGCGCAAGGCGATTACACCATCAGCATCGGCGGTGGTCAGCCCAGCACAGAAGCACCTGTCGCGACTGGTCACTTTCACGTCGACGGGCAATATGCGTTGCCCGAATAGCAAAGGAGAGGTATTCATGCCCGGATCTTCGAATCGCATTCTCACCCGCCGCGAGGCATTGCTTCTGTCGGCCACCGCAGGAATCGGGGTTGTCGCGTGGGAATCTGCTCTCGGTGATCAAGAGAAAGTTGGAGACTTCAACCGGAAGCAGTCCCTTCAGAACCTTAATCGTCATATGCCGATCTGCTGGGAACGCTTGGGCTCTGCGCTCTTCAATGCCTTGCAATGCCGGTTGGTTTATACGTGTATTGGTCCCCAGTCTCGTTGCGAAGCTCGGCAAGTCGCGCCCTCAAGTGTGCGGTCAAGTCCTCGTAGCCTGGCTTGCCGTACAAGTTATCCTTTTCGTCGGGGTCCGTTTGCAGGTCGTATAACTCGAATTCCTCCGGATCAAGAAAGAAGTGGACGAACTTGTATCGCTCCGTCCGTACTCCGCGGCACGGCCGCACATTTTCAAAACCAGGATACTCATAATATTCGTAGAGCCAGTCTTTCCGCCATTGTGCCGTTCGATTTCCCTCCGCTAGAGGCATAACCGACTTACCCTGCATATCGGACGGCACGGGCACACCAGCCAGATCAAGCATAGTTGGCGCAAGATCAAGATTAAGCACCATCAAGTCCGAAGTTTCCCCGGCAGGAATTCTATTTGGGTAGCGAATCATGAGGGGTACGCGAATGGAGGGCTCGTACATCAAGCGCTTGTCGTAAAAATGGTGCTCTCCCAAGAAGAAGCCATGGTCTGAGCTGAGCAGCACAGCGGTCTGGTCGAGCATATTTTGCCGCTCAAGCTCCATTAGCACGGCGCCGACATTGCGGTCATTGTCTTCAACGCCTGCATAATGATCCTTAACCAGTTCTTCCAGCGACCGAGGATCGTCGTTGGAAACCTCAGCGCTTCCAATTTGATTGTCGGCATGCGCCACCGCCCGCGGCTTCCCGGGGTAATCGTCCTTGTCTTCATTAAAGGTTGAAGGCGTCGGAATTGTAACTCCATTGAAAAGGTTGACCATATCCTTAGGCCGGAAGAATGGTGCATGCGGCGCATAAAACCATAGGAACAAGCAGAACGGCGCATCGCGCTTCTGCTGCAGCCACTCCACCGCCTTGCGCGTGAGCACCGTGTCGACGTACTCGCCGTTGTATCTCTTGGCCGGTTTATATTCCCCGCGCACGCCTTCGGTGATAACTGCCTTGTAGTAGTCCGCCTGGCCAACAAAGCCGAAATAGTAATCCCAGTAATGGTCCATCAATGCACCCTGGATGTGGGACTTGCCCAGGAACGCTGTTTCATAGCCCGCCTGATGCAACAAGTCGGAAACTAACTTGACATTCTTCGGAAGACTGCCTTCAACGTTTGAGACCGCTCCCGTTGTGTGGGAATAAAGTCCGGTCAAGGCCGTTGCCCGTGAAGGCAGGCAAAGAGCATTCACGACGAAGGAATTCTTGAAGACGCACCCTTCCCGGCCGATTCGATCCATGTTTGGCGTGCTCAAAATATGATTGCCGGCCGAGGAAAACTCGTCAGAGCGAAGGCCTTCTCCCATAAGGCACACAATATTCGGCCGACCTTTGCTTCCGGTTAGCTCTTGCGCAATCGCGCGGCTTTGCCTTGAGATGATGGCAGAGGTTCCCAAAGCGCCGGCAAGGTACTTCAACAGGGTGCGCCGATCTTCTATTGCCAACTCAACCTCCTTTTTCATCGAGCCCTGGTGCTCGTTTATTGTCCGCACTTGTACTGCCCGCGGACCGTTATCGATGTGCGAACTCGCGCCTTGAGAAAATCATAGCTCCCAAGGCTCCCTTGAGAATTACCGGGTTGTATAGATCTGGAATGGAGCCCAATAGAAGGGCGCTTGAAATCTGCCCTTCGAATGCATCAGGTCGAGTTTGGCCGCGCGCAGAGCGACCGCCGGAGTCTGACCTTTTTCCAGTCCAGCGTATAGCTTGTCCATCAGTTGCGGCGTTGAGTCGTCGCTCACCTCCCACAATGCGCCGATCACACTACGTGCCCCGGCGCGCAGAAATGCCCAGGATAAGCCAACCAAACCTTCCCCGGCATAGGAGCGCGTGCCGCTGCCGTAACAGGCGGAGATAGTCACGAGCCGCGCATCGATGGGATGCTTCATGATGTCGCGGGCTTAGAGCTTGAACGAGTCTTCACCAGGTTTGGAATCGGAGAGGATGATGGCCGAATCCAACGGGTCGGTGCGGCTCGCGACGGCGTGCGACACAAAATGGATGTAGGAATATCGAGCTGGATTGCCGGTCAGGTAAGCCGCGGGAGTAGCCTGCAGTCCGTCGAAAGCGGCCACACGTTGGGGCGCGAAGTGCTTTTTGATGCCTGCCATCTCGAGTCCGAACAAGGGCAGGCTGGGGAAATCGTCCCGGGGAGAAACCGGGTTGCCGAGCAGGAGCAGGCCCGTGTCTGCATCATGAACAGGCTTTGCGGCCGCGAGCATGGCTAACGACGGAGCCGAGAGTAGTGTCGCGTCTTCGAGCAAATAATGCAGGCTTGGGCTGGGTCCCGAAGTTTGCATGACTTGATCGCTTGCGCCGGGAACGAGAAGTGTCTCGAAGTTCAGCTGGCTCAGTGCACCATCAGCCAGGAGGATAACCGGCGCATTGGGATGGATGAGGGGAGTTGCCGGCGCTACAAGCATCTTGTATAACGCCTGGCCATCCTGATTGCGCAATTTCAAAGGGTCATGCAAGCTGAGCAGTATCTTGTTGTATCGCTCTATCTGCTCGCTAATCTCTCGCCGGGGCCCGAGTGGAAACAGAGTCGTCCTTGATGGCGTGACAGCCCAAAGATAGGACTGCTTCTCGCCCAGCCAATAGAAGAGCAGCGTTGCACCGGTCTTGGCGGAGATCTGGCGCGGGCTCATCGCGGTTGTTCGAAGAGCGTTTTTGCCTTCGGCGACACCGAGCGCCTGGGCCAGCGTTCGCGCGCGACTCTGGTCGGCGATAGCCAGAGCTTCGTCGCTTCGGCCTACGTGAATGAGCAACTGGATGTAGTCGTCATAGATACGCTCGGCATTGGCTACAAAGGGCAGTTTCGATTCTTCGCTTTTGAGTTGCTCGCGTGCCGAATCGAATTCATTCAATGTGGCCTTATACATCTTCTCCGCGGCCTTGCTGTCGCCCTCAAATTCATAAAGCTTGGCTAACTCGTAGCCGGCGGTCAACCGGGTTGTGGTTGGGCTTGTGGCATCGCCTTGAACTTTGCGATAGAGCGCTTCCGCCTGCTGATCCTGACGCCGCGCGGCGGCCAGCATTCCCTGGGTCAGCAGTATATTGGGGCTCAATCGGCCGCCTCCAGCAAGCTCCCTGGGAGTTACCTGGTCTATATAACTGCTTGCTTCATCCAGCTTTCCCGTGTCAACTGAGACCTGGGCCAGGTCTTCGAGCGCGTTGACAATGTCTTCTTTGCTGTCGAGTTGATTGGCTAGATCGAATGCCCGGTGGTAAGACTGCGTGGCACGGGCTAGATCCCCGGTATCGCGATAGACATAGCCGGCAGCGCTGGTCCAGATAAGTTCGTCTCGGGTATCTCCCAGGTCTTTGGCGCTCTCTTCAGCTTGATGAAACAGCTCCAGCGACCTATCTTCATCGCCAAGTTGGTAGTAGGCCCAGCCGATATTACCGGAGGCCATTTCTACCAGATCTTCTGCGCCCAATTCCTTAGCTGAACGATACGCCGAGTTAGACCAATCCAGGGCTTCATCATAGCGAGAGTTTTGCAGAGCTGCGAAGCCCAGGTTTAAGGAGGCAGTTGCCTCCAAAAACCTGTCATTGTGGTTGTGGGCAAAGGAGATGGTCTGAAGATAATATTGGCGAGCCAAAGAGTCCTGTCCCTTGTTCATGGCTAAAGCGCCGCGCGCGCGGATAACATCTCCGCAGACCGCATAGTCGTCGTCTTTGCATAAGGCTTCAGCTTGCTTGAATTTTTCCTCCGCCGCCTGAAGGTCCTGCCGGTGGGTCAGAATCACACCCTGAATCGCGAGCCTTCGGACGCTCACTTCCGGATTTCTTGAATTCGGGCCCTCAGCCAAGATGCGCAAAGCATCTGTGTACGATCCGCGCACCACAATGGCCTGTGCCTCAAGCAACCGGAACTTAGCGGACCACTCCGGATCCGCGGTCTTGAATTCTCTGTACCCTCGCTCAGCTTCCTTCTGGCACTGCGCTAGCCTGCCACGCTGAAAAAGCCTCCAGACGCGGTCGTACTCGGCTTCAATACGTCCGGGGCGGGTGTCTTCTAATGGGATGAGCAGCACAAGGAGGGACAAGAAGAAATACATAGACCACTGGTGTCGCGCGACACTGCCTTTGAGGGCCGGTAGAGCCGAAATGCGCGCAAACCCGAAGCCGGTTGCGGCCTCCCTTGAGCCGGTCGGGATCGCAGCTTGCTCTATGGGTAACTTCTTCCGTTGGTCGACAACGCCGCTACTGATCGTAAATCAATCTCAGCTTCGCCAGCGTGATTGTGCCGAAGCCGGGAACCTTGATCACGTGGCCAAAGCAGAGCCCAGGTTGCCCCGGAGCCGCTGGATGGGAAAGTGAGCATTGATTCACCAATGAGCATTCCACGGCTCCCGATTTGCCAAGTGTCGACGCGAGTTGATTGTACTGTTGCTGCAAGTCATCGGGAAGAGGGTGCTGCTCGCTCATGCGCTTGTATTGGGTGGAGACGCGGTCGATTACGCCGGCGTTCGTCGTGTAGGAAGTGTCGTCAAGAGGCCTGGCGCCGAGGATGTTGGGATCGACTTCCAGCTTGACGGGGTGGCCGGCAATGCGCAGATTGTCAAAGCGCGTGCCCAGGAATGAGATCGACGGCACATAGCCGACCAGCGGATGCTCGGTGGCGATCTGGCCAACGACGCGGTCGGCCGTGAGTACGTCAAGAATGTTCAGCCCCTCGACGACGGAGGTGACGAGGGTGGTCCAGCCGCGACGCGGCTTGACGTCGAGGTTGCCCGCAACCTGGGTGTAGGCGGAGCGAAAGGAGATGACCCCTTCAAGCTTGTAATCCTTGGCGTGCTGGGAGAGATAGCCGCCTTCAGGATTCAGCTTCGCGTAAGCCTGGGGTTTGATTTGCTGTTCGAGCGGAAGCTCAAGATGGCCCTCAAGGACCGACGCTTCCGCATGATAGGTATGCGTCCTGCCGTTCGTATCTGCAGCAACTGACATGGGGATTCTAGCCTTCCTTCTGGGATCGCTGGAATTCTAGGCATTCTCGGTGAGATTATTAAGCTCTTTCCATCGTCATTCTAATGTATACCGTTTTCGGTTGGCGATTCCATTTGACGTTTATAAGAAACCTAGGTCACTCGCCTGGCTGTACAAGGGCAGCCGCCGCAATCCGCGACGAAGCCGTGTGCCGCTTGCTCGACAGCGATTGTTTCAATTTGACATATGAACATTGAAGACGTACGTTTCAATCCCGGAACGCTCGCCTTGAGGTCCCAACCCGAAAACCGCAACTGTATAAGAGCCGTCGCGCAGCATGGAGCCGGGAAGCTCGAGAGAAAGTGGCTGATCGCCGCTTGCAATCCCGGCAGGCGTGGCAACCGCTCCGGTCCAGGCCAGCTTATGCTCATGGTCGTAAAGGTCAACGGAATAGGAAGCAAACGTGGCCATGCCCGAATCCGTAGAAAGGTCGATTGGGACGGCGACCCCGTGGCGCGGATCGACAGTAATAACGGGCGCCGAGCCGCCTCGCGTAGCCCCGTGCAGAAGAGCAATAGGAACAAGGCGCGGCTGATCCGCTGACGCGCGAAGAGCCGGATAGGTGACCAGGTTCTGATAGCCGACGAAAACGAGCAAGGTAGCGAATACCGGGGCCACAAAGACCGGTCGCCACCAGGCGAGCCAACGACTTGGCTTGCCGTTAAGCTTCCCGCCTGCGGGCTGGCTTGGAAGCGGCGGGGGCTCGGTGAGCTCGGGCAATTGCGTCTTGGCCTCATTCACGAACGCTGCTCCCGCGCGCAGATCGAGAGCGCACTCGGGGCAATCGAAGAGGTGTTCTTCAAACGCCTCGCGCGCCTCGGGCGCAAGCTCGTTCAGCAGGTATCGCTCTGCAGCCATCTGTTGAATTGCTTCGTTATGATCCATCAGCTCAATCCCCGTACGGTGACTCTTTTGAGGTAGTGCTGGCGACTGCTTAATCGTTTCACTTAACTTCAAATGTTTGTACCGGAAATGCTTGTGCCGGAAATGTCTGCACCCCGGCGCGCTTTGCTGCCCATGCGCTTGATGTATTCGCTCTTGAATTCCTGCTTCGCGCGATGGAGCAACACCCGCAAATACTCGCGGTCCACGGCAAATTCCCGGCAGACCTCGTCGCGGTCGCGCTCGTCGATGAACACGGCCTTCAACAGCGAACGGTCGCGCAGGGGCAGGTCAAGCAGTATCTCGCGCACCTTGTTCTTGATTTGTTTTACTACCGCAACGTCAAAAGCACTTGCGCCTGTAGCGGGCAGTTCAGGACGGCCCTCTTCATCGAGCGACTCACCGCGGCTGGAAAAGCGGTACTGCTCAAATAGGACATGGTTGCAAACGCTGTTGACGAAGGCGCCGAGGCGCTCCGGCTGGCGCAGGCCGCCGTCCTTGCGGAGGACTGCGAACACTCTGGCGAACGTCTCCTGGCAGGCATCTTCCACGGCGTGTGCGGAGTTGAGGCGCGAACGAAGCTTGAAGCGAAGCAATTCGGAAAAGTAGGCGACGAAATGCTCCTGCGTCTGCGCCTCTCCAGCGCGGAGATTGTCCACGTATACAGCGTCGAAAGAATGGAATTGCAAGGCTGACTCCGCCGACCCGAGAGTACCCGAGTATAGCATCGACCGAGCGCCAGGCGGATGCAATCCGCGCAGCCTTGCGGAGGACGGCGCTGTGCGCGATGCACCTTGGCCGTGGGCGGCTTGAGCAACGTTGCGAAGAGATGCCGAACTCATTGGAGAGGTCTCGATTCGAAGTTGGCGAGCGCGGGTTGCGTCTCTTCAAGCAGGAGCGAAGATCGGAAAATCACCTGCCAATGGGCGAGCAAGGCAAGCCAGCCGCTGCTCAGCCAGATTGCCAGCGGCAGGGATACCCAAAGGCTGAGGCTATCAAAACACTCCACAAGTCGTAGCAAATTCGAATCAAGTCGTGCGCCGAAGAGGGCCAGCCGGTGGGTGCGGCCGCCCTTCTCCAGAATGAAATGAATGAGCCCACACGTATAAACACAAAACGCAAAATGCCATATGAATTTGCTTACGTCCATTTCAAACCTGCTCCAACCGCCAGATTTATAGGCTGAGCGCGCCACGGGAATTGGGCACAAGCAGATCGGGGAATCCGGGCCCATCCGCATTGGCGCGCGCAACCCCCCGGCAGTCTCTGCATGCGCAGGGCTGCAGCGAGCTTTCAAGGCGTTGACTTCGAATGCGTCATACGAGGATTAGTGCAATCAGCGTTATAGGCGTTTCAAAACAATTTGAGAAATCTCATTTGGGGCTCCCAACAAACGCATCGTATTCGTGCATGAAACCCGAGGCGGAGTCAGTCCAAGCATTGGTGGGCAATGGAATGTAACGCAGAATTAACAATTTCCTGGGTGTAAAAAAGATCAAAACGCTTTACGCTTCTATGCTTTACGTTCTAGTATTCACATTTCAGTCCCCGGAGGGTCGACAAGATCATGTCTGTCACCATCAACGGAGCCGCATTCGATTTTCGTTCCGGCGAGCCTCTGATCGAGGTCATTAACCGCTCGGGACTTTCACTGCCGCAAGTTTGCTACCACCCCCAACTCGGCCCGATCCAAACCTGCGACACCTGCATGGTGGAGGTTGACGGAATACTTGTCCGAGCCTGCGGCGCACCGGCCGCCGACGGCATGCACGTGGTTACAACTTCGCCGCGGGCCGAGGCCGCGCAACGCGAGGCCTTCGACCGCATCCTTGGCAATCATCTGCTCTATTGCACCGTCTGCGACAACAACAATGGTAACTGCACCGTCCACAATACGACCGCCCAGCTAGCTGTCGAACACCAGCAGATCCCCTACAAGCCCAAACCCTATGAAGTGGATATGTCAAATCCCTTCTATCGCTACGATCCGGATCAGTGCATCTTGTGCGGTCGCTGCGTCGAGGCCTGCCAAAACCTGCAGGTGAATGAGACGCTAAGCATCAACTGGGAAGATCCGCATCCGCGTGTGTTGTGGGATGGCGGAGCGCCCATCGGCGAGTCCAGCTGCGTCTCTTGCGGCCATTGCGTCACCGTGTGCCCCTGTAATGCGCTCATGGAAAAGTCGATGCTGGGCCAGGCCGGCTATTTCACTGCATTGCCCAAATCCGCGCTGGACGGCATGATCGACATCGTGAAGGGCATCGAACCGGAGATAGGATACGGCCCCATTCTTCAGCTCAGCGAACTGGAAGCGACGATGCGCGAAGAGAAGATCAAGCGCACCAAGACAGTTTGCACGTATTGCGGAGTCGGTTGCAGCTACGACATCTGGACCCAGGGTCGGCACATTCTGAAGGTCGAACCCGCGCACGGGCCGGCCAATGGCGTCTCGACGTGTGTGAAAGGCAAGTTTGGCTGGGACTATGTCAACAGTCCGGACCGCCTGACAACTCCCCTCATTCGCGAGGGCGACAGATTTCGCGAAGCATCGTGGGATGAGGCTCTTGACCTGGTGGCGCGCCGGTTCACTGAAATCAAGGCAGCTTCAGGGCCGGATGCGCTGGCTTTTATCTCCTCTTCGAAATGCACCAATGAGTGGCGCGCCGGTTCACTGAAATCAAGGCAGCTTCAGGGCCGGATGCGCTGGCTTTTATCTCCTCTTCGAAATGCACCAATGAAGAGAGCTACCTGATGCAGAAACTGGCTCGGGCAGTTATAGGCACCAATAACATGGATAACTGCTCGCGCTATTGCCAAGCTCCGGCCACAACCGGGCTTTTCCGCACTGTGGGTTATGGCGGAGATTCCGGATCGATCAGAGACATCGAGAATGCTGCGCTGGTGGTGATTATAGGCGCCAATCCGGCCGAGAACCATCCGGTGCTGGCGACACGCGTAAAGCGCGCTCACAAGACGCGTGGACAGAAGCTGGTTGTCTCCGACTTGCGCATGAATGAGATGGCCGAACGCGCAGATGTATTTCTGCGTCCGCGGCCCGGCACCGACCTTATCTGGCTCTCCGCGATCACCCGGTACATTCTGGAGAACGGCCTGGCCAACCAAGAATTTCTCGGCAAGTGGGTCAATGGGCTCACGGAATATCAGAAGAGCCTGGACCCATTCACGATCGAGTTTGCCGCCGAACGATGCGGACTCCCGATCGAGACGTTGACCCAGGTCGCTCGCATGATTGCCACCAGCGAGGGAGTCTGCATCCTCTGGGCCATGGGAGTTACTCAGCACTCAATGGGTTCGGACACTTCAACGGCCATCTCGAATCTGCTGCTCGTAACTGGTAACTACATGCGGACGGGCACAGGCGCTTATCCATTGCGCGGGCACAACAATGTGCAGGGAGCTAGCGATCATGGCGCCATGCCAAACTTTTTCCCCGGCTATCAGAAGGTCGACGACGCAACCATTCGGGCCAAGTTCGAAATGGCCTGGAAGGTAACGCTGCCCGCCAAACCCGGCCTCGACAACCACCAGATGATCGACGCCGTTCACGACGGTCGCCTCAAGGCCATGTTTGTTTTCGGCGAAGAGTTGAGCTTGGTCGACTCGAACGCCAATTATGTTTCCGATGCGCTCGCAAAACTCGATTTCTTTGTGATGCAGGAGGTTTTCTTTTCGGAAACTTGCCGCTTTGCCGATGTCATTTTGCCGGCCAGCCCAAGCCTGGAGAAGGAAGGAACGTTCACCAACACGGAGCGGCGAATTCAGCGCTTTTATCAGGTCGTGGAACCGCTGGCCGGAAGCCGCCCCGATTGGGAGATCATTCAGGATATTGCCAATCGACTTGGCGCAGGTTGGAGCTATGAACACCCGAGCAGAATTTACGAGGAGATAGCTCCGCTTACTCCGCTAATGGCGGGAGTTACATACGAGCGCCTGGAAGGCTATAAGTCATTGCACTGGCCGGTCGCCGAAGACGGCACCGACCAACCCCTTCTCTACACGAAGGCGTTTAATTTTCCCGACGGTAAGGCAAAGCTCTATCCGCTTGAATGGTCGGAGCCGAGCGGACAGCAGAACACTCTATACGACCTCCATTTAAACAACGGCCGCCTGCTCGAGCATTTTCATGAAGGTAACATGACTTACCGAACTGAAGGCATCCGCGCCAAGACCCCGTGCACTTTTGTGGAAGTCTCACCCCAACTCGCGACAGAGCGAGGAATCGAAACCGGCAGCTGGGTGCAACTGACTTCCGCATACGGAAAAGTGCGTGCTCAGGCTGTGGTGACCACTCGCGTCGAAGGCCGGCAACTCTACATGCCAATGAATTCGGTGGAAGAACCCGTGAATCGATTGACGAGCAGTCATACAGACAAGATTACCCACACTCCCGCTTACAAGGAGACCTCTGTACACCTTCAAGTGCTGAGCCAAACGGGCGCAGACCCCTTGCCGCGCACTAACTCCCGTCACGGGCATCCGACACCTCAGCACGGCGTCGAAGTGGAACGCAAGTGGAAGCGCGCGGACTATCGGCAGCCAGGCGCCGGACTTGTGCAGATCAAAACAAAGTAGCCTCAAGGAGAGACACAAATGGCTCGACCCATTTCGCTGGAGTTACCACATCGCGATCCACGCGAAGAGCTTTGCAATCGCCTTGAAGGGGCGCCAATCGAACACGCCGAGGCGCTGCTCGACTCCTACGAGTTACTGCAGCAATTGCATGATAAAGGGGTTTTCCAATTGCTGCGCGGCGCACTCGGGGCAGGGGACAAAATGGTCGAGTCGGCGGTGGAAACTGCCCGCTCCGATGAATCAATTCGCGCACTGCGCAACGCAATCATCATTGCCAAGATGCTGGGCTCGATTAACCCCGACCTACTGCAGGGAGTGGCCGTGGCCGTGGAAGAAACGCTGGGAAGCTTCAGGAAGCCGGTTATTGAGCCTCCAGGACTGTTCTCTCTGCTCAGCCAGTTCCGCCACAAGGAACTGCGCCGCAGCGTCGCGCTCGTTAACCGTTTCCTGGAAACCCTGGGGATCGAGATAAAGCGGCGAGGATCTGCCGACATAGCGCATTGAAGGGTTGCCCGCATTATTCGCTGGAGAAGGATCATGTCCAATCCAAATCGTTGGGGTGTGGCTGCTGCCGGGTTCTTGATGCAGATGGCGCTCGGCGCCGTCTATGCATGGAGCGTTTTCAGAGTTCCCCTTGCCAAGCAGTTCCACTGGTCCATTTCCCAAGTGACGCTGACATTTACGATTTGCGTTTTTGTGCTGGGGATCTCGGCCTTTTTGGGCGGCCTTTGGTTGAACAAAAAGGGGCCGCGCGTGGTGGCCATGACGGCCGGGTTTCTTTATGGGCTTGGGGTTTTCTTGGCAAGCTACTCCGCCGACAAGCTATGGTGGCTCTACCTGAGCTATGGTCTCATCGGCGGAATCGGTCTGGGATTCGGTTACATTGTTCCTATTGCCGTGTTAGTGAAGTGGTTTCCTGATCGAAGGGGACTTATCACGGGCATTGCCGTTGCGGGCTTTGGCGGCGGTGCGCTGGTAACTGCTCCGGCGGCGACCTATCTGATCCAGACTGTCGGCGTGCTAAAGACGTTTGCCTATCTGGGCGTAGCCTATCTTGTTGTCATCATGGCTACGGGTTACTTTATGCAGAACCCGCCCGAGGGATGGAAGCCCGATGGGTGGGTTCCGAGCGCGATCCAGGCGAAACAGCGCGCCGCAAAGGACTACACGCTTGGCGGCGCGCTCAAGACTTGGCAGTGGTGGGCCATGTGGGTGTTGTTATTTCTGAACACCTCGGCCGGCATTTCGCTCATTTCGCAGGAATCTCCCATGTTTCAAGAGATCGCAAAGGTGAGCGCAATCGCCGCAGCAGGCATGGTCGGGATTGCCAGCATCGGCAATGCTGTTGGGCGCATCTTCTGGGCTTGGACTTCTGACGCAATCACACGGAGATGGACTTTTGTGGCTATGTTTCTGATGCAGGTTGGCCTTTTCTGGGTGCTGCCGAGTCTCGTTTCCGCGTCCATCTTGACTGTGGTTTCGTTTGTCATTTTGATGTGTTACGGAGGCGGATTCGGCACCATGCCGGCTTTTGCAGCTGATTATTTTGGGTCGAAAAATGTGGGCCCCATTTACGGGCTTATGATTACCGCCTGGGGCACCGCGAGCGCATTCGGACCGCTGCTCATTGCGCACCTGCGCCAGTCGAGCGGCTCCTATGTAAGCGGGCTACATGTGATTGCGGGCATTATGGCCGTGTCAGTGCTGTTGCCGATTCTGGTATCACCGCCCAAAGCTGAATCGTAGTCAGAAGATGTGATAGCGAATGCCCGCGCTCAAACCGTAGGTGCTCATTGCGCCGAAGGTAAACTCGGGCCAGTATTGATATTCGAAGTCGGCCACGCGGAAGGAGACTTTGCCTCTCCATCGGTAGTCGACACCAGCGCCGGGAGAAATTAGCAGATAGGTTCCGCGAGCGTAGTTATAGGGATAGGTGAACTGGCCTATGCCAACCAATCCTTTGCCATAGAATGTGAACTTACCCGTGGAGAAGCGGTAGCGTGGACCCGCGGCCCAGGTGGTCGCCTTTTGTCCATTGGTCTCGTGATACTGAAGCCAGCGCGCTTCGGCCTCGATTCCGAGGTGGCGACGGTTGTCCGCATCCACCACTGCCGCGGGACCTGCAAGCTTTTGCTGGCCATATTGAATCTCGTAGCCGGAGACGGTGGCCCCCGCCGTCAGCAAGATTCCGCCCCTATCGCCGGACGGGGCGACTTGCGCGCCAGCAGCGAAAGACATAACCAGCATCGCGGCCAGAACAGAAGCTAGAAATGTGCCGCGGCCGAACAGCATTTCTAACTTGCCGGACCACACCTTGCCGAACTGATTGTAACTTATCATCTGACTGCTGCAAAGGCCTCGGAATTCCGTGTTACTGAGTGATGGTCAGTGTGATGGGCTGGTATTGCGTCACATTGCTATTTGTGCCAACCCCGGTCACTTGCATGATGTAGGTTCCCGGCGCCGCCGTGCTTTGCGAGAATCCTGTGCAGCCGGTGGCCAACAGGGCAGCACCGGTGAGCACAACCGCCAGCAGGGCAGTCAGCAAACTGGGGTGGCGCTTGCGGAAACTCCACGCGACGAATCCTAAGAGCAGGCTCACTGGCAGGAGCAGACCGGCCAATTCGGCGCCTCGCTTGCCCGGTTGCCTGTTCATGGCCGACGAGCCGCCGCCCAGCGGGTTATTCGTATCGATGGTGAGTTGCGCGGAGGCGGTGCCATTGGCCGCCAGGTTCACATCGATGTTAGAGAAATGACAATTCATGGCGGGTGGGAGGCCCACGCAACCCAGGCTGATGGTGTCAGTGAATCCGCTGATCGAATTAAGATTCACCGTTACCGTGGCGCTTTGCGATGCAGCCATGGTCACGGTCGCGGGAGTTACTCCGATGGCGAAGGTGGTTCCGACACCGGTGACCGGCAGCGCGGTTGAGACGGATGAGCCATGCTTCGCATCTCCGCTGTAGGAAGCGATGATGTTATATGGTCCGATTCCCAGATCCGGAGAGAGAGTCGCAACACCGAAAACATTCAGCGTGGCCGCGCCGATAGTCGTCGTCCCATTGGTGAACGTAACCGTGCCCGTGGGCACCACGCCCGTCACGCCATTGTCCTGAACCGTGGCTACCAGGATGGTCTGCGAATTGGGACCGGCGGTAGCAGCGGTACTCAGGTCGGTCGCCGTCGGAATGGTTCCTACCACTTCAGTGATTGCGGCCGAAGTGCTGCCTGTGTCGTTGGTGTCTCCGCCGTAGACAGCCGTGATTTGATAACTCGCGACGGCGAGGGTTGCGTTGGTCACCTGCGCGTTTCCGGCGCCGTCAAGCTGTGCAGAGCCCAGCGGAATGGTTCCGTTGGCAAAGAAGTTCACGGTTCCCGTAGGTGTTCCTCCATTGCCGGTCACGTTGGCCGCGAATGTAATGGTTCCATCCACGATAGCGGGGCTTGGGGATGCGGTGACGACCGTGGTGGTGGTGGCTTGGACGACGGTGAGGACCAGCGTGGCGCTGCTGAGCAGGTCGTCGGCGTCGCCCGCATACGCGGCAACGATAGAGTGGACTCCGGGGGCAAGCAACGGACTGACTAACGCCGTTCCCGCGGAGGTAAGTGTCGCGCTTCCCAAAGATGCCGGCTTGCCATTGAATGTGTCAGTAAATGTGACCGTGCCGGCGGGAGTTATGGCTCCTTGCAGGGGAGTTACACCCGCGGTGAGAGCAACGGCGCGCCCGGCGATACCGGGATTGGGCGAAGCCGTGACCGCGGTTGCGGTTTGAGCCGCATTCACCACCTGTGAGATGGATGCGGATGCGGCCTGGGCGTAGTTGTTATCTCCCGGATAACTTGCCGAGACACTATAAGTCCCTACTGGGAGACCCGAAATTGCAAACGCACCCGTGGCGGGACTGCCCGCCAAAGTTACGGATTCGGTGATCGGCTTGGCCGATTGTGCGCTTGGCGTAATCGTGACGGTGACATTGCCCGTGGCGCCAGTGCTTCCTACTGTGGCAACGCCGACTGCGAAAGTGACGGGCATTCCGTAGATCGATGGATCGAGGCTCGACGACAACGTGAGAGGCGAAGCCGCCTGCACATCCTGGGTCAACCCACCCACACTGCTTTGAACCAGGGCGGCAATGCCCGAACTCGGCGTGAACGTTGCCGTGATTCCATTCAACCCTTGAGCCAATGCATTCGTGGTGTATTGCGCCGTGCCGTTTGTGAGGGTGATCGTGTTGCTGGAAAAGGTGGTTGCGGTGTCGGCAAAAGTAACTGTCCCGTTGAGCGGTATTGACCCGCCATCCGATACGGCCACCGTAGCCGTGAAAGTGACAGTTCCGCCCAGCCGCGAGGGACTGATGGGAGCAGCCGTGAGAATCGTACTTGTGGCTTCGTAAACGGTTTGCGCGACGGTTGCGGGCACAGTGGATGCGAAGTGTGTTGGATCTCCGTTATAAACGGCCGAGATGGTATGCACCCCCACAGCGAGAGCTGCGGTTGAATAGATACTCTGCCCCGAAGTATTGACCGTGATCGGCGCGCCTAACTGGACGGTCGTCCCATTGAATGTGTCGCTGAAGGTCACGGTCCCGGTGAGGGGTCCCGTGTTTGGCCCCGTCGTAACCGTGGCGGTAAACGTGGCCCAATGCGTATATTCCGAAGGGTTGACGGCGGATGTTATCGCAATGTCGGTGGCGTTGACGGGCGTGGCATCGCCGACCACCACGATGTCGAGCGGGGTATTCAAGCTGTCGTCGGTTCCATCGATGTTGCCGACCACCGGATTGCCCGCCACCGACGGTGCGAAGATTGCGCCGACATCGCATTGGTCGTCCGCGTCCAGAGCTGTGTTCACCGCGCAGGTAGTCGCCGCCACGCTGAGAGCCGCGTTCTGGTCGGTTGTGAAGCCGGTTGGATTGAATGGAGCGTTGCCGTCGTTCTCCAGAATCTGCAGCATCGGCGATGCGGACTGGCTTCCCTGGCGGACTGGCGTCGCGCGGAAATCCAACACCGAGCGGTCGCTCTGGATTTCATCCACAATCATGTAGTAGTAGTCGGCGTAGTAGACATTGCCTTCGCCGTCCACCGCGAGGCCGATGGGCGCATAGACCTGGGCCTGGTCTACAACGTTGCTCAAGTTGATGGCCGCCGCGCCATTGATGGCAATGGTCATGATGTTGCCGGAAGTGGCGTTGACCTTGCGAATGCAGGAGTCCTGCGTGTCGGCGATATAGATGTTTGCGGCCGCATCGATTGCCACGCCAGAGGGAGTGTTGAGCGCCTGCTGAGTGGCAGGTCCACTGGGGCATGTCGCGTCGCCTCCCAGCCCATTGCCGGCTACGGTGTTAATCACGCTGCTCGCGGTAATGGCCCCACTCACCGCGGTGACAACGCGGACGCGATTATTGGCTGAGTCTGGGATGTACATGTTTCCGTTGCCATCGAAGGCCACTGCATAGGGCAGGCTGAGGCCGGCGTCGATGGCCGCTCCACCATCGCCGGAGTAGGTCCCTTTGCCGTCGCCCAGACCGCTTGGATTGCCGTTGCCCGCAGCCGTGGTAATAATCCCAGAAACCGCGTCGACCCTGCGGATGCGCTGGTTGAGGATGTCGGCGATGTAAAGATTCCCCGCAGTGTCCAAAGTCACGCCGAAGGGTCCATTCAACTCAACGGCGGAATTGGTTGCAAGCAGGCCGTCGCCTGCGTAGCCAGCGGTGCCGTTGCCCGCGACGGTGGCAATAATGCCGGTGGCCCCAGTGATCTTGCGGATCACATTGTTGCCGGTGTCTGCGATGTAAAGATTCCCGGCGCCATCGAGCGCCAGCCCTGAAGGGCTGTACAAGGTGGCTGCCGACGCGGGCCCGTTATCGCCGGTGTAGGTTGCGCCTCCGGTGCCTGCCACGGCGGCGATGATGCCGGCGCCGGAGCAACTCGTTCCCGCGATCGTTGCGCTGTTGGCGCTGGCGCACACCATGCGGATCATGTTGTGGGCGCTGTCGGCGATGTACATGTTGCCGGCACCGTCGAAGGCTACGCTGGCGGGCTGATCGAGGTCGGCGCTCGTTGCCTGGATGCCGTTTTGGGTCACGGTCCAGGCGCGAAATGTGCCGGCGACGGTTATCACATTCCCTGGGGCAAGAACAGCCATGCCGCCTTGCCCGGTGCCGGAGATATAAGCGGTCCCGAGGACGTTCGAATTCACGTCCAGCAAAACCACCGCCCCCCGGCGCTGTCCGGGATAAGCCGGGGTGAAGGTCACCGACTCCGTGCAGGTGGCGCCCTGTGTGAGAACTGCAGATTCGCATGTGGACGATCCGCTCGCCTTGGCGAATTCGCGGCCGCTTGCACCCGTGGTGAGGACTTCCACCGTGCTGACGGAGCCGGCTACCTGTGCAGTTACGGTGACGCTTTGCGCTGCAGAGGTCGCGCCGATATTCTGCCAGGCAGAGAAGACCGACTGGGCCTGCCCGGTAGAGGCCAGCAGAAGCACTGAAATCATGGTCAAGACCACACCGGTACGACGTCGAGACGCGGGTGGTGCGCAAGGCTTCATCGATTGCTTGTTAGTCACGTCAGCGGTGGGGCTATGCGGCAGGATAGTCTCGGGCAGGATAATCTCGATTGTGGAAACAGCAGCTCCGGGGAACAGACTGCAAAGGCTTTCGCTAGTGGCCATCCGTGGCCGGGTGCTCTTCAACTTCATCTATCCACGACCTTCCCAAGTCGTTGTCTTACGCTGTCCTACGCCGAATCTCAGCCATCAAATGCTGCGCAAAAGTAACCATTTCCCCTGGTTACTTTGCCCTGCAGGACCGAGTATAGCCGCGACTCAAGTTCGATCTAATGACACGTTCAGGGGATTTGAGAGCCCATTGGAACCAACCCGTATCGCCAGGAGGGGCGATCTTCGAATCCATCGGGACTACGGTGCAAGTCTCGCTCGGAAGCTTCGCGGGGCCTGACTTTGCTGGCCCCGCCCGCGCTGGCCCTGACCCCGCTGGCTCTATCAAGGCAGGCGGAGTAATCTGGTGAGACAATGAGTCCATCAGCGCAGCAACCTCAATTGAATCTTGCCCAGACCCCGGACTACCGCGAGTCCTATGCGAACAGCGTGCAGGTGCGGGTGAGCGTGTGGGACTTCCAACTGGTGTTTGGCCTGGCTTCCAGCGAGAGCCCGGATAAGGTCAACATTCGCAATCATCAGGCCATCTTTCTTAGCCCGCAGCAGGCCAAGGCCCTGTGGAACGTTCTGGGACAGAACCTCTCTCAATACGAACAGGCCTTTGGAGTGCTGAATCTGGAGCCGCACGGCCACAGCTTTCCTCAAGGGCCGGTGAACTAACTCCAGAAACTAGGGCTACGGACCAGAGACGGACCCGGGCCAGGAAGAAGGGGCAGGGACTGGCCGAGCTGTTCCTGACGCAAAGCAGTGCAGCTCATCCGAGCCAGTTCCAGGAGCGTTCGCTTGCGCTTGAAAAGACTGATGCAGCCCCGGCTGGACGAACCGCTGCCGCTCTGGATGATCTTCCCGGTGGTTTTCGCGGCCCTCTATGCCAGCCACTTTACGCTGTTGCGCCTGCCTTACTACTGGGATGAGGCGGGTTATTACATTCCCGCGGCTTGGGACTTCTTTCGCACCGGCTCACTGATCCCGATTACAACCCTCAGCAACGCGCATCCTCCGCTGCCCAGCCTTTACCTCGCCTTGTGGTGGAAGGTCTCTGGCTTTTATCCCGAGGTGACGCGAGAAGCTGTCCTGATGGCCGCTGCCCTAGGTCTGCTCGCCGTTTGGCGGCTTACCATGCGCCTCGTGGGCGTGGCCAGCGTAGCTTTCTGGACCGTCGTTCTTACCGGCATCTACCCCATCTGGTTTGCCCAGAGCGCGCTGGCGCACGGAGATATTTTTGCCGCCGCGTGTACGCTCTGGGCACTGGTGTTTGCTCTGCCTGACCGGGAGCGCAAGCCGTGGGCCGCGTCACTGTGGTTCGCGGCCGCTGCTCTCTCAAAGGAAACTGCAATCATCGTGCCGCTGACGCTGGCGGTGTGCAATCTTGTCGATGGCATTCGTACCCACCCCGCACTGCGGTCGCGGCTGTGGCGCGAGACGATCTGGTTCCTGGCCAGCTTGTTGCCGCTGGCGGGGTGGTATGTTTACCACCACTGGAAGACAGGGTTCTGGTTCGGCAATCCGGAGTTTGTCCGCTACAACGCGCAAGCGACGCTGGCCCCGATTCGGATTCTGGCCGCCTTCGGGCATCGCATTCTGCATCTGACGGCGCACATGAACATGTTTGTGCCGGTGCTGATGGCGATCGCGGCAATTCTGTTGAATCCGCGTCCGGATGCCGATGGCCATGAGCGAGCCGCGCTCAGTGTTCCCGTGTTGCGCCGGATTTTTCTGCTTCTGCTGGCCAATGCACTGTTGTTCAGCGTGCTGGGAGGAGCGCTGCTCACCCGCTACTTGCTGCCCATGTATCCGCTGGTGCTGCTGGTGGCTGTGACGACGTTTTACCGGCGCGTTCCCTTTTGGCCGGCGCTGGCGGTGTTTGCCGGTGCGGCCTTTGTCGTGGGGCTGTTCATCAATCCCCCCTACGGCTTTGCGCCCGAAGACAACCTGGACTACGCACATGTAATTCGCCTGCACCAGGCGGCGATTGCGCAGCTGAGCAAGCGCTATCCGGGAGCCACTGTATTGACCGCGTGGCCCATGAGCGATGAACTGACGCGGCCCGAACTTGGCTACGTCAAGCAGCCGTGGGACGTGGACCGGATTGAAGACTTTACCCAGGCCCAAATTGCTCGCGCCGCGGAAGAGCCAAGCAAGTTTTCCGCGGCGCTTGTGTTTTCGACCAAGTACGATCCGCCGCGGCCGTTGCTGAGTTTAGGAGCGCAAAGTGAGGCGCTCGACGAGAAATACTTCGGGCTGCATCACGACCTTCCAGCCGATCAGATCGCCAGGCAACTGGGCGGGGATCCGGTATGGTACAAGTCGAATGACGGCCAATGGGTGGCGCTGATCCGATTTGAGCGGGTGCTTGCTGCGCGGATGGAGCGGCGTTAAGTATTCTGGACCCATTGGGTATCTCGATAAGCTTGCGATTCCCCAAAGGAGGTCCGCATGTCTGAAGTGGCCGATTTCCCCTATGAAACTCGCTTGAACATTCTCTACCCGCCGCTCGAGGTGATTGACGAGAAGGCGCTGGCCGATGCCTGCGAGTACAAATGGTTCAACCAGACTCTCTGCAAGGTGAATGAATCGGTGGTGCGCGTGGGGATCATCGAAGGTGAATACCACTGGCACAAACACGACGAGGACGATGAGTTCTTCTATGTGGTCGAAGGCAAGCTGCTCATCGATCTGCGTATCGAGCTGAAGGAACGCGTGGTGGAGCTTTCGCCGCGGCAGGGCTTCGTTGTTCCCAAAGGAATCATGCACCGGACGCGCGCCCCGCAACGCACGGTGATCCTCATGGTTGAGAATGCCGGGATCATTCCCACCGGCAATTGAACACTTCTTCTTCGTCAAGTTCGCGGTGTGATGTTGTTGCGAAGAGTCATATCTGCGTTCATCGCGTGAGATAGAGTTCCGAGAGCCCCCGCCCCAACGCCTATAATCAGGCTGTTGTGCAAACGATTCATTCATCCCGATCCAGATGGGCAAGGCGGGTGAATGCGGCTCAATTGCTTGCTCTGGCGTTGATGGCGGTTTCATGGGCGCATGCCCAGACTCCCGCGGCCAATCTGCCCGGCTCGAGTGCCGGACGCGGGCGCATTCTGCTCGTGCTTCCTTTCGACAATCGCAGCGGCCAGCCGAGCCTCGAGTGGATTCGCGAAGCCGCGCCGGAGATTCTGAGCAGCCGCTTTCTCTCCGCCGGATTCGCCCCCATGAGCCGCAGCGACCGGCTCTACGCGCTCGACCATCTCGGGCTTCCGGCTGGTTTCCATCCCTCGCGCGCGACGGCTCTCAAGCTGGCCCAGACGCTGGATGCTGATTCGATCGTCGTCGGCAGCTACATCACCGACGGAAGCGCTCTGATTGCCCAGGCGCAGGTGGTGGACGTTCCCCATCTGCGCATGGGCCCGGAGGTGACGGAGCGGGGCGAGATGCGCGACATGATCGCGGTTTTTGACTCGCTGGCCTGGAAACTGACGCGGCAGTTGGACCCCGGCTTCAATGTGGCCGAGGAGACCTTTGTCGCCGCGGGAAGAAGCATGCGCCTCGATGCCTTCGAGCAGTACGTGCGCGGAATTTCGGAGCCGGATCATGAAGAGCGCCTGCGCCATCTTAAACAAGCCGTCGCGCTAAGTCCGGACTTCGGCCCCGCGTGGATGGCTTTGGGGCGCGAGGACTATAACGGCCAGCAGTATGAGCAGGCCGCGGCGGCGTTCGCCAAGGTCAGCCGCGACGACCCTAACTTGCAGGGCCCCGATGCTCTGGAGGCTAGCTTCTATCGAGGGCTTTCGCTGCTTTTCTCGGGCGACTACCCCAGGGCCGAGAATTCCTTTGCCAGTGTGGCCCGGGTTCTTCCGCTTGCCGAAGTCGTCAACAACCAGGGCGTTGCCGTGAGCCGCCAGGGCCATGATGCGACCGCGCTCTTTCGCCAGGCTGTCGCCGCCGATCCTAACACCGCTGACTACTACTTCAACCTGGCGGTGAGCCTGAAGCGCCATGGCAATGTGTCCGACGCTTTATCGGCCCTCGACCAGTGCCTGAAGTTGCGCCCCAACGACAGCGAAGGCCGGGCGCTGGCCGTGGAGTGGAAGTATCCGGGGGCAAAGCCAGCCTCGGTTGCGGATTCAGACGTCGTGCAGAACGCAAAGCCCGATCCGCTCGAGCGGATTGCGCGTAACTTCGATGCGGTTGCCTTTCGCCAGGCCGCGCAGATGCTCGACCAGGTAGATGAGGCGCGCCTCACTGCACTGGGGCCGGAGCAGCAGGCGCAGAAGCTGGCCAGCCAAGCCAAGGACTTTCTCGACCGCGGGCTGCTGCTCGAAGCCGAGCGGCTCTATCTGACGGCAGTAGCCATCGACGACCGGGTTCCTGCCGTGCACGCAGGACTGGCGGAAGTGCGGGAAAAAACCGGAGACTTGGCCAATGCCCGCAAAGAAGCGCGCACCAGCCTTGAACTGATGCCTTCAGTGCAGGCATATCTTGTGATGGGGCGGCTGGATCTGGGCGCCGGCCACCTGGACGAAGCGCACTACGACGTAGTTGAGGCGTTGAAGATCGAGCCGCGCAATAAGCCAGCCCAGGAGTTGCGCCAACAGGTCGAGGCCAAAGAAGGGCAAAGGAAATAACCACCTGCGCTGGGGCAGACGCCGCTGGCGCGGCCACGGACATGATTGGTGCGCCGGACTGAATCGGCAACTCGGGAGTCCAAGGGCTAAACGGACGCATCTTGGGCCCGAGTGAAAGGGGCAAGCCATGATCAAGCGCAAACGCGAACTGTTCGCATCATCTGGTTGGATCGCAGCGGTGCTCATCGCGACCGGGCTGGGCATGCGAGCCGAAGCCGAGCAGGCGCGCGCCGAGCAACCCCTCGTCGATAAGTTGGTCATAGCCGACACGATTCAGCCGGTCAGTGCCGCACAATTGGATCGGGCGTTGCTGCTGGCTAACTCCGACGGCGCGCAGGCGCTTCTGGTTGAACTCGATACGCCCGGAGGCTTGCTCGACTCCACACGCGGAATGGTGGGAGCCATCCTCAGCTCGCGGGTTCCGGTGATCGTTTACGTTTCTCCGGCGGGATCGCGCGCCGGGTCGGCCGGATTCTTTCTGCTGGAGGCGGCGGATGTTGCCGCCATGGCTCCGGGAACCAATGCCGGGGCGGCGCATCCGGTGCTCGAGTTCGGTGGCCAGCCGGACGCCACCATGACACAGAAGATCGAGAATGACGCCGAGGCCTTTCTGCGCTCTTACGTGACCAAGCGTGGCCGCAATGCCGAGGCTGCCGAGGCTGCGGTGCATACCTCGCACTCCTATACCGCCGAGGAAGCGCTGGATCAGCACCTCATCGACCTGGTCGCCAACAATGATTCCGCACTTTTGGCCGCGCTGGAGGGCCGCACGATCACCCGCCTCGACGGAACGAAACAGGTGCTGCACCTGGCAGGTGCGCGCGTTGCGCCCGTCAAGCCAACTCTGCGCGAAGACCTGCTGGGCTGGCTTGTGGATCCGAACATTGCGCTGCTCATGCTGGTTGTCGGCGCGTTGCTGATCTATCTCGAATTCAACACCCCCGGCACCATTGTTCCCGGCGCACTGGGAACGTTGATGGTCTTGCTGGCCATTTTTGGATTGAATCTTTTACCCATCCGCTATACCGCCGTTCTGCTGCTGGTGGCCGCGCTGGGCCTGCTGGTGCTCGAAGCCAAAGTGGGAGGCCATGGCGCGCTGGCTATCGCTGGGATCGTCTCTCTGACCTTCGGCATGCTCACCCTGGTGGCCGCTCCGGTGCCGGAGATGGCCATCAGCCCGTGGCTTGCATTCGCCGTGAGCGCGGCCTTTGGAGTGATCACCGTCTTCCTGCTGCGTCTGGCCATTCGTGCCCGGGATATGAAGTCGCGGCTCGGTGTGGATGCGCTGGTTGGCGCTACGGCCAAGGCCATGGAGCCGCTCGCGCCGGAAGGCCACGTGCTGGTGGAAGGGGAGATCTGGCGTGCGGTGGCCAGCGTGCCGGTTGCGGCCGGAGGAGCGCTGCGCGTGGTGGGCCACGAGGAGTACCTGCTAAAGGTCGAGCCAGCCGAGAACCCCGATCCGGTAGGCGGTCGAGGATGACGACGGGCATATTGGCAGCGATTCGGCTGGAGTACAATCCGTGCTGAGTGGGGGAAAGTGAAATGACAGCGACTCCGGTTCTGGTGATCATCGCCATTGTTGTTTTGTATCTGCTCAACTCCATCAAAATTCTGCGCGAGTATGAACGCGGCGTCATCTTCCGCCTGGGCCGCGCCCTGCCGGTTCCCAAGGGGCCGGGAATCATCCTGGTGTTCCGGCCTTTCGACCAGATCGTGCGCATCTCTCTTCGCCAGGACGTGCTTGAAGTGCCGCCCCAGGACGTGATCACGCGCGACAACGTCACCATCAAGGTCAACGCCGTGGTTACGCTCTACGTGGTCAACCCCAACGATGCGGCGATCAAGGTGGTCAACTACGTCTACCAGACTTCGCAATTTGCGCAGACCACGCTGCGTTCCGTCCTGGGCGAGGTGGAACTGGACACGCTGCTCAGCCATCGCG
>JBEKVS010000116.1:0-15244 GCA_049513795.1 Occallatibacter sp. | reverse complement strand
AATGTAGGGCGGCAGATGATTCAGGCTCACGAAGGCCTGCCAAAGACCGAGGAGGCAGGCGAGAACGACCACGCTGTTGACGGCCAGGAGCCATTGCCTTTTCATGGGTTGTAAACTCCCCGCAACAGCCTCGAGGCCTGCGTAACCTGTTCTTCAAAGGCCTTTGATTCGCGGGTTGCGGCGGTGCGCGGCCATGGCAAATCTACCTGAATCTGGTGTGCAACGCGGCCCGGGTGCGCGGCAAGAATCACGACGCGCGTGGAGAGAAAGATTGCCTCCGCCACGGAATGCGTTACGAAGAGCACGGTCCATTTGTGCTCGTTGTAGAGGCGCAGGAGTTCCTCGTTGAGACGGTCGCGCGACATTTCGTCGAGGGCGGCGAACGGTTCATCCATTAGCAGAATGCGCGGCCTGCTCACCAGAGCGCGGGCAATGGATACGCGCATCTTCATGCCGCCAGAGAGTTGGCGCGGGTAGCGTTTGGCTACATGCGTCAGGGAAACAAGTTCCAGCATTTGAGCGACTCGCGCGTTGCGCGCAGGCCGTGCAGCGTGCTCCAACTCCATGCCGAGTCCTACGTTATGCTCCACTGTTCGCCAGGGAAGCAGCGTTGCATCCTGAAATATGAAGCTGACCTGGGAGCGGGCGTCTTCGGGGGGCATGCCGTTGACGCGAACCGCACCGCTGCTGACTGGGCTTAGGCCTGATACCAGCTTGAGTAATGTGGATTTGCCGCAGCCAGATGGGCCAAGGAAAGTTACGAACTCGCCACGTTCCACGCTAAGGGAGATGCCTTCGATGGCCACCGCCGCGTTGCGAAACCGCTTGCACACGGCGCGCAATTCAATCTCGGGGACAGTTGGCGCGTGGGTGGTCACCATCCGGCAGCTCCTGTCACAGGCAAGTAAATAACCGATTGGTAATATAACGAATGCAATACCTGCTGCGTCGATCGCGACCAATTCCAACTGTCCGAGTCCTGTGGCGCAACGGCGATGGAGGGGTTGCGATCGTAGAGTGGGAAGGCGGAGCTTGCGACCTCCAGGCGCAATCGCTCGCCGGGAGCCAAGACAAAAGAGATCGGTTCCAGGGTGAACTCCCATTTGCGAATCTGGTCTGCCGCGTAACCATCGTTGCCGAACAGCCATGTGCTGCGCGCGATTCCGATGGAGAGGAACTCCGCACGCCCGGCCGATGTGACGCGCACGATCTTCGCCGTGAAGTCAGCGCACGCAGCTGAGCTAACCGCGTATAACTCGACGCGCGGATGCCCAAAGACTCTCGTCTCGCTTAAGACTGGCTCCGACGTATAGACCAGCAGGTTGTTGCCTAGCTCCAACGCCGACTGATCGAACGGCCCGCTCAATGCTTGGGCTCCGCCGGGTGCAACGACAGGCACCTCCGGGTCGTAGACGAACACATCTCTCGGCTCGTCTTGATCAGGCGGTTTGTTGCTTAGGGCACCGTCGCCTTTGCGGGAGTTCGCATTTCCGTTGCTGTGCAGATAGAGCGGAAACTCCGCCTTCGAAGGCCAGCTCTCCGCATGCGTCCATTCATTCGGGCCAAGGGCAAAATGGCGGATGTGCGGCTCGCCAGAGAAGGCCGCGGAATCCCTGAGCCAATGATCGAACCAGCGCAGCAGAATCTCGCCGGTATTGAGATTGGCGATATCGCCGAGATTCGCATCGCCGACGCGATCTCCCCACGGAATGTGCACCCACGGCCCGGCAATGAGGTATTGATTCTCGCGTGCAAACTCGCTGCCGGCATGGTTACGCAGCGAGAGATAGGCAGCGATGCTGCCTTCAAGATAGGTGTCGAACCATCCAGAAACGTGCAGCGCCGGAAGACAAATCCTATCGAGCCGGGTGCTGATGTCGAGACTCGTCCAGTATTCACCGGGCTCGCGATGCGCAAACCAATCCCGCACATAGCTTGGCAACTCCGGCTCTGTAATGGCGGGATGCTTGGCAAACGGAACATGCGTAGCCTGGTTGCGAATGCTTGTCCACGCAGCTTCCAACTTGTCGCTCGCATCGCGAAGGCCAAGTCGGCGCGCGTCTTCGCGCAGCATCTGAATGCCCCAGCCGAGGCTCGAAGTCAAGCGCAGCGCGCCATTGTGATAGAACCATCCATGGTAAAGGTCGGCAGCCGTCATGTGGGGTGCGATGCATTGCAGGCCTTCAGGCTGTTCGGCTGCGGCAAGCAACTGCGTCGCACCCTGATAAGAAAATCCGTACATGCCAATGCGGCCGTTGCACGCGGGATGCGTTCGCAGCCAGGCGATGGTCTCGGCGCCATCACGGCCTTCGTGGCGAAAGGGATAGAAGCCGCCATCCGAGGCGCCACGGCCGCGCACGTCCTGGATTGCGACATGATATCCGTGGCGCGCAAACCAAATCGGGTGCGCATAGACGACCGTCGAGGCAATGTCGCGTCCATAAGGCTGGCGCATCAGCAATGTTGGCCATGGGCCATCGCCCGCAGGATAGTAATGGTCGGAGACGAGTGTCGTACCATCTGTCAACCGGCATGCGACTGCGCGTTCCACACGCACGCCGTTTCCGCAATCGACAAGTGCGCCTTTGCCGTGGGCCATGGTCAGGCTCCGTGCCTCGGCTCGAAGTGATACATGGCCAGCAGCGCTTCCGCAATGCGCGCAGACGCCTCATTGCTCCATTTCTCGCCGTTTTCCGCTGTAGCCGGGGATGGGTCGCCCATTACGCCGCTGGGGGCAATGTCTTGGGTGAGCCAGGCAAAGTTTGCCGATGAGCCTTCCGGCTTGAGCAGCTCAGGGGCGTCTACGCGCGCGATGTAATTCGACGTGTATTCCTGCGTGTGCACGAGTTCGGGCGTGGCGTGCAAGAGGAATGCAGTCTCTATCTCACCGGCATGAAAGCCATAGGCGCGCTCCTGCACGCCGACGCCTTCAAATGTCGCGCCCGCTGAGCCGAAAAGCGAGAAGGTCCGCAGACCAAACTCCGCGCGCAGATCGCGGGCCAGCACGTCGACGAGGGAAGTGTTGCCTCCGTGGGTGTTGTAGAGCACGAGCTTCTTGAATCCGCTAGCCGCGATGCTGGCGCCCAGGTCGCGCACCACGGCAAGAAAGGTTTGCGCGCTTACGGAAAGGGTTCCTGGAAATCCGATGTGCTCGTTGCTCTTGCCATAACAGACGGGTGGCAATGTATAGATGGGCAGCTCGGCGGGAAGCTGTGCCAGCGCTTTGCCCAACAGCAGATTATTGATGAGCGTGTCGGTCGCGAGTGGGAGATGATGGCCGTGCTGCTCGATGGCCGCCGTTGGCAGCACCAGCAGGGTGGATTCACGCGGCAAAGCATCGACCTGCTTCCAGGTGAGGTAAGCGAAGTTGCGCGCGTCCGGAATCCAGGTCTTCATCGCGCCACGGTCTCCTTGCGGAAGCTGATCATTTTACCGGGATTCAGTAAGCCGCGCGGATCGTATTTTTGCTTGGCCAGCAATTGAATATTGTCGGGACGAAAACGACCGCCGTCTTCGAGATAATTCACGTGCGGATTGGCTACAAAGACCCCAATTGAACGGCAGTAGGCAATCATGTCATTGAGCCGATCTTCGGTGGTAAATCGCACGATGGGAAGCGCTCCGGGAATCACCACGCCATTTCCATTTTTCATGAACTCAATGTGGAAGAGAAACTCATCTCCGTAGCGCGCCCGCAGCAACGCGAACTGCTCTTCGCAATTGTCGGGCGAGAACCCGCATTGAAGATAGGTGAGTGCCGGGTCGGCCTTCATGGCCCAAAGCGTCGTGTGGTTCCAGGTGTAATCGCTGAGCAGCGGCTGGGTGCGCGGACCTGTGAATGCTCCGGAAAATGTGACTTCGCCTCCGGCTGCTTCGGCCCTGGCGCGCAAAGCCTCGGCCTGTGCGGTTGCGATCATGATGAGCGCCAGCGATTTTTGCGGGCGCACAATCTGCCTGATCGGCGTGAAGTAGGAAGGGATGGGCCACTCGAATACTGTAGCCAGACGCTTCGTCCATTCTGATCCAACAGCGATGGTGCGCGTAAACTCGAAGGCTTGCTGGTAGGTATCGAAGGCAGCGGTAAACTGCGTCCACTCGACGGCAGGGGCGAGCGCAAACCAGATGCGCGTGAGCACGCCGTTGGTGCCCCAGGCGTGGAGGATTTCGTGCACCGCCGCGCCCTCATGCAGAACGACGCGCGGCTCCTCTTCCATGGTGACCACTTCAAAAGCTCGCACGTTATCGAAGTCGCGCAGGCCGCCATGTGTCACCGAGCCGATGCCGCCGGAACCGCCGGCGAGGAAGCCACCGACCGAAGCTTTGGCCAGCGTTGACGGGTACATGCGCAGCTCCCAGCCCGTTTTGCGGGCCTCGGTCTCCAGCACGGCAAGGCGCAATCCCGGTTCGCAAATGGCTACGCCATCTGGCGTAATGTCTTCGAGCTTGTCCATCAGAGAGAGGTCGAGAACGATGCCGCCCTGGAGCGGGACACATTGGCCGTAGTTGCCCGTTCCGGCGCCGCGCACCGTGACGGGAATCCCGCGTTTCCCGGCGAAGTGAAGCACCGCAAGCACTTCTTCGACGCTCACCGGTTGTACGGCGACATCGCCCACCTTATCGGCCAGTTGCGGGCGCAGTATAGGCGAGTACCAATAGAAGTCATGCGACAGGCGATCGACCACAGCCGGCGCGGTGATTACACGCGCGGGGTCGGAGAGAATTCCAGACAGTTCTGCCGCGACCGTGGCCAGCATAGGAATTGACCTCTCGACATCCAAATCGAAGCTGCGATCAGCAATTTCCGATTCCGGCTACTTTTGTTTGCGTGTGGACCAGAGGCGAAACGCCCGCAGCATCTCGGGGTGGGTAAAAAGAGCATAACACTCATCGCGCAGCAAGGGGCCATCGACCACGCAGCGCATGTCGCTACGCGCGGCCACTTCCGTGGCGGGGATTTGGATCTGCTTGCAATGGCGATTTGCGTCTTCGATTGTAGCTCCATAGACCACGCGGTCGAGGCCGGCCCAGAGCGCGGCGCTCATGCACATGGGGCACGGTTCGCAGGTGGTGTAAAGCGTGTAGCCAGCCAGCGAAAGCTGCTTTAGCCGCTTGGTCGCCTTGCGGATGGCGCGGACTTCGGCGTGCGCGCTGGGATCGAATTCCTGGGCTACCGCGTTGAGGGCTCGGAGCAGCATCTTTCCGGATTTCGTTTCAATGATGGACGCGCCAAAGGGGCGCGGGCGCGATGTGCGCATGGAGCGGGCCGTAAAGGCGGCGAGTTGAGCCATCCGGCTCAGGTCGAGATCCGGATCCCGACGCGAGCCAGCTTTTGTAGCCGTGCCGGACCGCTCGGAAGCGGCGCGGCGCTTGACTTTTGAAGCAACTCTCATACTCGAAATTAGCACGACAGCCGCATTGGGCGCGCGATACTACCGCCTGCACGCGCTTCTGTTTTCGGTCGCATACAATTTCCCTATGGACGCTCACGCCTGGACGGTTCGCAGCCTCCGCATGGCCTTGGCCGATGGCAGCGCGACGCCCACGGGCCTTGCGAAGCTTGCGTTAGCACGGTCCAGCCAAAATGCCGGGCGCAATACCCATCTGTGGCAGGACGCAGCCTGGACTCTGGCCGAGGCAGCCCGCGTTGAGACGATGCCGCGAGGCGAAGGTGGCCAATTTGGCGACGGTCACGGAGCATTGTGGGGCATTCCGGTCTCGGTGAAAGATTGCTTCGACCTGGCCGGCACGCCAACGAGTTGCGGCGTCCGTTTCTATCGCGATCTTCACGGGACGGCGGCGCAGGATTCCTGGCTGGTGGAGCGGCTGCGCGCAGCCGGGGCGGTGATTGCGGGGAAGACACATCTGCATCCACTGGCCTATGGAATCACCGGCGAGAATCCGGAGTTTGGCGATTGCTTGCAACCGCTCGACTCGACAGCGCTGACCGGCGGCTCCTCATCAGGGGCAGCGGCGAGCGTGCAGGAGGGCTCGGCGGTGATGGCGATCGGGACGGACACGGGCGGCTCGGTGCGCGCGCCCGCGGCGCTTTGCGGATTGGCTGGGTATCGCGCCTCCCTGGGCCGCGGTGACTGGCGTGGTGGCGCGCACCTGGCCGAGTCGTTCGACACCATGGGCTGCCTGTTCCGCGACCTGCAAGATGCTCCATTCCTGGCTGGCCTCTTTGCCCCGGAGACGACCATCGAGCAGGCCGAGTTTACTCGCTTCGCCGTTGTGGAAGACGGCTTTTTGCACGACTGCGAAGCAGAGATCGTCGCCAGCCTGCGCAAAACGGCGCGGGGATTTGAGGCGCTGGGCCTGCGTGGATCGATCGTTGATTGCTCCTGGTGGGCGGAGTCGTTTGAGATTTTCGCTCCCATTCAGGCATCGGAGGCAGCGCGGATTCACGCCGGCCACTTTGACTGCTTCGAGCCCTCGATTCGCGAGCGGCTGGTGTGGGGCGGGGGCATCGGCCAGGCCGAGATTACGGCCCTTCGCCGCAGGCATGAGGCCTTCAGCGACCGCATCGACGGGCTGCTTGCCGAACATGAGCTCCTGCTGCTTCCCGCGTCGCCGGTGGCGCGGCTCGCGGCAGGCGCGGACCACAGCAAGACACGTGCCCGCCTGTTGCGTTACACCACCCCATTCAGCCTGGCGGGAGTCCCCGTGGTCACAATCCCCTGCTTGGTTGGCGGCATGCAACTGGCTGCTGCGCGTGGCTGTGATGAGGCTTTGCTGCACTTCGCATCCCGGTTCTCCTCAGCACAAGCGGTATCGGTCCGAAATCAGGCCTGAGCAAACCGAGCCGGAGCAAGGCTGTTCCCCACGCCCCGTGATACGTTTCATTTCAAGGAAGTGACGACTCTCCCGGATGAGGTTCCATTTGAGATCAGGCAGGTTTTTCCGCTCCGGCGCGTTCATATCGGCGGCCGTTTGCGCGCTCATGGTCTGTGGCTGTCACGGCAGCCAGCCCTCCGCGGCCGGCGGCCTTGCTCCCGTCCGGCTGCAATTGGACTGGTACCCGCAGCCGGAGCAAGGGGGCTTCTTCGCGGCGCAGCTCTTGGGCTACTACAAGGCCGAGGGTCTCGACGTAACCCTGCTGCCCTTGCCTCAATATGGCGGCGCGGCGCAACTGGTTGCCTCGGGGAAGGCGGACTTTGGGCTGGGCTCGAGCGATCAGATTCTGGAATGGAATTCGAATGGCCTGCCCTTGATTGCCGTGGCGGCCACCATGCAGCACGACCCGCAGGCCATCATGGTCCACAAAGACTCGCCCATCCACGACTTCAAGGATCTGGAAGGCCACGCCATCGCCGCGCAGCCCGGCGCAACCTGGCTGAAATATGTCACGCAGCGCTACAACCTGCAGCAGACACGGCAGGTTCCAAGCACGCTGTCGGTGGCAAACTTCATCGCCGATCCCGGATATGTGCAGCAGATTTTCATCACCAGCGAGCCATTTTTTGCCCGGCAGGCGGGCGCCGAGGTGCGCACCCTGCTCATCAGTTCGACCGGCTACGACCCTTACCGGGTGCAATTTGTCAATCGCGACTTTGTCGCGCAACACCCCGACCTGGTGGCGAAGTTTGTGCGCGCCAGCATTCGCGGCTGGCAGGCCTACATGGCCGATCCAACGGCCACCAACGCTTGGCTGCTCAAGCTCAACCCGGCGCTCAACCCGGCGCAGGAGGCGTACTCGGCGCAAGCGCTTCGCGATGGAGCCTTCGTTACCGGCGGCAACTCCAGCGGCGACCAAACGGGGCACATGACCGCCGCGCGCTGGCAGACGAGTTACGAGCAACTCAAGTCGTTGGGAATTCTGCACGGTCCGGTCGATCCGGCGACGACTTACTCGCTTAAATTTGTGCCGTGATAAATTGGCGAGAACGCGGAGGCGCAAACGCGGAGTTATGCCTGGGTGCAAAAGGTGAAGCCTCCGTTTGCCGCCGCACGGTCGCTGGGTAACATAGAAGCATGACTGACCTGGAACGCATTCTGTCTCTCTGGCGCGAAATCGAATCTGCCAGCGCGGATTGTGTGCTGGCCACGGTCATAGCCGTTCAGGGACCAAGCTACCGCAAGCCGGGCGCACTCATGCTCCTGACCGCGGACGGCCGTCGCGCCGGCGCGATAAGCGGAGGCTGCCTTGAAGCCGAGGTGGCCAGCCGGGCCTGGTGGCTCACTGCACACGGCTCCACTATTCAGCAGTACTCGACTGCCGATGACGATGGCGATCGACCCTTCGGCTCGGGTTGCGGCGGCGTTGTCTTTCTGCTGCTGGAACGCCGCGTAACGGCCGCCCCACTGCTCGTCGCGCTCCAGCAGGCCTTTGACCAGCGATCTGCGCTGTCGGTAGCCACCGTGCTGGAGGGTTCACGGCTTGGCCGCCGCGCCTTTGCTGGCCTTGAGCAGGACGTCCTGGAGCGTCTGCGCGCGATGGACAGCCGACTTGAATCTCACGACGCCCTGCTTGGGCCTCGCGAGGCCCTGTCGGACGCGCTGCAGGCTCTCGCCGAGCGGTCGTTGGCGAGCCGGGAGCCCGCTGAGGCTAGCATTGCGGACGCGGATAAAACAGTCAGGGCATGGGCGGATTACCGTGTTCCACGCCCGACGCTTGGTATTTTTGGCGCGGGTGACGATGCCCGCCCGCTCCAGAGCCTGGCCAAGGAGTTGGGATGGTATGTCACGGTTGCCGATGGCCGTTCACACCTGGCCAGCCGCGAGCGTTTCATGCATGCAGATGAGCTATACACGCTCCCGATCAATGATTTGCCCGGAGATCTGTCCGGTCTCGCCTTGCGCGAAGCTTTGCCCGTGTTCGCCAGCCTTCATCGCGAAGATGCTGCCGTTGTCATGACGCACAGCTTCGAACAGGATGCGAAGATCATTGCCTGTCTTCTGCGGCTTGAAGCGCCGCCTTTTTACATCGGAGTCCTGGGGCCGCAGCGGCGCACACGCGAACTCCTCGTCGAGGCCGCCCGCTTGCTGAACGTACCGGAAGGCGCGATCCCGGCTCAGGCGGACCACTGGCTGGACCAGGTGTACGCTCCAACTGGGCTCGACCTGGGTGCCGAATCGCCCGAAGCCATCGCTCTTTCCATCCTGGCCGAGATACAAAAGACCCGCTCCGCGGCGACCGCATTGCCGCTGCGCCAGGTGCGCACATCCGCGGTAACGGCGGGCGGCTGATCTGCCGCATTGGCAATGTCGTTACTTGCTTCCGCAAGCATTTGCACTAGAATATGAACTCCGGGCCGGGCGGGCGTGTATCCCATTGACGGCCGAGTTCCTCATTCCGCCATGGATGAGGATGCCGGTGTCACTAGACGGGAAATCCGCAGGAGACGGGAAATCCGCAAGGAGCGCATGGATGGATTCGGCCACGAAAGCGGTTGGACAAGGCGAGGCCGGAACGGCCCTTGCCGAGCAGTTGCCTGCGCTGACTCAGCATGCCGCCGCCGTTGAGGCCGACCGCTGTCTCTATTGCTACGACGCGCCTTGCACCCATGCCTGTCCCACGCACATCGATATTCCACGCTTCATCAAAAAGATCGCTACCAACAACATGCGCGGGTCCGCGGAAACGATCTTTGCCGCGAATCTTCTGGGCGCAACCTGCGCGCGGGTGTGCCCGGTGCAGGAGCTGTGCGAGGGCGCCTGCGTGCTGGGCGCGGATCACAAGCCGATCGCCATTGGGCGCCTGCAACGCTACGCCATGGATCACGCGCGAAAGCATCATAACTACCCGGTTATGAACGCCGCGCCTACCGGCAGATCCGTAGCTGTGGTCGGCGCAGGCCCCGCGGGGCTTTCCTGTGCCGGCGAGCTGGCGCGGCTAGGCCATGCAGTGACGATTTTCGAAAAGCGCGGAATGCCCGGCGGATTGTCTACATACGGCATCATCGCGCTGCGCGAGCCGGTAGAAGTCGCTCTTGAAGAGGCACGCATGATTGAGAGCCTCGGCGTTCGCATCGAGACCGGCATCGAGTTCGGCAAGGACATTTCCCTTAAGGAGGTCGAGCGAAGGTATGACGCAACGGTATTAAGCGTTGGTTTAGGCAACACGCCCAGCCTTGGCATCGAAGGCGAGGAAGCCATTGTCGATGGCCTGGCGTTTATTGAGGCCAGCAAAACCGACCCGGCGGCGATGCATATCGGCCGCAATGTCATTGTGATTGGCGCGGGTAATACGGCCATCGATTGCGCCACCATTGCCCGCAGGCTGGGCGCAGAGCGCGTGACAATGGTTTATCGCCGCACCAATCGCGAGATGACTTGCTACGAGCACGAGTATGATTTTGCACTCAAGGAGGGCATCGAGTTTCGCTTCCTGAGCCAGCCTGTGCGCGTGGTTCTGAAAGATGGCTTTCCCGTCGGACTGGCTTGCCTTCGTGTGGAACTGGGCGCGAATGACTCATCCGGAAGGCCTTCTCCGCAGCCCGTCGATGGGTCGGAGTTTGTTCTTGCCGCGGACCAGATTGTTAAAGCTGTGGGACAAAACAAACCCTCAATCGCAGCGCTGCTGGGCTTGCAAACCAGCACCGGCTTTATCGCAGTAGACTCCGGTTTCCAGACCAGCCACGCGGGACTGTATGCGATTGGCGATTGCATTCGCACATCCGGTGCGGCATCCACCGTGATGGCCGTTCAGGATGGCAAGCTTGCCGCCGCTTCGATTCATCAACAATTCCTGCGCACACCCGCTTCAGTCGAGGTGAGGTAAGCATGGCAGACCTTCGCATCAACTTCGCCGGCATCAAGTCTCCCAATCCTTTCTGGCTGGCCTCTGCGCCACCAACTAACTCGGGGGCGCAGATTCACAAAGCCTTTGAAGCTGGCTGGGGCGGCGCGGTGTGGAAGACCATCGGCGCGCCGGTGCTCAACGTTTCGAACCGCTATGGGGCCTGGCACTATGGTCGTCAGCGCATGTTGGCCATCAACAATGTAGAACTCATCTCCGACAGGCCGATCGAGATTAACCTGCGTGAGATCGCCGAAGTCAAACGCGCATGGCCCGATCGCGCGGTGATTGTTTCGGCGATGGTCGAGTCGACGCCCGAGGCGTGGCGCGAGGTGATCGAGCGCATTGAGGACACAGGCGCCGATGGCATTGAGCTCAACTATGGCTGCCCGCACGGTATGAGCGAACGCGGCATGGGCTCCGCGATTGGCCAAGTGCCGGAGTATTGCGAACGCATCACGCGCTGGGTGATGGAGGCGGCGACGATTCCGGTGATCATGAAATTGACGCCCAACATCACCAACATCGTGTTGCCGGCGCGCGCAGGTGTAGCTGCTGGCGCGAACGCTCTTTCGCTTATCAACACCATCAACTCCATTGTGGGCGTGGACCTCGAGACGCTTGAGCTGACACCGAGCATTGGTGGCAAAGGCGGCCACGGCGGCTATGCCGGACCAGCGGTCAAGCCCATCGCGCTCAATATGCTTGCATCGCTGGGCACCGACGAGATCGTCTCCAAGTCAGGAATTCCGATCTCCGGTATGGGCGGAATCGCAACTTGGCAGGACGCGGCCCAGTTCCTGCTTCTGGGCGCATCGAGCCTGCAAGTGTGCACGGCAGTGATGCATTACGGATTTCGCATTATCGAAGACCTATGCGACGGGCTTTCGAATTGGATGGACGAGAAAGGCTTCAAGACCATTGCCGATGTGTGCGGCCATAGCCTGCATCGCGTTTCGGATTTCAAGAACTTCGACCTGTCGTATCGCGCCGTGGCCCGCATCGATGCCGGGAAGTGCATCAAGTGCAACCTCTGCTATGTGGCATGCAACGACACCGCGCACCAGTGCATCGATCTCATCTCGCCGCAGGGCAGTCTCGTCGAACCGAACGCATACGATGTGCGCTCGAACGGCAAGCAGGAAGCAACAGAAACACGGCCACAGCCGCTGGTGCGCGAGCAGGATTGCGTCGGCTGCCGGCTCTGCTATAACGTGTGCCCAGTCGACAATTGCATCGAGATGGTCGAGGTTCCCTCAGGCCGCGACGCAATCACTTGGAGCGAACTCTCGCAACAGCAGACGAAGGTCACCGAAGATTGGGAAACCATGAAGGCCTATCGCGAGCGGGTAGGCATTCACATTCACTAAACGAGTTCGGCACGACGGCAGGCACGGAGAAGTTTCGCATGGCGCTGCTTATCAAAGGCGGAGAGATTGTAACGGCTGAGTCGCGCTCGCGCGGCGATATCTACGTTGAGGATGAAACTATCACTGCAATCGGCGTTGACTTAGCTGCGCCGCCAATGGCCGAAGTGATTGATGCCACAGGAAAGCTGGTGTTTCCCGGCTTCATTGATCCGCATGTCCACATTCATCTGCCCTTCATGGCCACGTTTGCCAAGGACACGCACGCCACAGCGAGCAAGGCCGCGCTGATCGGTGGGACTACGACATTTATTGAGATGTGCTGCCCATCGCGCAATGAGAATGCGCTTGATGGATATAAGCTTTGGAAACAGAAAGCCGAAGGCAACAGTGCCTGCGACTATGCCTTTCATATGGCCGTTACGCGGTACGACGCAGAGACCGAAGCGCAATTGCGCGAGATTGTTCGCGACGGGACTGCATCGTTCAAAATATTTCTGGCCTACAAGAATTTCTTCGGCGTGAATGACGAGGAGATGTTTTCGACCCTTAAGCTGGCCGCGGAGTTGGGAGTTATCACAACGGCGCATTGCGAGAATGCCGAGCTAGTTGCCCAGTTGCAGCAATTGCTGCTGGCCGAGGGCAAGACTGGACCGGAGTGGCACGAGCCAAGCCGTCCCGAGGCTGTGGAAGCCGAGGGCACAAGCCGCTTCGCAACCTTCCTTGAGCAGACCGGCGCAGTGGGTTATGTGGTGCACCTCTCCTGCGCTCCGGCGTTGCGTGCGGCTGTTGAGGCCAAGCTGCGCGGTGTGAAGATTTACGTTGAGTCGGTGCTGCCTCATTTTCTGCTCGACAAGAGTTATGCCGAGCGGTCCGGCGTGGAAGGCATGAAGCACGTCATGTCGCCGCCGCTGCGCGACAAACGTAACCAGACGATTTTGTGGAGCGCCCTGCAGGCAGGCCTGATTGACACCGTCGGCACAGATCACTGCCCGTTCGACACCGAACAAAAGCTTCTCGGCGCAAAGGCGTTCACGCAGATTCCCAACGGCATTCCGGGAATCGAAGATCGCGTGAATCTGATGTACACCTACGGCGTGAAGCGCAGCGCTGTGGACATTCACCGCTTCGTCGATGCACTGAGCACACGCCCGGCCAAGCTCTTCGGACTTTTCCCCCGCAAGGGAACGATCGCCGTGGGAGCTGACGCTGACCTGGTTGTTTACGACACGAGTTATCGCGGCGTTGTCTCCGCGGCTGCCCAGCACGCCAACAACGACTACAACGGATTCGAGGGATTCGCAATTGAAGGGCGGCCTTCCGTTGTCATAGTGCGCGGCAAAGTTCAAGTGCGCGACGGGCTGTTTGTGGGCGAGCCGGGTCGCGGCCGCATGCTTCGCCGCGAGCCACATTACAAAGCAGCAGGTGTGACCAATGCCAGTTGATGAACAGAGCGCGATCGATCTCCTCAAGGAGCTGCGCACGTTGACTGCGGATGAGAATGGCGCGCAACGGCTGGCATGGAGTCCGCTCTGGCTGAAGGCGCGGCAGTGGTTTCAGCAAAAGCTGAAGGCGTTGCCTGTTGAGCATCATCTCGATGCCGCGGGCAATGGGTGGACAACGCTTGCCGGGGGCTCGCAGCAGGCGCTCATTCTCGGCAGTCATCTTGACTCGGTTCCCAATGGCGGCTGGCTTGACGGCTGTCTAGGGGTCATCAGTGCTTACGCGGTACTGCGCAGAATTATCGACGAATTCGATGGGAGGCCTCCAGTCACAATTCGACTTGTGGATTGGGCAGATGAAGAGGGTGCGCGCTTTGGGCGCAGCCTGTTTGGCTCTTCGGCCTTCGCCGGCACACATAGCATCGAGCGAGATCGAGGCCGTACGGATGCAATTGGCGTGCGACTCGACGACGCGTTGGCCGCGTGTGGAGTAAACATTGACGCTATCGGCGATGCGGGACGCGAGAGGGAAAACGCAGCGGCCTATCTTGAATTGCATATTGAGCAGGGGCCGGTGCTTGAAACGATGGGCCTGCCTCTGGCGGTTGTGCTGGGGACCAAGGGCGTGGAGCGCCATGCCATCACTTTTCATGGGCAAGAGGCTCACTCGGGCTCCACGCCCATGACAGCGCGACGCGACGCGTTGGCCGCGGCCGCCAAGCTGGCGCTCGAGATTCGGACCATTGCCAAGCAGCATCCCGATGCCGTATGCACGATGGGCAGCGTCAAGACGTTTCCCGGCATTGTAACCGCCGTCGTGGGCCGATGCGAGACGACCCTCGACCAGCGCGACCTGGACGCGGGCGTGCTTGATTCGATGTACCGCGATGCGCAGCGGAAGAGCGCTCAATTCGCCGCGGAAGAAGGCTGCACCGTGGAGTGGGCGCGCATCTGGAACATTGCGCCCGTTCCATTCCATCCGCAACTGGTCGAGCTTTGTGAAGAGGCGATTCGCGAGACCGCGGGGCAATCGCACCGCATGCCTTCGGGACCGCTGCACGATGCGGCCGAAGTGGCGCGAGCCGGCATCCCAACCGTGATGCTGTTTGTGCAGTCGCTCAAGGGCATCAGCCATAACAAGATTGAGGATACCCGTGAAGATCATTTGCGAACGGCCATTGACGCGTTTGACAGGCTGGCCTCGAAGACCATGGAATGGATTCAGACACATTGATGGGGCACGGCAAGACTCGCGCAAAGCACGGGCGGAAGGGCGGTTGAGGGATGAGTGCAATTGAGGCAATAACTCCGGCAGCGGTCTCACTCTGGATTGACGGCAAGGCGAACGCGGCAACATCTGGACGCAAATGCGATGTGACAAACCCTGCCACAGGCGAAGTGATCGCGAAGGTTGGCTTTGCCGGCAAGGAAGACGTGGATCGCGCCGTTGCGTCGTCAAAGTCGGCTGCTCTTGAATGGCGCGCTACGCCCCTTTCGCGCCGCGCCGAGGTAATGTTTAGCCTGCGCGACCTGATCGTTAAGAATCGCAGCCGCCTGGCCGAAATTATCAGCCTTGAAAATGGCAAGACGATTGCCGATGCGCTCGGCGAAGTGGCGCGCGGTTTGGAAAATGTGGAGTTCGCCTGCGGCATTCCCAACTTGTTGAAGGGCGGCTACACGGAGCAGGCCAGCCGCGG
>JBEKVS010000115.1:0-15254 GCA_049513795.1 Occallatibacter sp. | reverse complement strand
ACTTTGCGCATACTATGCCGAAATCATATGATTTGACCATGGTGGAACATGAGGGCGAGCTGTCGAGGCTGGTCGATCAACTGAACCGCTCGGCAACGGTCAGCAAATCGGGTGAGAAGCGCTCGATCGACCAACTGCTTGCGGTTGCCGTACACAGCCACGCTTCCGACGTAATTCTTGTCTCCGGCTCTCCGGCCACGCTGCGGGTCAACGGAGCGCTGGCCGCCGATGCGGGGCCGGCTCTTTCCGCGGAGAGCATTCGCGGCATGCTGCTACCGCTGCTGACCGCGGGCCAGATGCAGGAGTTGCAGGAACGCAAGTGCATCGACTTCTGCTTTGTGCGCGGCGCTACGGGCAGGTTTCGCGCCAACTTCCACTTTCAGCGCGGTACGCTCGCCGCCTCCATCCGCCTGCTGCCGGCACAGATTCCAACGCTTGAAACGCTTCATCTGCCGGCATCGCTTGGCCAGCTTGCGGAACGCCGCCAGGGGCTGGTGCTGTTGACCGGAGCAACGGGGTCAGGCAAGACTTCAACTATGGCTGCGCTGATTGACCGCATCAACGCTAATCGTCGCGATCACATTATCACCATCGAGGACCCGGTCGAATATCAGCACGCCAATCGAAAATCACTTGTTGAGCAGATCGAGCTGGGCAGCGACACGTTGAGTTTTGCGCAAGCCGTTCGCGCCGTGCTGCGGCAGGATCCGGACGTGATCCTGGTGGGCGAGATGCGCGACAGCGACACCATGGCCGCGGCGCTCACGGCTGCCGAGACCGGTCACCTGGTTCTTACCTCGCTGCACACCAACGATGCCGCCCAGACGGTTTCGCGTATTCTCGACACGTTCCCATCCGGCTATCAGTCGCAGATCCGCCAGCAGCTATCCTTGGCTCTGCTGGCCGTGATCTCGCAACAACTCTTGCCTGCGGCAAGCGGCGCGGGCCGGTTCCCGGCGGTCGAGATTCTGGTGGCGAACAGCGCCATGCGCAATCTGATTCGGCGCGGGGACGACCATCAACTGCGCGCCAACATTGAAACCGGGCGCAGCGATGGGATGCAAACCATGGAGCAATCCCTCGCTGAACTGGTCTGGGCCGGTCGCGTATCCCGCGAAACTGCGTTCGCGCATTGCAATCATCCCGAAGATTTGCGGCGCCACTTGCATGGCTGAGCCGGTCGCACTCGGAATGGGGAAGCCTCACATCGAGCGCGTACTCGCCTCCGCTTCAGAAGTGGCGAATCGTTTCTGTGCTTGAAGGGGGCGGCATGTTGGGCGGCATCATGCCATGCTCACCGGGCCGGTCCACATGACTCTCCAGCGAACGGCTGACCAGGTCGCGGGAGCCAAGACCAATGGCCAGTGAGAGCGTCAGCACGATGCCCCCAAACAGGATGCCAAAGGCCAGTTCGGCTACGATTCCGCCGATCTCCAGGTGATCAAGTACCATGGCCGCGGTAAGCACCAGCACCAGCCACTTCACTCCCAGCGAAAGAAAACGCGCGTATTGCAATTGCGCATTGACCGCACCGATCAGCACGGAACGCGCCAGGAAACGCGCGATCACCGTGCCAGCGATAAGCAGGAGAATTGCACCGACGGCATGAGTGAGATAGGGTAAAAACGAGATGGGCAGCGTTGTCGCGGTCGCATACGAGGCATCGAATGCCGAGACGCCGATGATGAGTCCCATGAACACGCAAAGCCAGAACGAACTGCGGGCAATGAGCGCGCTGGGAGGCGTGGCGGGCGTCCATTCCGCGTTGCTGCGCGTGCGGGCCACGTAGGCATCGAACTTGACCCAGCCAAGCCCGCGCCGCAGCGCAGCCGAGATCAGCATGCCGACCGCCGTAAACACCGCCAGGGCCACAAAGAAAGCCAGGATGCCGGGCAAAATGGCGATCAGCAGCGACAGCACGCGGTAAATCGACTGATGGAGCGCGTCGGACATGTGATGCCAGATTGAGATGTTGTCCGCGTACATGGGCTCCAAAGGCTGGCTTGGGGCCGACTGGAGCAGGATCGCAAACATGTTTTGCATCGGACGGACTCCTTCGATAGATTTCTGTTGCTGCGTCCTTTGAAACGTGGCGAATTCAGCGTTCTGATGCCGCCTGCAGTTGCTTAACTCGGCGCGTCGATCCGCATTGGCGAATCACGCTGAGCCATTGATCATGCGGCCTGTTCGCTCTGACTGCCATAAGCCAGGTCATGGATTGAACCGGTCGGGCCAGCGCCAGCGCGAAACCAGATATGGCTTGTCGAGCTCGAAAGCCGCTGCCACAGCCTCGATATGGTGCTCCGGCCCGGTGCCCGACGCGGTGATGTTAATGTGGCTCGCCACCCAAGCCAGATAAAGCGGAATCAAAGCGCCAAGCAGGTGGCCGCGATTCATGGTGCGCAGCCTGTAAGCGAGCAGGAAGTCGTAAACGATGCGCGCCCACAGGCCATCGGGCATGCGAAACGCCGCCGGCTCGGTGAGGTAGAGCCTCTTCAGCCCGAGCAGCGTATTGGGCGGCAACACCAGCGACCAGATCTCCCGCAGGTTGGTGTAGGCCAGCCGGAAGGCGTCGAGCATGGGCAGAATGTCAGCCCCTGTTTCGGTTGGCGCAGACTTTGGCAAAGGAAAGCGCGCGGGGGGCAATTGACGCGTCCGCTGCCAGAATGCCGCCTTGGCATCGATATCGGCGAATAGAGATCCGGTGACCGACGCCAGAATCGAATTGATGTCCGGGTCGGCCGGTTGCGGCGTGGCGCGCGGACCGACGTTGATTTCAGTGCTTGTAAAGCCGGAAACAGCAGCTTCGTTGACCGGCCAAAGAATCGCGCCGCCCTGGTTGACTGACGTGAACCGTTGCGCGGCCGCGGAGAGGCGCTGGGCCATGCGCACGGAAAGGCCCAGGTCGATGGCCAGAGGAAACCGAGTGCGCGAGGCAAAGAGAGCGCGCGTCAGGGGATAAAGAATGGCGGAGTTGATCAGGCCGGCGTTAGCGGGCAGATCGTAACATGGAACGGCCAGGTCGACCGAGTTGCCCACGACTGCCCGGGCCAGTTCGCCCAATGCCGATTCGGCCAATGACTCGGAGCCCGGCCCGAGGATGAGAATTCCGCGGGCACGGTTCTCCTCCGCCAGCTGAAACAGATTTGCAAAGTCGGCGGCCGTCAACGTCCACGATGTCTCCGTCGGCGGGACCGAAACGATGCGCAGATCGGGCCATGCGTCCGCCGGAACGGCTTCCGGCGTGGCGACGATCAGCCCCTCAGCTTGATTGAGAGCTCTCAGGCTGGTGAGCACGCTGGCAAGCTCTTCCTGGCCCATGCTGGCAAGCAGAACAAGAAGACCGGGACCGGGTTGCGCCAGGGAAGAGGAGCTTTCGAGAGTCTGGTTCGCCGTTGCCATCGTTTCTTCGCCAGGGTAACGCCAGCTGGGAATCGAATCCCAGCGTGTCATGGGCCTGCTGATTCAGTCCTGTTCGCCCCTATAAGGCTAAGATGCCGGCCAAGGGGATGCGAAGCCATGAGGGGCGATTGTTGAGCTCGTAGAGAAGCTCATAGAGAGCTTTCTCGAGCAGATAGGCGGCCAGCAGGGCCTGAGCCTGCTGCGGCGCCGGCAGCAGTTGCGGATTCATTGCAATGGTCTCACGGTATGCACCGAGAAACTCGGACGAGACGGAATTCTGCCAAAGCACGGCCCAGCCCGTGAGGCTCTCAACCTGGGGACCCCGCGCCTGCTCGGGGTGGGAAGCGAGGTAGTCATAGAGGCCCGAGTATGCCGCGTAAGAGAGCGAGCGAATCATTCCCGCAACATCTTTGAGAGGCGATTGCTTCTGCCGGCGTTCGGCGAGAAGGCGCGCGGGTTCACCCTCGAAATCGAGCAGCACAAAGTCGCCGGAGTCGGGCGTCGAGCCATCCGTCGCGTCTGTTCGCAGCGTCTGGCCGAGGTGGTAGTCCCCATGAATGCGAATGCGCTGGCCGCCGGCGGTGGCCGCCGTGATGGCGTTGGCGCGGGCAAACAGGTCGATGCGCCGCGAGAGCAGCAAAGCGGCATCGTCAGACGTCAAGTCTTTAAGTGTGGAGAGCTTGATCTTCAGCGCCTCGAGCGTAGAGGTGATTTGGGCGTCGATGCGTTGCGCATCGCGGGCCAGATCCTCGCCGGTAAACGGCTCCGGCGCGAAAGCAGGGTCGCTGGTCGGCGTGGCCAGCGCGAGATGCATCTCGGCGGTGCGGCGGCCCAGCAGCGCAGCGGCCTGCATGCTCGCGCCGGAATGTTCGAGCGCCTCGCGGAGCGGGGAATGGTCGCTTAGGAAGCTCGGCTTAGCTGCCCTGGGTGGTGCGGGAAGGGCAGCCACAGAGGGAAAGAAGTTCGCGATCTGCGCGAGAAACCACTCCCAGCCATCGCCCCGGTTGACCACCAACCCCTGCAGCATGGCCACGGTTGTCTTGTCGCTGTTGGGATGGTGGATCGCCATCTCGCCCAGAAAGGGTGCGATGCGCGGGAAGCGCGCCACCTCGGTAAGGAAGCGCCCAATCTCGACATCCGGATTCTCTCCCGGCTGCAACCGCCTGAACAGCTTCAAGATAAGCTGCTTGTCATACAAGATTGAGGTGTTCGACTGCTCCGCTGATCCGACTCTGGATGGCAATTCCTGGGGGTGGGCATGAGCAAAGGCCGAAGAGGCGCGGGCTTCGAGCCAGCCCCTGCCCTGGACCGTTTCACCTGCGTGAGGGGACTCACGCGCCTGCAATTGTCCCCGGCTTTCGGAATGCGACGCGGGCCCGTCTGCCCGCGTTGCGGCAGCTGCTTCGCCCGGCTGCGCAGTGAGCGGGGCAGGCGAAACGGGGACTCCGGAAGACGGCTTGGCAGAGGACGCAGCCAAATGGTCTCCACCGGAATCGTCCGGTGCCATGTCTCTGGCCTGAACGTCCTGCAAAGGATCGGTCTCACGCGGCTGCAGTTCGACAGCGCTTTGGGTGTGCGAAAGCGATATTGTCGCGTTCCGCTCGATCAGACTGAGTAGCCCCTGGCGGAAGTCTTCCCGGGTGGTAGCGTCGTGCAGCGCGCCTGGTCCGACCTGCGTCGGCAGGGAGACAAGAATGCCCTGGGGGTGCTCTGCCGATTGTTCCTCGCCGTCCGCGCCGACACTGAAAGCCAACGGAATCTGATACATATCAGCGGGGCCGTCGGCGTACTCTATCTCCACAATAAAAAGTGCGGGACCAATACCGGGGGCAAAACCTGCTTCGCTGGGAGTGAATTTCTGGACGGTTGCGGCTAAAGGTAGCTCCACCCAATCCGCCACGCGTGCTTGTTGGATCTTGCGCGTCTTGGCGCCAAACCACCTCTGTTTCGCGATCCAAGCCGGCAGCGCCCCTTCAATCAGCGCGGGTCCGCGATCCGCCATGAATCCAACCCATCCCTTGGTCAGCAGGTCGATGGCCGCCGATTCGTTGGCCAGCGCTGCTCCCACGTCTTCCAGTTGCGGCTTCTCAGGTAGTTCGACCTTCAGACTGGCAGGCTGCAACTCCAGCCACAGAAACGAATACGGTGACAAGGTAATCGCATAGGGAGACTCCGCGATGGGCGGAAATGGAACATAGCCAAGCATCTCTACGGGTTCCTGGCCGGCGTGTTCCGAGAGATCAAGTGAGACCGGCTGCGCAAACCGGCTGAGGTTTGCCACACAGAGCACGGTTTCGTGCGACCCATCTCCGCGGTCCAGATCGCGGATATAGGCGAGCACCTTGCGATTCTCCGGATTGAGGAACCGCAACGTCCCGCGCCCGAAGACCTGGAACAGCTTGCGCAAGGCGATCATGTTGCGCGTCCAGTGCAGAAGGCTCGACTGGTCGCTCAACTGCGCTTCCACGTTGATCACCTGGTAGCCGTAGATGGGGTCCATAACCACCGGGAAATATAACCGAGCAGGATCGCAACGCGAAAAGCCGGCGTTGCGGTCGGAGTTCCACTGCATGGGAGTGCGCACGCCGTTGCGGTCGCCGAGGTAGATATTGTCGCCCATGCCGATCTCGTCGCCGTAGTAAAGAATCGGCGTGCCGGGGAAGCTGAGCAACAACGAATTCAACAGCTCAATGCGTCTGCGATTGTTGTCGACCAGCGGCGCCAGCCGGCGGCGAATGCCGACATTGATGCGCATGCGCGGGTCGGCCGAGTACGCGAAGTACATGTAGTCGCGCTCGTCGTTGGTGACCATCTCCAGCGTCAGTTCATCGTGATTGCGCAGGAACAGTCCCCATTGGCAGTTGTCGGGAATGTCCGGGGTCTGCGCCATGATGTCGGTAATCGGCAACCGGTCTTCCTGGCGCAGGGCCATATAGATGCGAGGCATTAAGGGGAAGTGAAACGCCATGTGGCACTCGTCGCCGTCTCCAAAGTAAGGGCGCACGTCCGCTGGCCATTGATTGGCTTCGGCCAGGATAAGCCGATTCCCGTATTCGGCGTCGATGGCGGCCCGAATGCGTTTGATCATGCTGTGCGTTTCGGGCAGGTTCTCGCACGATGTTCCATCACGCTCCACCAGATATGGGATTGCGTCCATGCGCAGCGCGTCCACGCCCATATCCAACCAGAAGCGCATAGCCTTCAGGACTTCTTCCAAAACCAATGGGTTATCGAAGTTCAAGTCCGGCTGGTGCGAGAAGAAGCGGTGCCAGTAGAACGCGTTGGCCGTTTCGTCCCAGGTCCAATTGGATTTCTCAGTGTCGGTGAAGATGATACGCGCGTCCTTGTAAACAGAATCGGTCGATGACCAGACGTACATCTCGCGGGCCGGGGAGCCGGGTGGCGCCAGGCGCGCGGCTTTGAACCAAGGGTGTTGATCGCTGGTGTGATTGATAACCAGCTCGATCATCACTTGCATGTTGCGCTGGTGGGCCGCATCGAGGAAAAGCTTGAAGTCGTTCAGCGTTCCATAAGAAGGATTGACGTCGACGTAGTTGGCAATATCGTAGCCATCGTCGCGCAAGGGCGAGGGGAAAAACGGGAGAAGCCAGATGCAGGTGACACCGAGATCCTGCAGATAATCCAGCCGGGAGAGCAAGCCGGGGAAGTCCCCGATGCCGTCGCCGTTCGAGTCCGCGAATGCGCGAACATGCAGCTCGTAAATAATGGCGTCCTTATACCAAAGGGGATCGAACGCGCTTGCCAGTTTCTTCACGCCGTGCATCTCCGAATCGTATACGTGGCCCACTCATGCATATGCAATTAACACATAGCGCTGTCCAAAGCGGCAATGCGCGAATTGAATGGCACGAGTTCAAAGCGACAGGAGCGAATCAACTCATTTAGAAATGAGATGCACGAACCCCGAATCGCGGCGATGACCTGCGCAGAAACACCGGCCGCCGACTACGGCAGTTGACCCCACACCGCGGGCATCCGATTGAATTCCGAATTCAAGGCCGACCGAAGTCATAACCGCAGGGTGGTTCAGGCGAGGATTTCCAAATCTTTGAAATCGATCTCTAATTCAGCTTGTGAAGTGCGGGATACGAACTAAAGCTAAGTGATTGAAACGATTGGAGGGGCCGGCGGGATCGAAGCTGATTTACACGTAGCGAAACAGAGCCTTAAACCCGTAGTCCATGTGCTGTTGGATGTGGCAATGGAACAAGGCGAGTCCAGGTTGATCCGCAGTGAAATCGACAACCGCGCGGCCAAAATAAGGAACGACGACCGTATCCTTGATCACGCCGGCGGTTTTCTTCCCGTTGATTTCGGCCAGTTCCCATAGGTGTCGGTGCAGATGCATGGGATGGGCATCGTCTGTGCGGTTGCGCATCACAAGCCGGTAGCGCGTACCTTGTTGCAACTGAAATTCCCGCTCGTGCGGATACGGCTTGCCGTTGACGAGCCACAGATTGAACTTGCCCGCTCCGCCAGGGACCTTTTCAAAGATCAGTTCAATCGTCTGCTGCGGCTCGAACGGACTGGCGTCTCTTGCTCCTGAGCCGGAACTGCTTCCTCCACCGCTTGAACTGCCGCTTCCAAAAATGGTGTAGTCCCAGCGCGTCCTCGGCGGGTCGACCCACTGCGGTGGACGGTGCTGGTCGGCGTACTCCACCACAACGCCCAATCCCGACTCACGTAACGTCTTCTCTGTCGAACCAAGAACCCAGACTCCGGGATTGGTCATTTCGACTTCGACGTCGATGCGTTCGCCCGCGCCGATAAAGACCGAATCGAGCAACTGCGGAGTTGGGACTGGGTTGCCATCGAGCGCAATCACTTTCATTTTGTGGCCCGCAAAGGCAATGCGGCGATTCTCAATCGCGCTGGCGTTGAGGAAATGGATCAGCAGACGCTGACCTTGGCGGACACGGATTGGCTCGCCCGATCCAAGCGCCCTGTCATTGATGGAGTAAGTCATGGAGCCGACCTCAAGTCCGCCCGGATCGGTGTTGAGTGCGGCAGGCTTCTCAAGCAAGGGGCCGTCGTGCGTATCGTCATCCTCGTCGTCCATGGTGCCGGTAAAAAACGGCTCCCAGTCGCGCAACGCCAGGAAGAGCTCTTGATCGTATTGGCCTGGATCATGACCGCTGTCGACGTAGACGAAGCCAAACTGGCCGGTGTAGGCGCCTTTGTGCAGATCGTCCATGGCCATGGCATGGGAGTGATACCAGCGGCTTCCGGCAGGGCCGGGAGTTAGCTGAAAGCGGCGACTCCCATGCGGGGCCACAAGGGGAGAGCCCTCTTCTTCCGTGCCATCGACCTCGGGAGGAATGAGCATGCCGTGCCAATGCACCAGTTCCGGTGTATCCGTATTGTTGATAACCTCGACCGTAACCGGCTTGCCCTCGCGCATGCGCAGCACCGGCCCGGGCGCAATGCCGTTATAGCCGATCGTCGAAACGATGTGGGAGCGGTCGAGTTCGACGGCAACTGGAGCGATGCGAAGCGTGTAATCCGCTTTGCTTTCGACAGATGGGCCGGACGGGGACGAGGCGACGGAGGTTTGAGCTCCGGGCAGCATTCGCGACGCCCCGGCCTGCGCCAAAGCCATGCCGCCAAGCCGAAGTATGTCGCGCCTGTTCACAAGATTGCAGCTTCGCACCAAGAGCTGTGCGATGAATGCATCCTCTCACGTGGAAACCGGCTCGGACAAGGGCCGGGGCAGCCTGCCTGGCCGGCTTCAACCGACTGCAACCAACCGCGAGGTTAAACCGTCTAACCGCCAAGCGCTCCCGGTTCTCGCGCGTTTCCAAACGCGGAGGGTCCTCCATGACGGTTCCCCGCATGAAGATTTCACGAACCGCCCTCGCGGCGATCGCGGCCGTGGCGTGCTGCGGAGCCGTCTGGGCTTTGCAGCAAACCGCCGACTTTGGCTTTGGCAATGACGACTCGCCATCCAACGTCAAGGCCGAGTTCTACTGGTCGCGGCTGGCCTACAATTCGCGTCTGTCCGCATCGAGCATGCAGGGCTTTGGAGGCGGGCGGCGCTGGTTCAACAGTTGGTCGCGTGACTATCCCAAGGCCGACCGCCAGTTCCTCATTGCCATGCACCGGTTGACCCGCATCGACGGGCGCCCAACCGAGCAAGTGGTGACGCTCGACTCGGATGACATTTTCAACTATCCCTGGATTTATGCCGTCCAGGTGCAGAACTGGAGCTTCACCGATGCGCAGGCCAAGCGGCTGCGGGAGTATCTGCTCAAGGGCGGCTTTCTCATGGTGGATGATTTTCATGGCACCGAGGACTGGGAGAATTTCATGAACGGCATGCGCCAGGTGCTGCCCGACCGGCCAGTCGAAAACCTTGCCAGCGGCGATGAGATCTTCCACACCCTTTACGACATCGACGATAAAATGCAAATACCCGGCGAGCAGTATGTGTGGACCGGCCGCACCTACGAAAAAGACGGCTATCAGCCCAAGTGGCGGGCGATTCGCGACGACAAGGGCCGCATCATCGTCGCCATTTGCCACAACATGCATCTGGGCGATGCATGGGAGTGGGCGGACGATCCCAACTATCCGGAAACCTTTGCGTCGATGGCCTTCCGCGTCGGACTGGATTACATCATCTATGGAATGACGCACTGAGCCCTTCGCTTTCGGGTGAAGAGTGTTGAACAGCAACCTGCTCGCGCAGAACTGGAACCCACGCAGAACTGGGACCACGGATGTTTCAGCTTCTATTCAAGTACCCTAGCCCGGTGTTTACCAAAGGCCAGTTCGTGCTGCTGAGTAAGTGGCCGGAGTGGCTACTGCCGGTGCTGATACTCGCTGCCGCGCTTGGGCTGGCTGTGCTCATTCGATGGCGGCTGCAACATTCCGAGACAAAACTTCACGTCGGCAAGGTCGGCGCGGTTTGGGGCATGCAGTCGGCCATGATTGCGCTGCTGCTGCTTTTGTTGTGGCAGCCGGCAATGATCGTCGGCGAACTGAGCTCGCGGCAGAACATCATCGCCGTCGTGATGGATGGATCGCGCAGCATGGGCATCGACGACAGCGACGGCAAAACACGCGAGGCCGCGGCGATTGCAGCGTTGACTGGCGGCGTATTGGATGGCCTGAAGCAGAGATTCGAGACGCGCATTTACCGGCTCGGCGGCGGACTCACGCAAGCCGCCGCGCCGGGTGAAGTTGCGCCGGTCGATGCGGCCACGCACATTGGTCAGGGGCTCGAGCAGCTAGCCCGCGAGACGCGCGATCTGCCTGTCGGCGCCATCGTGCTGCTAAGCGACGGAAGCCAGAACGCGGTGGGTATCGGCAGCTCGGCCATTAGCCCAGATGCGTTGCAAGCTCTTCAAGAGCGCCGTTTGCCCGTGCATACCATTGGGTTCGGCAAGCCGGAACATGCGCGCGATGTAGAGTTGGAAGACGTGAGCGTCGCGGCGAGCGCCGTGGTGAACGCGCGGATTGCATCTACCGTCACGCTGATGCAGCACGGCTATGCGGGGCAACAGGCGACCCTCGATGTGCGCGACGGCGAGAAGATCGTCGCGCAGCGGCAGATCACGCTGGCGCCCAATGGACAACTGCAAACCGAGCCATTGTTTTTTCCCGCCGGAAGCGTAGGCGCGAAGAGTCTCAAATTCTCCGTGGAGCCGCTTCCCGGCGAGGAATCGGCGGACAACAACGCGATGACACGGCCCATCGCGGTCAGCGACGGCAAGCGGCGCATTCTTTACGTCGAAGGCGAACCGCGATGGGAGTACAAGTTCATCCGGCGCGCCGAAGACGATGATCCCACCGTGCAAATTGTTTCCATGCTGCGCACAAGCGAAAACAAGATTTATCGTCAGGGCATCGGCGACCCGGCTGAACTGGCCGCGGGGTTTCCGATCCGCGCCGAAGATCTGTTCGCCTACTCGGGCATCATCATCGGTTCGGTCGCCCAGGATTACTTCACACCGTTGCAGCAGGAGCTGATTCGCGAGTATGTAGATCGTCGCGGCGGCGGCATTCTTTTTCTTGGAGGCAGCTCTGCATTGAGCGACGGAGGCTGGGGCGCGTCAAGTCTGAACGAATTGCTGCCCACATTTCTGCCTGCGGGCAATCACAACTTCCGCCGCAATGCCGCAACAGTCGAGTTGACAGCGGCAGGCATCGACTCGCCCATCACGCGTCTGCTCGACGATCCAGAAAAAAATGCGGAACGCTGGAAGAAGTTGACCTATCTGGCCGACTATGAGGACCCCGGAGCACCTAAACCCGGCGCGACTGATTTGATCGACATGCATGCCGGGCGTCGCACCTTGCCGCTGCTGGTCACGCAGAATTATGGCAGCGGCCGCACAGCGATCCTGGCCACGGGCGGAACATGGCGCTGGCAGATGAGCGAGGCGCTGGGCGATCCTTCGCACGATATCTTCTGGCAGCAGCTTTTGCGTTGGCTGATCGCCGATTCGCCCGGTCCGGTTGCAGCGTCCATGCCGGCGCGCCTTCTCATGGATGACGGCGGCGTGCAACTGACCGCGCAAGTACGCGACCGGACCTTTCAGCCCGCCTCGGATGCACATGTCACGGCACATATTGTAGGCCCCGGCGGTGCCGATGCTCTTGTCGAGCTCAGGCCTTCACAATCTGCGGCGGGGCAATATCTGGCTGAGTGGACTGCGGAGAAGCCGGGAACGTATCTGGCAGAAGTCGTCGCGGAATCAGCAGGCGCCAAACCGGAGGAGTTGGGCCGCGACGTTCTCACCTTCCAGCGCGAGGATGGGGTTGCGGAGAACTTTCATACCGAACAAAACCGGCCATTTTTGCAACAACTCGCCGCGGAAACCGGCGGCCGCTACTGGAATCCCACCGATTTGAAGAATCTGCCGCGCGACATTTCGTACTCCGAAGCGGGCATCTCCGTTCGCACGACAAAGGAACTGTGGAACATGCCCATCGTCTTCCTTCTGCTGCTGGGCTTACCCGTTGCCGAGTGGCTGCTGCGGCGCCATTGGGCGGTGGTATGAAGATGAAGTGCGCCCTCTTTTCGGTCGTTGCGTGTCTGCTCGCGCTGCATGCGCATGCTGCGACCTACTACGTCGTCGTCGCCGGCCTCGGTGGAGAGCCCGACTACGAGCAGCGCTTTACATCGGCGGCAAACGATCTCGACCGCATCTTCAAATCCGAAGGCGTCACGGCACACGTCATCACCCTCAAAGGAGCACAGGCCACAGCAGCGCAGTTCCACGATGCGATGAGCACAGTTGCGAACGAGGCCAAAGCTGAGGATGATTTGGTGTTGATGCTGATAGGCCATGGTTCCTTCGACGGAGTTGAGTACAAATTCAATCTCGTTGGCCCTGACGTAACGGCAGGAGAGATTGCCGGGATGTGCGATCGCATTGCAGCGCGCCGCCAGCTCATTGTCGACACCACAAGCGCCAGCGGTGGCGCTGTGCAGGCGCTCGAGAGGCCGGGCCGCGCTGTCATCGCCGCCACCAAATCGGGCACGGAAAAGAATGCGACCGTCTTCATCCGCTACTGGATTGAAGCTTTGCAAGATCCCGCCGCCGACACGGACAAGAGCGATTCCGTCAGCGCCATCGAAGCCTTTCGTTACGCAACGCAGAAGACGGCTGCGTTTTACGATGCGGAGAAGCGGCTGGCGACCGAGCACGCAGTCTTCAACGACGTGGGCCATGGCGAAGCGGTGCGCGAAGCCGGCGAAGGACAGGGCATGTTGCTGTCGAGTATCACGCTGTTGCGCTTCGGCACAAGTCAGCTTGCCGCCAACGATCCGGCGAAGCGCGCTTTGCTGGACAAGAAGGAGGAGTTGGAACAAAAGGTCGACATGCTGAAGTATCAGAAAGCGGCGATGGATCCCGCAGACTACAAGAAGCAACTCACGGAAGCTCTTATAGAACTAGCAACGCTACAGGAGAAACTGGACCAATGAAACGCGTGGCTTTGCTTCCGGCCTTTCTGCTCACGTGTGTCGTGTCCGCGCGCGCCGTCGTCCCCGACGATTGCTGGATGAAGCGCAAACACGGCGCTGACGCTGCCGCGCAATCGTGCTTCGAAGCGCTGACGCACAGCTCTGACGCCTATTTCCGCGCCGAAGGCTTCTGGGGACTGGATGAATGGGATCGCGCCAATGAACAGTTCCGACTGGCCACGCAGCCGGCAGACAGCAACGCGCTTTACAAGGTGCGCTGGGGTGTCTTGCTGCACCAGCGTTTCAATCAGTCTGACGCTGCGGACTTGTTTCGGGAGGCGCTCCAGAAGGATCCCGCGAATGCGCTGGCATATGTGGGACTCGCACGCGTCTCCGCCGATGGTTTCGATGGCAAGGCCGCAACCTATTTGGCAAAGGCCGTCGAGCTCGATCCAAAACTGGCCGAAGCCCATGAGCTGATTGCGCAACTGGCTCTTGAGAACGACGACCGCGACGACGCCGCAGTGGAAGCTGACAAGGCCATCGCGCTGCAGGCTGACGCGCTCGATGCCATGGCCACTCGCGCTGCCATCGAATTGCTTGCCGATCGCCCACCCGATGTGTGGTTCGCGAAGATCGCCGCGGTCAATCCCCGCTACGGCGAAGGATATGCTGAGGTTGCTCGTCAGCTCGAGTTGCACTATCGCTATGAGGATGCGGTGACGTATTACCGCAAGGCCATCGATGCTACTCCACACCTTTGGGCGGCGCATTCGGCGTTGGGCATCGAACTTATGCGGCTGGGAAAGGAAGACGAGCCGCGCCAGGAGCTGGAGCTGAGTTACAACAATGGCTATCGCGACGCGGCAACGGTGAACAGCCTGCGGCTGCTCGACAGCTACAAGAACTTCGAAACCATACGCGATAACTCGACCATTCTGAAACTCCATAAGTCAGAGGCCGCGCTGCTTCAACCCTACATGCAAGCTGAGCTGCATACGATCATCGCGACCTACGATAAGAAATATAAGATGAGCCTTCCTGGACCGGTGCAGGTCGAGGTCTATCCTGATCACGAAGACTTTGCTGTGCGCACAATGGGCATGCCCGGGTTGGGTGCGTTAGGCGTCACATTTGGCGATGTGATTGCGATGGACAGCCCCTCCGCGCGCAAGCCGGGAGACTTCAACTGGGGCGCAACGCTGTGGCATGAAATGAGCCACGTATACATTCTTACGGCCACGCATCATCGTGTTCCGCGCTGGTTCACCGAAGGCCTTGCTGTGCACGAAGAGGGAGAGCGCTCGCCGGAGTGGAGCGACCGCATTACCCCCGATGTACTCATCGCGATTCGCGATAAGAAGCTTCTGCCGGTCGCCAAACTCGATCGCGGTTTTGTTAATCAGGAGTATCCCGGTCAGGTTATCGTTTCTTACTTCCAGGCAGGCGCCATCTGCGCGTTCATCAAGGAGAAGTGGGGCGAAGGCAAACTCCTTGACATGGTCCATTCTTACGCCAAGTTGCAGACAACTGCGCAAGTGATCCAAAGCGATCTCGGACTTTCGCCGGACGAATTCGACAAGCAGTTCTTCGCGTGGATCGATAGCAAGTACGGCCCTGAGGCGGCGCATTTCAATGAGTGGCGCGACAAGCTCAAGGCGCTTGTTTCGGCCGCGCAGCAGAAACAATACGACGTCGTTCTAAAGGACCTCGTCGGCGTGATTGCGATGTATCCCGAATATGTGGAGGATGCGAGCGCTTACGAATGGGTGGCCGAAGCGGAGAACGCGAGGGGTGATTCCCAGGCGGAAGCTGCTACCTTGACTGCGTATGAGCACCAGGGCGGCCAGATGCCGGAGATGCTGAAACGCCTGGCTACGGTGGAAGAGGCTGCCGGACAGAAGGCTGAAGCGGTGGC